>NZ_CP054699.1:1922142-2242500 GCF_022558445.1 Candidatus Contubernalis alkalaceticus
GAAGATACTCCAAAGGCAAAAGCCGGCAGTCCTGCAATTTGTTTTATAAAAAGTTCATATAGCAGCAAAGTAAGCCCTGAGATATTTAGCAGACTTATAACAAATGCTGACCAACCTGCATATTGCAATGGCTTTTTTATTGAACATCTGACATTCGCCTTATCCTTTTTAATGATCCTTATTGGCCATAAAATAATGTTTAACAGAAAGATACTCACTAATAACCCCAAAACTACCAATTGAACCTTTGCAGTTTCATACCAAGGTATTCTGTAATAACTGCCATGGTATCCTGAACCTGAAAACAAATAATTAATGCGTCCTGTTTCATCTGTTCCAAAAGCCAAATAAGCTTCGTCATCTTTTTGTCTGAAAAGATATTGTTCAATCTGTTCCCATTGTGTTACTTCATCAAAGCCTCCATATACATCTCCCATACCCATGGGCTTTATAGTCAATCTGCCTTTATCTTCCCTAACTCTTATTTCACCCATAACCAATGCTTCAAGTTTTACCAGTGTATGTTCTGCAGTTTGAACAGGCCTATAGACTCCATTAAATTTTTCTAAGCCTTCAATTATTATCTGGTTATCTTTCGTGATATCTTTATCCTTTGCTGTAAAATAACGTTTTAGAAAAGCTTTATTGAAGTCATTAATAAGCCTGTCTCCTCTACTATTTTGCACAAAAAAATAACCAATGTTATGTTCAGGCAGTAAATATATCTGGCTTCTTATACCCAGCCCACTTCCATCCCGGATTAGTCCACGCTGGTTGTTATAGAAATGCTCCATGAAGCCATAGGTAACTCCAGGAAGTGCAGGATGAGCAGCATATTGCCGAGAAAACATTTTTTCAACTGTTAATCCACTTAAAAACTGTGTATTATGATTCTCTTTTTCTTTACTCAGAATAGCTGAAATAAACCTTGCCATATCCATTGCTGTTGTACTTGCTCCTCCTGTAGGAGGTGTGTTAACATATAAAAACTCTATCGGGTTATACGCATGTTTTTTATCATCATAATAATATGTGGTTGCTACGTCTGAGGCAAGATTATCAGGTAAAACCTGATAAAAACTGCTTCTGTTCATACTTAAAGGTTCAAAAACATTTTTCTCAATGTAATCTTCAAAGGATTCCCTTGATAGCTCCTCCACTAAAAAGCCCGCCAGCGCAGTTCCATATCCACCGTATGTAACCATGCTTCCAGGCTTTTGTACAGGTGATTTTAATTCTCTTTTAAGCAGCTGACCCAGAGGATTCATTTGGTCAGATGTGTATGAGAAAGTATTTAAGTCCCTGGTTTCAAATCCATCAGTATGAGTCAGAAGGTGTGAAACCATCACAGGTTCATTAGAACTATTATTTATTTTTAAGCTCTTCAAGTAAGTATCTACATTTTTATCAAGATCAACAAGCCCTCTTTCTGCTAATTGCAGCACACCCAATATGGTAAAAGTTTTAGAAACAGATGCAACCCTGAAAAGTGTTTTGTCAACTTCTACAGGAATATTGCTTTCTAGATCAGCATAACCGTATCCTTTAGAAATGAATGTGCTTCCATCTTTAACTAAAACAAATGCAGCGCCCGGCACATGATATTCCTTCATTTTCTCTTCAAAAAAAGTATCTATGAATTCTTCAAATTCCTCATAATCAAAAGGCTTATGCTCCAGCATTTCAATACTGAACACTGCTGCCTGCGGCAGAACAGCAGTAATAAATATTATGACAATTAAAAGCAAAAAAAACTTTTTTGTAAACATCATCAAGAATAAACTCCCCAATCATTTTTCTAATTTTATGCTATATGTTGAAGAAATTCATCCAATAGCTTGTTAAATTCAACATGATTATCCATGTTTGCGTTATACGCTGCATTTGGAATAACCTTCAATATTGCATCTTATTCCTTTGCGCACTTATTACAATAGCTTTGCACTTTGCTTCCACCAGACTTATAATCTCATGCCTTAATTCCTTCTAGGATTGTAGGCATCTGCAAGACACCTTCCTGTATATGAAGCAAATATCTTCATAACATCCTCAGGTGTTCCCTGTGCAATAACTTTTCCTCCCTGTTCTCCTCCTTCAGGCCCTAAGTCAATAATCCAGTCGCAATCCGAAATCAAGTCCAGATTATGTTCAACTGCAATCACGGTGTTTCCGCTATCAACAAGCCTGTGCAATAATCTTTTAAGCCTTTTTGTGTCCTCAGGATGAAGCCCAGTTGTCGGTTCATCCAGAAGATAAAGAGTGTTTCCTTTTTTTTTCTTGCTAAGCTCTTTTGACAGCTTGACCCTTTGTGCTTCACCTCCAGAAAGTGTGGTTGCGCTTTGCCCCAGCTTCAGATAACCCATCCCCAATTCTACAAGAATTTTTAATCTGGATGAAATACTCTCCTTGTCCCTGAATAATTCATAAGCTTCCTGTACTGACATGTCAAGCACATCTGATATATTGCTACCCATATAGTTTACTGACAGTGTGTGCTTCTTAAAACGTTTTCCTTTACAACCGGGACATGTCATTTCTATATCAGGCAAAAAATGCATTTCAACCGTCAGCACCCCTGCCCCTTCACACCTATCACACCTTCCACCAGGAACATTAAAGGAAAAATCTCTTGCTGTAAGCTTGCCGACAATTGCTTCAGGAAGACTTGCATAAAGATTCCTTATCGGTGTAAAAATATCAATATAGGTTGCTGCATTTGACCTTGACCCCCTGCCTATGGGGGTCTGGTCTACAGTTATGACCCTGTCGATCTTTTCTGACCCTATCATATTATGACACTTATTCGGTGCGAAAGTAGTTTTGTTTAACCTGAAATCCAGCTCATTACTTAAAACATCAAAAATGAGGGTTGATTTTCCTGAACCTGAAACTCCTGTTATTGCTGTAAGCGCGCCTAATGGTATAGATACATCTATGCTTTTCAGATTGTACTCAGCTGCTCCTTTTATAATAATGTGATCTTTGGGAACCAGTGTTTTTTTACCTGTTTTATTTTGCATACTTTCTTTAAGGCATCTTCCGGTAATTGAATCGGGCTGCTCCATCAGCTCTTCTGGTGTTCCTGCGCCAATTATTTTTCCTCCGTCAACCCCTGCACCCGGCCCCATATCAATGATATAATCTGACTTAAGCATGACCTCCATATCATGTTCAATTACAAGTATTGTGTTTCCCATATCACGAAGCTTGTTTAATACAGATATCAGCCTGTTGGTATCTCTTGAATGAAGTCCTGTGGTGGGTTCATCAAGAATATACAGCACACCCGTAAGTCCTGAGCCCAGTAAAGCTGCAAGTCGGAGCCTTTGCGCCTCTCCCCCTGAAAGCGTGGTTATACCTCTGTCAATTGTAAGGTAACCAATACCTGCTTCTACCAATCTTCCAATTCTTTCAACTAAGTCATTAATAACAGGTTCTGCTACTGTTTTTTCTGCAATAGAAAGCCCAGCTTCCAGTGATGCCACCCAGTCTGCCAGAACAGAAAGAGGCATTTTGGAAACCTCCACAATATTCGTATCTGCCACAGTAACTTTTGTGCTGTATACTTTAAGCCTGCTTCCATTGCATGACGGACAAACTATTTTTATCAATGATTTCTCTATTTTTTGCTGATAATCACTGTTCCCAGTATGCTCTGCATACCTTCTTAAAATGTTTGAGGATACCCCCTCAAATCTTCCCTTGCTTGCTGTTTCGGGTGGCTCAATATCAGGAAAATGTTTTTTGAAGATATCGTGATTTACACCATAGAACAAAAGATTTTTTTCTATTTTGCTTAAAAATTTTACAGGTTTGTGAATGTTAAAATCAAATCCATAGTGACAGGCCGCAGCAGCAAAGGTTTCCCTGTTTCGGTTAATATAGTGTATGTCCCATTCTCTGACTGCACCATCAACAATACTCTTTTCATCATCAATCAGACTGTCCCAGTCAGCTTCATAAATTGTACCGAGACCTGTACACATTTCACATGCACCTTGAGGTTTATTAAATGAAAAATGTGTCATTGAAAGCTGGGAAACAGCTCCACCACAGAAAGGACATGGAAATGTATCTTCCCCTACTTCTTCATCAAATCCCAGAGTTTCAGTATCATATTCTGCATCCATGGGAGGGCTGACCATTCTACCACAATGGGGACAATCTCTTTTGCCGATTTTTGCAAACAGAATCCTAAGATATGTATAGACTTCTGTTGCAGTGCCCATAGTAGAACGTGGGCTTCTATTGGTGTGGTGCTGGTCAACACTGATGGATGGTGAAAGGCCTGAAATTGATAAAACCTTTGGTTTACTGATTAAATCCGTTACCATTCCCATGGATTCCATGTATTGCCTCTGGCATTCCTTCTGAAGTGTATCGTATGCAAGGGAAGACTTGCCCGAACCTGAAAGCCCTGTCAATACAACCAGTTTGTTCTTAGGTATACTGACATCGATATTTTTTAAATTGTTCTCCAATGCACCTTTTATTATAATTTCATTATGCATTATCTTTTCTCTCCCTTATTTTATAATAAACCACTTAATCAAAAACTACTTCATTATGTCATTTTTGTTTTCATGATTGATTATAAATCAGGAGTGTAACTCTGGTGCAATACTGGAGGGTTAAAATTTAAAAAATCTATCATCTTTTTCAGCTGGCAAATCATCTCCCGGGCATCCTTCTCTGTTTGTTCCAGCGTAACGATCCATTGATCCGCTGCACTGACAATGTCCTCGTCATCACCAGGGGTGTTTAAAACCTCAGAAATATTAATATTCTCACCTTTATCAAGATGCCTCATCATAAGGTATATGGCCATCATACTAATATTGACAGCCCCCTTTCAGAGTGAAATATAAACCCCTTTGCCAATCTTTTGTGTAATAAGCATAAAACCTGTTCTTGTATAGAAAATAAGTTCCTCTGGTATCCTGACACCTGTTTTCCATTCATAGATGTCACACAATTCTCCCTAAAAAAAGAAAAAGACCGCAGAAGCAATCTCGTATAAGAAAACAGTATTTATGTATTAAAGCTTTCATGGGTTCTGCCGTTTCTTCCTTACTAGTAGGAACATAACGATTACCACAGTCGTTACCAATAATAATCCGGTCATAATTCCTATATTTTTTACATTTAATACTTCCGCTTCCATATATATAGAATTTGTACTTCCGGGAGTCAGGTTCCAAATTAATGTTTTCCCGTCATTGTCTTCTGCCGAAGCATTGTGCCGGGTAGGTTTAACAGGCAGGTGTAAAGTAAAGGTAAATCGCAGTACATCCCTGAGATTCTCTCCAATTAACTGTTCCGTCTCCCCTGCAAACCCGTTATCAAAGGCTGTTAAATCAAAGTTAGTGTCTAATATATAAAGATTTTTTAAAAATCCCTCTGTTATCTCCAAATGTTCTAACCCTGATTCTTCAGTAATACTTAACCCATTTATCTGATCTCCTATATTTTCAATCTTTTTTCGAACCTCAATCCCTGTTTTTATCCCTTGAAAGGTAGAAACTGAGAAATCTTCATTTTCTGCCTCCTCTATAATCTCAGCAAACGGATCAGAATCATTTTCTTTAACTAAAGAATAGAAAAAAGAATCCATGGAAATACGATACAGTACCTCTCCACTTCCATCTGTATTAACTGTCAGCTCAATATCTACGTCCATACATCCTGTAAGCAACAACAGTATGATTAAAACCAAGATAAAACCCGCCCGGTTCTTGCCCATGCTACTTCTCCTTTTTAATAACTTTTTTTAAGCTGTCCAGCCAACTTTTTTAGAAATAGACCGGCTGAACCCGTCAGCCAGCTTTGGAAGAACCGCACCATTTCCGGCTTACCTGTTTGGCCTGCAACATAATAAAAGTCTACTGTTTTTTTCCTGTTTTTTCAAGAATTTTATGTTGAAAATGTAAATAAATAGACTGACAGAGTGCTATTTAATTAAATATAATAACGACCGGCGGGTTTAACTGCAGCTGCAGATATCAACCAACCGGCCTCATCTTCTCTACCAAATAATTACACAAATGGTATGCTAATCAGGCAGTGCAGAAGAACCAATTTTAAAACCTTCCAGGTCATCCTTTCCGTCGGTGTATACGTCAATATAATGGTTTCCTCCATGCCACCGATAGGTTCTTTTAATCCCATCCTCTGGCTTATCGTAATTGCCAAAAACTTCTGCAAAGAGATAAGAAGGACCAAAATATGCCTCCACGTCCTTCAGGTTATTTACTTCCCCTGCTTTAATTTTTTCATGCATATCATCATAGATACTTTTAGTGGGATGAAAACCGGTTTCAAGATTTATGTTTAAAGGAACATGATACAATTTCCTGACGAGGTTATCTCCCGAAAACTCTATTTCAAAATATGATTCTTTCATCTCATCTTCAAAGGCATATTGTGCCGATTGTGTTTTAAAAACAGTCTCTTCCATGGGTTTTTTCTCCACCATGCCCAGTTCGGTTACTTCTGCTATGACCTCCTCCATGCCTGTCCCCAGTTCCAGCCCGGTGAAAACCAGGTATGCTTCATATGACGTGCAGAGAACTGCGCTTTGATTGTTGGAGAGGCTTGGTTCCTCCTCCCCGTTCCCTTGTTCCTCCTCCTTGCTGGTTCCATTGGTTTCCTGCTTTTTGGTTTCTTCCGCAGGCGCAGTTTCGCTGTCGGAACCACATCCCAGGACAAAGCTAAAAGCCATAACCAGAATCAAAAATACTGCCAGATTAATTTTCCGCAATTTTTAGACCTCCTCTTATTATTTTTCTCAAAATTTTTTCCTGCACAAACCTCTCATACCATATATCCATTTCTGAAAAATAGGGTATTAGGGTATGGCTTAGTTTTTATAAATTTTTTTTAGGTTTAATACTATACCCTTTGAGAGTCATAAGAATTGCAGATATTAAGGTTTGTGGGTCATTCTGATCGGAAATAACGGTATCTGCCATCTCTGCTAACCTTTTATTGCCCGAAAAGCTGTAATGCCTGTTTGTCACCACAATAACCCGGGTATTAGGGGTTTTTTCACGAATATTTTTCAACCTGGCTTTCAGCCTGCGCTCAGCAGGTACAGATAAAAATAAAACAGCGTCAGGCTCCAGTCGTGAACAAACCTCTTCTAATTCCTCTAAGGTATCTATAATGCCCAAGATATTATGCCCGTCTGGTCTGGACTGAAAATAATCCACCGCAGCCTCCCGGTAAATATTTTCTGCTGCAAACAGTACCAGCCCAGCCATTCACATATCACCTCCTGCTTTATTGTAACTCCGGTATATTGACTTTTCCTCTCATAAAAAAACTATTCTATTGTTTTAGAAACTAAACTTACTTACTCGTAAGCTACTTGAAACTCCCCTGACATTTGAGTCCACTTTTCTTCTATGTTAAAACGACCGCTTATGGTAGAATCCATCACTTCCGTAACTTCCATTTCCGCCGTTGTCATGGAGGCTGGACTCAGATTAATATTGGTACCTCCGGGTAAACGGATGGTTACCTGGCTGACCCTGTAAGGACCGGAAGCCCCAAAATAATCATACGAACCTGCCTCAGGGTCACTTTCCGGAGGCAGAGTGAGAACAAAGTAAGCCACAGCCTGGCCTTCTTCAAGGGCAACATCTCTCAGCACTTCTGTGGTTTCAAAGTTAGCTATGTAAACAAAACAGGCACTGTAGTTAGAATATTTTTCCACGTGGGCATTTTGGGTTCCCACTTGATTCCAGTTTAAGGGTTCGGCATTCTTATAAGCACCATTAGTTGATTCTACCTTTATCCAGCTTTCAGTACTTTTACTAACTTCTTTTTCCCCTTCATCCTCATCATTTTCTTTTTCAGAAACTTCTCCATTTCCTTGTTCTGCCGGCAAATTACCGGATTCGGTTGAATCTTCCTTGGTGCATCCAGTTACGGACACCAAAATCAACAACAGCGTCAAAATCACAATTAATATTGGTAATTTCTTTTTCAATATAATCCTTCCTTTCATATTCCTCCTGGCAGAGGAAGAGATAATTATACTTGGTTTTCTACAAAAGCCAATCCTATATTAATAAAAGCTACCATATCACGAGACTTTTCCAGTGTCCAATCAACTCTCATTTTTATGCCTTGTGCCCCGGCTGACAGGGTAATTCCCTGGCCTGACTTTTTATACTCATTACGCCAATGCATCAGCAGTGATGCATTGGTTGACAAAAGTTCTATATCCTTTTTGTCTTCTAAAAATACTTCATATTTACCGGACATGTTTCCCGGCAGTTCCCCAGGTGTCAGACGATTTATGGTAGGCGGAAGTTCAAACTGTTTAAATATTTCATTGACTATAATATCTGGAATAGGCACTCCATCTATAGGGATAATCAAAATCGCGTTATTAAAAGAATGATCTGACTGCCACCAGGTAGATTCATACAACTGTTTACTGCTATCAACCGTGGTACGATAACGAGCAGTTAGTTTCCAGGAATCCCCCTTTTTCGTAACCCCTTCTACTTCATAAAAGATATTCCGTTCATCTAATGATTTACCTAACACTACTGAACTATCTTTGGAGGTATATTCCCAGTTGTTTTCCTGTGCCGCAGCAGATCTCTCCTCATGACCGCTTTTATTGCTTTTTGTTAATATAACGGCCATTATACCTAACCCCAAAAGTATTAAAATTGTTGGCAAATAATCTAACAAATGGCAGCACTCCATTTACTTTTTTTTAACATTCAAAAACTTATTTTTTTTCAAAACCTCCAGCGATTATATTTACAGAAAACATCCCATCATCAATAATATATTCACTACTTATCCCAGCTATTATGCCCGTCTCGTCTGGACTGAAAATAATCTACCACAGTATCCCGTCAAATCATTTCTTCTGCAGTACCAGCCCAGCCATTCACACATCACCTCCTGCTTTGTTATAACTCCAGTATATTTAGATTCAGCACATACAACAATTCAGGATTCTAATCATTTTTCTAATCTTTTATCTTGAATGAAACATTAAATTATTCATTGGAAGAGATAAAAATTTGAATTTAGTGGAATGAAGTTTATCATTAAATTTACAAACCAGCTTCTTTTCCTTATAAGTACATTTAACTACGGGAAATGAGAAATCTCATGGACACGACGACAACCTTGTTAAATCTTTCATGAACCCCTAGAAAAATACTATGAATATTATAATGATATTTCTGAATTGCTGTGAACTGTATATAAATGCTATAATGTATTGAAGTCACGGGATAAAACCTTAAAGAGAAGACTGGCACAGTCACAACCAGTGCCATAACAAATTTTTTGGGGGCTTATTTTAGCAAAATTAAATGCGAATCAAAAAAGGAGGGTCAAATTAATGAAGAAATTATCTTTAATCACCATAACACTGATACTAATATGCTGCCTGGCTTTTTCCGGCTGCGGAGGAAAGGGTGGAAGTGAGAAAGCATCAAATCCCGAAGATGTAGTAAGATCATATTGGGAAGCTTTTGCCAAGACAGATTTTGAAACGGCAGCTGATTATGTAATCAGTGACCATCAGGATGAAATAAGAAACCTAAAGGATGAAATGAAAGATGAATTGTTTGGCGAAGAAATGCTCTCTGTTATGTTTGGTCGGTTTAAAATAAAAACGACCGGTCACGAAATTGACGGCAGCAATGCTACAGTAGAAGGTATTTTAACCTATCCCAACATGGATCATTTCTTTGAAAACTTCTTTACCGTAATGTTTGAAATCATGATGTTTGAAGATGAAGATTTAACAGACGAAGATTACGAAATATTATTGGACTCTTTTCAAGAAATAATGGCAGAAACCCCGGACTTAGAAGAAAACATAACCGTCGAATTGATAATGGAAAATGGCCAATGGAAAATCATAGATATGCCTGATTTTGATATTGATTTGTAAAAAAAAATTTAAAATAATCTAATTACTAAACCCCGAAGGCAGGCTGCTTCCGGGGTTTAGTAATTAGTGTTAACCGCTTAAATTCTTACATCACTTCACTTTTTGGATGCCCGGGAGATTCAAACCAGTGTTGAACCGGGTTTTTCTAACTTTTTTCTATGCTCCGTAACTGTTCCTTCTGCTATTAATTCCCTGTCATATAACACCAATTTTGTCAAGCAATCTTTCGGCAATTTCTAACATATGAGTGGTGAATAAACCGAAGAACCTTCATCTGCATGCTTTCTCAAAAAGTTATAGACAGGTCAAAAGTCCTTTATTATTGACATATTTCTCCGGCACTGGTAGTATAAACATAGTGTCTGACCAGTCGGTTTTCCCCGGACATTCTGTATGCTCCCGGGGTCTAAATAAGTGTACATTAATAACTTTTGACATTTTATTTGCGAGGAGCGAAAATAATTGAGATGCAGAGTGTTGGCGGTTTTAGTATGTCTGCTGCTGTTATGGAGCGGTGTTATAGGTTGTACCCCATCCCAGGTGGTAGGGGAAGCCGGGTTACAAAAGCCGGTGGTTATGACAACCAGGGCCCAAATAGGAGAAATTCAGGAGACGCTGGTTCTTTCGGGACAGGTGACTCCCCGGGTACATATTAACGTAATTCCGGAGATTGCGGGCAGAGTGGTTAAGATAGAAGTCCAGGAAGGGGATTATGTTACCAAGTGTCAGCAGCTGGCAAAGCTGGATGCTGAGAGCCAGCGGCTGCAGCTGGAGCAGGCCCGGGCGTCCCTGAGACTGGCGCAGGCCCAGCTGGCCAATGCCCGGGAAAATTATGAGCAGCAAAAGGAACGAGAGCAGAACCTGTCTTCCCGTGCTGCACAGAGTCAACAGGATTTTCAGGAGCAGCTGGATCAGCTGGAGGAGATGTATGAGGAGAAGGAAATTACCGAAGAGGAACGGAACAATTTCCGCAGCCTTATTGAGCTGTACCAATCTCAGTACCAGTCACAGTCCGAAGCCCTCGAATCCAGCTTGAGAGGCCTGATGGGGGTTACTCCTCAGCAGCTTAAAATGATAGAAATTCAGGTGGAGCAGGCCAGGATTCAGGTGCAGCTGGCTGAACTGCTCTACAGCAAAATGACGCTGGAAGCTCCCAGAGAGGGAACCGTGGCCATGGTGAACCTGAAAGAGGGGGAAATTGCCTCTCCCTCCATGCCGGCGGTTATTCTCACGGAAATAGATACCATGTATGTACAGGCAGCGCTACCTGAGGGAGCCGTGAACCGGGTATTTCCCGGCCTGAAAGTATCGGTTTTTGTTCCCGCAGTTCGGGAAGAACCCTTTGAAGGGGAAGTGGAGGAAGTCATGAGCTTCACCCCCGACGGCAGCCGTTCCTATCCAGTCAAGGTGGTTCTGGACAACAACCAGGGCCTTTTAAAGGGAGGAATGTACGCCCGAATGGAGATTCCGGTGGAACAGCGAGAGGAAGCGATCCTTATTCCCCTGGAAGCGCTGTTACTGGAAGAAGGGGCGGACTCTGTCTTTGTCGTAGATAATAACAAAGCGGTTAAAAAGCAGGTTCAGCTGGGCCTCAGGGATGAAACCCGGGTGGAAATCCTGGAGGGCCTCAGCTCAGGAGACCGGGTGATTACTCGGGGACAGGGCAGCCTCCTCAACGGAATGGAAGTGGAAGTGATGGAGGAGGATACCCCATGAGCCTGACAGATCTTTCGGTAAAGCGTCCCATTGCGGTTTTTATGGTAGTTTTGATTGTTTTGATGCTGGGGGTGGTTTCTTTAACGCGGCTGCCGGTAGACCTGTATCCAGAGATGAATTTTCCCGTGGCAGTCGTTATTACCAACTATGAAGGAGCGGGTCCCTATGAAATAGAAAACATGGTTACCCGTCCTCTGGAAGAGGCGGTCAGCACGGTCAACAATCTGGAGTCCATAAGCTCCAATTCCGGTGCCGGCAGTTCCATGATTGTGGCAACTTTTGGCTGGGGTACCGATATGGATTTCGCCAGCCTGGACCTTCGGGAAAAACTGGACATGGTAAAGGGGTTCCTGCCCGATGAGGTGGAGGACCCCTTAGTTTTTCAATTTGATCCTGGAATGCTGCCGGTTCTGCAGGTGGGAATAAGTGGGGATATGGACGCGGTAGCCCTGAACAACTTGACCCAGGATGTAATCAAAAACCGCCTGGAAAGACTGGACGGTGTGGCGGTCTGCGAAGTCAGCGGCGGATTAAGCCGGGAGGTCTCCGTACAGCTGGACCCCTACAAACTATCTGCCTACGATGTGAGCCTGGAGCAGATTATCCAAGTGCTGAGAGCAGAGAACCTGACCTTCAGCAGCGGCGAGATTGAGGAGGGCGCCCGGCAGTACATGGTGCGTACCACCGGGGAGTTGACCAGCATCCGGGAGATGGGTGAACTGGTGGTGGGAGCCAGCCAGACAGGGCCCCTGTTTCTCAGGGATCTGGCGGATATTGAAGAAGGATTTCAGGAGCATCAGAGTTTAAACCGAATGAATGGGGAACCCACACTATCCCTTTCTATCCGCAAGCAGACCGACAGCAATACCGTACAGGTGGCGGAGCGGATTAAACAGGAACTGGCTGTGCTGGAAAGGGAGATGCCTGGAAACATTGAATTTCAGATGGCCTTTGACCAGAGCGAGTTTATTCAGGAGTCCATCAACAACGTGGCCCAAGTGGCCGTTGTGGGGGGAATTTTGGCTGTACTGATACTGCTCCTTTTTCTTGGAAACGTTACCAGTACGGTGATTATTGGCCTTTCCATCCCTATATCCATTGTGGCTACCTTTGCCATGATGTATTTCCAAAACCTGACATTGAACATCCTTACCATGGCAGGACTGGGGTTAGGGATTGGAATGATGGTGGACAATTCTATTGTTATCTTAGAAAATATCTTTCGCTACCGGCAGAAGGGGAAAGGCAGGGAAGAAGCAGCCCTCCGGGGAAGCCGCGAGGTGAGCGGGGCCATCATTGCCGCTACACTGACCACCATGGTTGTGTTTCTACCGGTGATTTTTACCGAAGGTATGGCCAGCATGATTTTTTCCTCCCTGGCCTGGACGGTGGCATTCTCTCTCTTTGCCTCACTGATTGTGGCCCTGACTATAATCCCGGTGCTTTCTTCTAAAATCCTTAAGGCAAGCAGAAAAGAGGAGAAAAAATCTCTTTTATACCTGCCCCACCAGATATGGCAGAGATTTATGATGCGGCTTTCCTTATTTTACGGCAGAGCCCTTACCCGGGTTCTGGACTACCGCTGGCTGATGGTTGTACTGCTGCTGGCTTTACTGAGCTCCAGTATTTTTCTCATTCCTTACGTGGGGTATGAGTTTCTTCCTCCTGTAGATATGGGAGAAATTATGGTTCATATTCGACTGCCCGTAGGTTCAACCCTGGAGGAAACTGACCGGGCGGTGAGGCATGTGGAGGAAATTTTAGGGGAATACCCTGATATAGAGGCTGTTTTTGCATCGGTAGGTTCCGGCGGAGATTTTTCCGGAGAAGCAGCACCAGAAAAGGCTTCCCTCCAACTTCGGCTGGTGGACCTGGGAAAGCGGCAGCTTTCTACTGTGCAGCTGACGGAGCAGCTGAGGCAGCAGGTTCAAGGAATGCCTGGAGTAGAGATTAACGTGACAGAACAGGACATTGCCTACGGTGCTATGGAAGGGGGTGCCGTAAACATTTCTGTCAAGGGTGATGACCTGGAGGTACTGCGCACATTAACCTGGGAGATTGCCCAAAGGGTTGCCAGGGTGGAGGGCACCCGGGAGATTGAAACCAGTTTCAGTGAGGGACGACCAGAACTGAGGATTAAGCTGGACCGGGAGCGGGCCGGGTCTTTAGGTATAAGCACCTACCAGGTGGCCTCGGCAGTGCGCCTGGCCCTGGAGGGGCAGGTGGCCACCCGCTACCGGGTGGGGGGCGAAGAAGTGGACGTGCGTGTTCAAACCACCAACCTGCACAGCCACAACATGGCAGCCCTGGAGCAGCTGACCATTACCACAGCCCTGGGGAGCACCGTTCCCATCGGAGAGGTAGCATCCATCACCCGGGAGGTAGGCCCGGTTCAAATTCAGCGGGACGGTCAGGTGAGGGCTGCCAACGTTACCAGCCAGGTATTTGACCGAGACATCGGCCGAGTATCCCGGGATATTGAAAGGGAACTGGAAGATATGCAGATGCCCTTGGGCTACATTTGGGATTTTCAAGGAGAACAGGCGGACATGATGCAGTCCTTTGGGGACCTGACCCTGGCCCTTATTATGGCCATACTTCTGGTGTATATGATTATGGCGGCTCAGTTTGAATCCCTGCTTTATCCCTTCATCATCATGTTCTCCTTACCCCAGACCTTTATCGGGGTAATGCTGGCCCTGGTGATTACCGGCAGGACCCTGAATGCCTCCTCTTTCATCGGAGTGATTATGCTGGCGGGGATTGTGGTGAACAATGGAATTGTGCTGGTGGACTATATCAATATTCTCAGGCGGGAGAGAAATTATGCCCGGGATGATGCCATCCGTGAGGCAGGCACAGTACGCCTGCGGCCCATTATGATGACTACCATGACAACCATCCTGGGAATGCTGCCCCTGGCCCTGAATATCGGGGAAGGAACCGAGGCCTTAGCTCCCATGGCTACTGTAATCATCGGGGGACTTACGGTTTCCAGCATCATGACCCTGCTGCTGGTTCCCGTGGTATATGCCATGATGGACGATGGCGGGAAGTGGCTGGCCAGAAAACTGAGACAGGAAAAGCTTGAACCCGGTGAGGTTACTGCGGAGCAATAATGCTACCGATGTTTTCATCGCTACATTGATCTTTCATAAAACTTACATAATTTCCCGATAGGAGCACCTATCCAGATGCTTTGGAGATGGTCTCAGTATTTCTACTACGTATTGTAATAATACCGTTCACAATGAGATATGCCGCAACAACTATCGAACCACCCAAGTCTACATACCGAGATGCAGGTGCAGTAGGGGCAACAGCAATGACTGTTAGCGCCATTGTTACACAGGCATCTACGAGTGACTTACCGGTCACGGCATGTTGGTTTTGGGGTTTATGAAAGGATTGTCCCTTCCATAAATCTCGTGCAATGACAGACATTCTACCCGCCGATATCCTCATTCCATATAAGAGGATTAAGCTTAATGAACTCATCCATCAACCTTATACACTCTTCATTATCTAATACTTTAAGTTTAACTCCCCTGAATTTCAGATATTCTTCCGGTCCTCGAAAAGACTTGTTTTCACCAATAACTATCTCCGGAATCTTATAAAGCAAAACAGCACCGCTGCACATATCACATGGTGAAAGAGTTGTATATAAAACAGACTGCCTGTATTTAACAGCTTCGAGACGGCCGGCATTTTCAAGACAGTCCATCTCAGCATGCAGTATAGCACTTCCCTGTTGAAGGCGGCGATTATGACCCCGGGCAGCTATCTGACCATCAATAACCAGAACGGCACCGATAGGAATGCCTCCTTCTGTAAGTCCTTTTTTGGCTTCTTCGATAGCAGCATGCATAAACTGATCCATTTACAAGACACTCCTTTGTTATTTCCTTGAGATTTACTCATATGGATTTTGCTCCACTTTTTTCAGTTCATCATGCCGGTCTCGAGACAAATCCGGCTCCCCAAATTCCTCAGTATCAGAAAGAACCATGTAGAAGCCGGTAATGTAATCAATTTTTGCTTCACCCTCTGATAGAACAATCTAGCAGGTGCCTCCTGCCCGAGACTTCCGGCCATAGCCTTAGACAATTCCCGGAATATCCCAAATATGGTCTGTCCCCCACCACTTTATTATAAAGCAGTTGCATAAATAAAAAACATTATTATTTGGGATAAAGATTTATGGATTACCGTTAACCTTTATCATCACAGCTTGAAACCACCTCCTGAGAATGAACCTGACAATATATTCTTTTTACCCAGTCGTTAAGATCAAAAAATAAATTTAGGATTATTCCGGTTACGGCAGCGATTGCCAAAGAAGAAAACTGAATTCCAAAAATATCAATTACTGTTCCACCAACACCGATAATAAGCATGGTTGCTACAATTATCATATTTTTAAAATCCTTAAAATTTACTTTGTCCGATACTAAACCCTTAATACCGCTTGATGCAATCATGCCAAAAAGAAGTATGGAGATTCCGCCGACAACAGCTTTGGGAATAGCGTGAATGAGGTAAGCAAAGGTTGGAAAGAAGGCCAATAAAAAAAGCAAAACTGCGGTAATTCTGAGTGTTCCCGGTTTTTTCACACCAGTCATTTCCAGCGCTCCAATATTTTCTGAGTATGTAGTATTGGGGCATCCGCCAAATAATCCTGATATCGCTGTGGCGACACCGTCTCCCATTAATGTTCTGTGAATGCCTGGATCTTTAAGAAAATCTTCTTCAACTACCTTGCTAACCGCTGAGATGTCGGCAAAGTGCTCAAGAAAGGTTACGATGGCCACAGGCGCTATAATGGAAATTGCAGCAAATGAAAATCGGGGGATTGTAAAAACAGGGAGCTCGATAAAACCGGAGGATGACGCGGCTGATATATCAAGGAGACCGAATGGAATTGAAATAATTGTTCCTGTGATAATAGCAATTATCACAGATAAAGAACCAAAAAGGTTTTTTTCAAAAAATCCTTTTATCACAACGCAGGTGATAAGAGTCAGAATAGCTACCGGCCAATGGGTTGAAGCGTTGTTAATTGCTACAGGAGCTAAAATAAGACCTATAAGAATAACCATGGTTGATGTTATAACAGCAGGGAAAAACCGTAAAACTTTCTCTATGCCTGCAACATATATGATCCCAGCCAGGGGCAAATATAAAAGTCCCGCTGCGACTATCCCGCCAAAGGCATATGGCAGACCATACATTTCACTGACGGTGATGACAGGAGCGATAAATGCAAATGAAGAAGAAAGAAGAACGGGAACTTTTCCCTTTGTAATGGCATGAAAAAGAAGAGTTCCTATCCCGGCAGCAAATAAACATGCAGAAACGGGTATCCCCGTAAGGATTGGGACAAGAATAGTGGCCCCGGAAGCTACAAATAAATACTGCATTCCCATAATCAGGTCTTTCCAGTCAAAACGAAAAAAAGAAAACGGTGTCATATATTCTCCTTATGAGTCACTAAACGGTAAATTCCAAACGTCTGAGCTGGTTCCATCAAAAGGTAAAATTTTATAGAATTATCATAATAAATTATACCATAATATAGGTTAAATTTTTATTTTTTCAAGTGTCTGTTTCAATCGCGGCTGTACATAAACTGTGAATATTTTTTCCACTACAGCCAAAAAGAATATAGTATATACCCGTAACATTTAAATTAACACCCCTCGCTTGGCCATTGCCCTGCAGTAGAGAAAAAATCCGAATGTCGTTAGCATTATTACTATATCAAAAAGAGATAACCAGGTGCCAAAAACATTCCACCTATCCATAAATCCAAACGTAATAAATTGCAGAAGCAT
Organism: Candidatus Contubernalis alkalaceticus; assembly: GCF_022558445.1. Lineage (NCBI taxonomy): Bacteria > Bacillati > Bacillota > Dethiobacteria > Dethiobacterales > Dethiobacteraceae > Candidatus Contubernalis > Candidatus Contubernalis alkaliaceticus. The sequence goes on from NZ_CP054699.1 coordinate 1,939,630, forward strand.
TATGGAAACGACGGAAATAAATGATGCCTGTACAGCCCAACGCAAGCGAAAAAACAGCAAGATTGGAGCAACAATACCGCTAAAGATATTTGTAGTCCAGAATATCAAAGGCAACATAGGGTAATTAGTAAAATACGCATATACTCCCTTTCCGAAGTTATTATAACTATAGTAGGCTTCATTAAGCCCAAGCATCATAAAATAATCATAGGCACCAATGGCATAAATGAAAACAAAGAATAATCCTATTAACCAAAAGTGCCATGGTACTTTAATACGATGTTCGTTTACAATCATTATTGTTCACCTTCATTTTCTGGTATACTTCTATCAAAAATCGTTTCAAGTAGCTTTGAAAACATTGACTTTGGTGGAATGGCAATACCTTTTTTCTCATCGGCAAGAACGATTATTGTATCTCCCGGCCTAATATCAAAAATGTCGCGAGCTTCCTTTGGAATTACAAATTGACCTTTTTCGCCTATTTTTACAGTCCATGCGTATTTGCCTTTTGGATGCTTTATAAATAACCCTCCTTTCATTTACCAAGTGAGATAAGTATGATTAGTATAACTTAATTATACTTTATTCTTGAATGAAGTCAAGAAATAAAAATAAATGCATAACGACTGACCAGAGTAAAATCTGTCAACTCAACTATCCCTATATTAAGACGGTTGACATGTTTCCATTAACATCAAAAATAAGGGTTTCCAGACATTGGCACCTCCGGCAAAACAGCCGCGAGAAAAACTCAATATCCAGAAACCCTTTGTTTAAGCACATTTTCAGTCGCTTTACTTTCCCACCCTTGACATCAATACCACACAATCCACATCATGGCTCGAGAGGACCCCCTCGTCAACTTTCAACTATTTCAAGGGAGGGTGTGCATTTTGCACACCCTCTCTCGTAAACCTGATATTTCAGGTGTTCTTGACAGAACTTACTCATTTTTCAATTTCTCATCCCAAATTTTCGTCCGTTCCTCAAAACTAACTTCGCTGTGGATTTGGTGAAGCATCCACATATATCCGTATGGGTCTGTACATACCGCGTTGCTCACGCCCATTTCAGGCATTTCGGTTATCGGCTGGATTACGTTAAAACCACTCTCGATTGCCTTCTCAAAGATTGCTTTGATGTCCGGGACGAGGACATTCAGCCACATATGTTTGCACTCGCCGTCTTTCGGGCCAAAAAGCTGATATTCAGCGTTTTCGTCAAGAAGGTGAAACCTTGTTCCAAAAATCGTAAATACCGCTTCGTTCAAACCCTTTTCGTAAGCCGTAACTTCAACACGCTCCGCACCGAAAACACGCTCGTAAAGTTCAAGCGCCTTCACGCTGTCGCTTACGACCATATCAATTTCAACACCGATCATTTCTAATTACCCCCTTTCCTTTATTGTAACGCGAACGCTATCACCCGCTTGTTTACCGATTTTAGCGCGAATGTCCTTACGAAGCCCGATGATATAACAAACTGAGCCGTCTGGGTTTTTCACGCCCATATTAACGATGCTACCATCGTACGACTCGCCGTCAAAAGTAGCGTGAACCTTGATACGCCCTTTGCCGAACTCCGCTCGGACGTCAAAGGGAAACTCGACATATGCGCCGTTTATTTCAGGAACTTTTTGGATGACGGCGTCAAATTCGTATATTTTAGAATTCATTTTCATCAACCTTTCGCATTGTAGGGCATTCCTATAAATGGTCTTTATAAAAAATCTTCCCAATAACTGATGGTTTGATATTATTATAACGCAACGTTACCAGTAATATCAAACCATCGAAGAGAAGTTTAGTTTTCCAAAGAATGATGTTTCGGAAGACAACTCACTATTTAACAACGTCTGATGGATGTGAGAAGATCCCTTGTATGTAAAAAACCGAGTTGTCATGAATCTGGGTATAATCGATCCACGGCTGCCAACCTTTGTCGGGGGAGAAAGAAGTCCGGTACGTCTTTCCAGCTTCAGGCGGCTGCTCCGGATTAACCAATTAAAGTGTGATTGAATTGGTAATTGCGATGATTATACCCAACATAACAACCCAAATGCCATGGAGATAGATTAGCTTCCTGAGCATCCGAATCAGTTACAATTCCCTGCTTTAGGACTTTAGTTCCTATAAACATGATTCCCGCCCAGAAATAAGCGAATTAGGTATCTTCCCTTATTTCTGGTACAAAAAAACCCCTCAACTACAAAGAAGAAGAATATTGGTACAACCAATCTCCCCAGCCACGTAAATATTAGCGGCATTTGAGGCAGAAAAGTATATGATTTTTTGTTTTTTTCATTAAGTACTTGACTTCTTATAGTTGGTCTTTCATGTATAATCTACAAAATATTACTTTTTGACTGCAACTCTTCTTTTAACTTCTCTACTTCTTTTTTGAGTGAACCTACCTGTGCCAGTGCTGCTAAAGCAAAAACAAAAGCAATAGGTGCCAAAAGACCGAAATATTCCATAAATACCTACTCCTTTCAGAATTTTTTTATTTCCCGAAACGGGTTTTCTTAATGCTTCTTTCCAACCAATTACGCTAGCCTCTTGGTCATCGGAAATAAAAAAGTAAATGGGGGTGCTGATAGGAATTTCATTTTTTGCTACTGTTTTGGCATTATCTTTCAAATAATTTATTTCTCTTAACATATCTTGGAACAAATCTATTGTGAAGCCAAGTTTTACCGGGGCGATGCCAAACGGCAGCTACACCGGGAGATTGAACTGATGCGGGGGATTCATCACATCAGTCTGAAAGGTGAGCAACAAGCAATTCTTGCTGCCTGTTCAGAGTCTATTTCAGCTTCAAGGTTGTTCTCAATATAGCTTATAGATTGATTCAACCTGTCCAGCCACTCCATTGTATCAATTCCTTGTAATTAAAGTTTAAATGGATAATGTAATGTTTTCCTCTCAATTTCTGCACAAAAAAGACAGCATGCAAAAAACATTCAAGCTTTAACTTAGATTGGTGCCTATTCTGGTTATTCAGCCTGGTGCGGACAAGATGACGCCTGCGAAATTCACAAAAAAAGCATATGACACACTTGGAACACAAAACAAGAAATATGTGGAACTTGAAGGAAGAGGTCACTGGGTTTTAGATGATGACGGTGTGGATCACATATGTAATGAGATGAAAGAGTGGTTTTTATACTGAGCATACCTCAGTAGACCTATTATTCAGTTTTGCTTAATGCGTTTTCTACCGCTTTTAATATCGATTTGCTGCTCCTTGTGGCTCCGCTGATACAGTCAACCTGAAGTGTTTGTGATTCAATAAAAAGAGAGCCATATTGCCGCCGTAAATGGCACAAAAAAGCACAACGTTCTTGTTATAATTTCCTGCGTTCTTATCGGGCTGTTCGTTATAGGTGTAATTGCGTTCGTAACCACAAAAGGCATTATAACCAACAACGGTCTTGTTCCACAATATTATGTGGAAAACAGCCATGAAGCTATCATCCCGCGTGAAATTTTCATGCAGGTACAGGAAGAACTGGTCAGGCGGCGGTGTGTCCATCTCAGCAAGAACGGCAAAAAACGCAGTTTCAGCAGCAACCACTGCTTCTCTAACATGGTCATCTGCGGTAACTGCGGCGAGGTGTTTCGCAGGGTTCACTGGAACAACCGTGGGAAGAAATCTATTGTCTGGCGGTGTGTCAGCCGCTTGGAAAACACCGGTCTGTTTTGTGACGCTCGCACAGTTTTGGAAAGCACCATCGAGCAGGTACTGATTACGGCCATCAACCAAACACTATGTGATAAGGATGCTTTCCTCACCACTTTGCAGAAAAACATTGAAACTGTTCTATGCTATGAAAATGATAAGACCCTGGTCGGAATTGATAGACGGTTGGAAGAACTGCAAACCCAGCTTTTAAAGCTTGCCAGCTCCAAAGCCGACTACGAGGATGTCGCAGATGAGATTTACAGCCTGCGTGAGCAGAAGCAAAAGGCTCAGGTGGAAAGCATCGGACGGGACGAAATTCGTAAAAGGATTGATGACATGAGCACTTTCCTTCGGGAGCAACCCACCACCATAATCGAATACGATGAGCAGCTTGTCCGACGGTTGATTGAAGTAAGCGTAAAATAATCCCCACCTTAATTAAGGCAGGGTATTTAAACTACCTATTTTTTAACCGGCAACTATCAGGTAAAGTATCAGACCATGGTAACAGTTGATCCAGAATATTCTGTTTTTCAATATCTATGTTAGGCAGTTTCTCAAACAAATAGTTCAAGTAATTAAAGGGATTTAATCCATTTTCCTTGGCCGTTTCAACGACACTGTAGATAGTAGCACTGGACTTAGCCCCCCGGGGGGTATTAGCAAATAAGAAGTTTTTTCTTCCGATTACAAAAGGCTTGATGGAGCGCTCAGCACGATTATTATCAATATCCAGGCGACCATCCAGCATAAAAGCTTCAAGCTTATCCCACTGGTTTAGGCAGTAATTAATAGCTTGACCGAAAGAGCTTTTTGGGAGCACCTGCGGTTTTTGTTGATTAAGCCATGCTAAAAAAGCATCCAGCACAGGACGGCTGCGCTCCAGGCGTTTTTCATAACGTTCATCAAAGGTTTTTTCGCTTAAATCACGTTCAATAGCAAATAGGCGGTTGCAAAAGTCCAGGCCTTTCTTTGCTGCTACTTCAGCATTTTTTTTGGACTTAGGCAGAGCCTTAAGCGTCTCATCAAATTTCCGTCTTGCGTGGCTCAAACAACCGACTAGGGTAACGTCCGATAAACCGTTGTAGCCAGCGTAGCCATCAACCTGCAGATAACCTTTGAAACCGGAAAGGAACTTGTGGGGATGGACCTTGGCCCGTGTCTCTTGGTAGTCATAGAGGACGATGGACGGCCCTTCCCGACCGGTTCGATACAACCACATGTATGAAGTTGATTCTGCTGGCCGTTCCGGTTCCTTTAGCACCTGCAAGGTGGTTTCGTCTGCTTGTAGCACTTCATGATTTAGTAGGTGAGTGTGCATACGGTCGTATAGAAGTTTTAACCACTTATCAGCTCCGTAGACCACCCAGTTGGCCAGGGTCTGACGGGATAATTCAATTCCCAGGTACTTAAACTGCTGTTCCTGCCGATAAAGAGGCATGCTATTTAAATACTTTTGGCTCATAACGTAGGCCATGAACGACGGGGAAACCAGGCTCCCCTTTAGCACAGGGTTAGGCATTGGAGCAGTTACTATAGGACTGTTGTTTGTCTCATTTTTTTCACAGTTTCGGCAGGAATAGACATAGCGCACATGCTTTACTACCTTTACCTGAGCGGGAATGATTTTAAGCTCCTGCCTGACCTCCGTGCTCATCTCGTGCAAAGGATGACCACAAGAGCAGATTTGCTCTTCTTCTGGCAGGCGGTACTCTACCGTCTCCACGGGCAGATCTTTTAACATGGCCTCACGGTGGCCCTTCTTTTTCTTACGTCGTTGGTAAGTAATGGTTTCAATTGTAGGCTCAGCCAGAAGGGGCTGTGCTTCTACCTCTGCTTCATCAAAAAGCTGCATTTGATCTGGATTGGTCTTTTCACTGGATGATCCGAATTGCCGCTGTTTGTTGAGCCGAAATTGTTCTAAAAACCAGTTTACCTTGGCATTAAGCTCGGCATTTTCTTTTTCCAGTTCTTCGCAGCGTTTTTGATAGTAATCTATAGAATTGGCGGTATTTTTAGGTTTTGTTTTCATATATTATTAATTCGACTAATATAAGGCTAATTCCTCCTAAAAACAGTGGTTTTTTGTGAAATTGCTATGTTTTATATGACCGTACGAGCTGTTACTGCCGAATGAGCCTGTTGCTGATCTAAGGACAGACCATCCAGTAACCAGCGCAGCTGACGGCAGCTGATTTTTATCGGCTTAAAGCTGGGCTGTTCCGGCCATTGGAATTTGCCTCGCTCCAAACGTCGATAATATAGCCAAAAACCATTGTGTTCCCAATGAAGAATCTTTAGCTTATCTCTCTTTCTGTTGCAAAATACAAATAAACAGGGGGAGAAGGGGTCCAGTTCAAAGCCTTCTTTTACCAGAACTGCCAATCCGTCGATCGCCTTTCTCAAATCCGTGCTTCCGCAGGCCAGGTATACCCGTTCTACGGTATTTTCGTTCAGCATATGTCTGCTAATGTCATTACCAGGTCTGAGAGTAGCTGTTTGTCAAATCCTGGTTTTACTTCTATGGCTGCTTTGCCTATTCTTACTAGCATGGCGTTCCCAGGGTTGGAACCTAAACTGTCTATTTCTATTGACATCCATTGTGCTGGAGCAGCAGAGTTTTCTATGTTTTTATATTTGCGAAGCCAGTAGCGTAACTGATGAAGTTTAATATCATGTGTAGCGCACCATTCTGTGGTGCTCTGCCCACTGACTCTAAAAGCCGATACCCGTGCTTCCCACATTTTTCTCAGTTCTTCTTTTGTCATAAATGCAAATCCTCCTCACTTGGTTTACTTGAGGAAAATTATCGCATATTTTATGGAAGATTACTATGTGGGCACAGTTTGACGCTTACTCCTTCGGGAGCAACCCACCACCATAACCGAATACGATGAGCAGCTTGTCCGACGGTTGATTGAAAAAGTCACCGTTTATGAGGATAAATTCACCATTGAATTCAAGTCCGGCGTGACAGTGGATGTGGAAGAATAAGGAAAAACAAACAAGGCACTCTACGGATTACAACATAGGGTGCCTTAATTGTCATGATTGAATATTTGATTAATCATATATTCAGCAAATGCTTGAGAAGCGCTTGCACTTGTATCCATACTAAAAATTTCATTCCCGCAATAACTATTTACAGCTTTATTAATAATCTGCTTGTATCTCGCCGGGAGGTTCCTCATTCCCCATTGGCCGCCTTGCTTTTTTGATAAAACAATATCATCCTTAATATAAGCGAGAACACGGCAAAGACTTAAAATAATATAAACAGGATTTTCTTTAATATCGTTTACTGCATTTTCAATATCACACTTGATGCTATCAATATAGTCTGCTTTTGGTACGGTACCAAAAACGAATTTGATATCTTCTCCGCTAAGAACAATTCCAGCCTTACGAACCACGGTGAAATGTGCGGCTAAATCTTTGTCGACACCATTCATAGACTTACAGTAATTTTCCAGATTCGTTTGGCATTCTTCTTTGTGTGTATTGGAAAAATGAAGTTCAAATGGAGTAGGATATATGAAATTTTTGCAATGCTTTTTAAGAATCAAACTCATTTCAATTCCCTTGGGAGGGGATATATTGTCTTTATGTAATAGAACATTTATCAACTCTTCTTTCTCAAGTAAAGACGGCGTTTCTTTAGTTACAACTAAAAAATCAATATCACTTATATCCCAATGAAAGCAATTAAATGCAATGGAACCATGAACATAAATTCCAATAAGATTATCACCGAGAATACCTTGATATGATTTTTTGATCTGATCAAGAAGTTCTTTTTCTTTTGTCTGCATAAATCGTTCCCTTTCAATACTATCCTTTAACCTCAAATATTGATCCCTCTCTACGATATCTAAGTTTTTCGTAATACGGGTCTATATCACTCATAACATAGACGGGTTGATCCGGAAAGTCTTGGCATACCCGTTCCATAAGGCTTTTTCCAATTTGCCTTCCCCTGTATGATTTTCTAACAAGTAAATCATAAATATAGACGCCGAAACCATCATCTTCTCGGCAACGAGCGTAGCCGCACACAAGAGTTTCATCGCAAGCTATATAGGTTGTGCTCGTTTCAAGCGCCTTAATGTATTTATCACGGCCGGTTGACCCATGGTAATCGATCCACTCATCTCCCTCATCAGCAATCAAATCAAAAAGTAAAGATTCATCGGCTTTGCTGTATTTCTTAATCTCCATATTAACCACCTATTTAATGCTTTTTCTAAAATCAGCAAGAGAAAAAACTGCCTCAAACATTTCATCCGAACACAAGTCGAAAACAAGAGGAAAGTACTTCAGTTTCCCCATTTGTTTTGAGTCCGCAATAATTAGCTTGACCTCATTATCAAGCGGAAGACTGAATACATCTGCACGGGCTTTTTCAGGAACATAGATGGTCACCTTGAAAAAACCGTCCCAAATCGATAGCCAAAAAACGGTTGTTTCATTTTGACCGCCTCGAACGCCTGTCCACTTATAGAGTCCCTTTGCCAGCCACGCCTTGCCATCACTGTAGTAACGCCATTCTAACTGAATATCGTGGCTCGCTAGTTCGTTGACAAACTTCACATAGGCATTGTTCGATTCTCCAAGCGCGTTTGCAACAATATCACTTGAAGGTTGAATATCAGGATTTCTGAGTAATTGTTGCTTGGTTGATTGCATCTCTTCCTCTTTCTTGGGCTTTGCGCTCCCACTTTAGATAAATCATATCAACGAGCTGTTTCCCGTTTTCAAATATCGGGTGGTTATAATTGTCCGTAAAAATTTTTTTTATTCGATGCGATTCTGTAAATCCACATTTGTGATAAAAACGGAGTATATTAGGGCTGTCTCCGGTTCCTACAAGCATAGTTTTGCAATCGGGGTAATAGGAAAACAGAAACTCTATGAGTCTATTGCTATAGCCATTACGTTGGAAATCAGCCCTAACCGCAATGTTTTTGAGTTCATAAACACCTTCCGCTTCTTTTGTAATTACGCATTCGGCCTTTATACCGCAGTCATCTAAAACGAACATTTCACCACGATTTAGATATTTATCTATCATATCTTCCTGCTCGTCTGCCAGCAACAACAAGTCAATGTACTGTTTTTTATTTTCTGTTACTTTTCTTATCTCCATAACAATCCTCACATGAAGGGAACAGGTCTATACCTGATTGCGTCAGGATCAAGTTCACTCTTCGTCATCGAGCATTGAACTTGTAGCCTTGTACTCATCCTGACTTGCCTGATATTTTTTTTCTTTCGGCGTGAAAGACTTATCAAATTCGTCAACTTCTTCTTGCGTCACATCAAACACATCTGAAAAATCAGCATAGCCGGAGACCTCATCTAATGCGCCTTCATAAAGTGGCAACACCAATAATCCTTTATAGAACTTTCCATCCGCCATAGAAATCTTATATTTTCTACCACCCAAGAATCCGTATGGCTCATAGTGATATGGATATCCCAGAGTAAGAATGGCTCGGTAACCCATTTCTTTCGCTTTATTGATAGAATGGAGAATGAGCTCTCTTCCTAGCCCTTTTCTGTGGAACTCTGGAGAAATAAACACTGGTCCAAAACTTATGGTCTTATATTCAATGTGATCCTCTGATACGATTTTTGAGTGTGTGTAGAATATACCCCCGGCAATTTCATCATCAACTTCGAGGACAAAAGCGAGTTCCTTTATAAAATCCGGGTGCTTTCTCATTTTATGAACAACATAATGTTCATGTCCTCCCGGAAAATATAAATTCCAAAATGCCTCTCTCGCTATTTCTTCAGTTTTTCTATAATCTTTTGATTCTTCATTTCTTATATTGATTCCCATTTTCCCCTCCAATTTTGTGCATGATTCACGCCGGAGGTTGTTGGTTGTTTATGCTAAACGCCCAACGTTACTACCGACTCAGATTCATCCCAGCATCCAACCTAACCACTCACAAATCGTATTTTCACACTCAAACTCCGCTCGAATTTTATTTCAAAATCACTCTATCGGAATATAGATGTCAGTAAAACTTTTCTCTTTTAATCGCTTCGGTGGTTCTGTCACATATAGTTCAAATGGAAATGAGTCTCTAGGTTTCTCTTTTCCTTTAAATAGCCACTCCTGATACATATACTGCCATGCCGCTTCATATTCCATAGCTGATATTTCAAAATGGCCAATACCAAACTTACCACTAATCTGTAAAACATTAATATCTTCAATTTCATTTATGACAGTATCACTCGGTATTGTCATAGCTACGCTCGTTCTTAAATTCTTCGCATCTGTAATAAACGGATTGTCATGATACATAGTAAGAACCTTTGTTTCTCCCGGAATTATTAAGTTATTCGTTGTTGCAAAAGAAAACAACTGATTAAACATTTTCCTGCTGTTTTTTCTAAACGCTACATAACTACCTTGAAATCTTACATAAATAACTTTTGTGTTAAAGTATTCTATGGTAATACTTGGTTTTTCCATTACTAACGCACCTCCGAATTCAATATAACTTATTATACGTCAGCTAATATATTAGTTCTTTTCCTTTCTTGCTCTTTTCGAAACTCAGTAGGACTAATACTATAATGCTTCTTAAATGCTTTATTATAGTTACTTGAACTGCTATATCCATATTTAAAGGCAATCTCTGTAATACTTATTTCAGAATTTAATGCTAAGAAAATTGCCGAACGTTCCATTTTTATGCGTGTAATAAACTGTTTCAATGTTTCAGTCGAGTATTTTGAAAACAATCTGTGAAAATGAAATTCGGAAATGTTAACATTGTTAGCAACATCGGATAAAGTAATTTTATGATTTAAATTTGCTTCAATATAATCTTCTGTCTTGTTTATCAGTCTTCTGTAATGATCAATACTCATATCGTTATCCTCACTTTTACCAATATTAATAACCAACCACAAAAGGGTGAATTACACCCAACATCTAATCCGCTCTCTCGCTGAAAATAGCATCTAAATCGACCACTCACCAAACACTGACATCTAAATCACTCTGTCACGTTGAAAATCATGCCTTTGGACTTGTTCCCACGAAGCAATATTTTTACGATTTTTACTCATCGGATTTTTACTCTCAAACCTCCATAAGCCCAGTATTACTGGACTTCTAACACACTCACCCTTCAACCCTTGACATCAATACTACGCACTCGACGTGGCTAGTCTGAGGAAACCTATCCACAAGCTGTCCTACATAAGGAGCTTTTTATAAAAAACTCAAATTCCTATACCAGTTAAAAGAAGTCACATTAAACACAAAAACCAATAATGTCCCATCTTCACTCCACATCCAGTTCCACAATATCTCCCTCTTCCAGCACATAATCCTTTGCAACCGCCTGACCGTCAAATTTTGTTGAACCCCACACATAGGAATTCTTTAATTTATCAGGGAAATCCCGGTGTATGGCTTCGGCAAAATCCAATATGGTTCCGCCTTTCTTTAGGGTGAAAGGCTTTTCCAGGTCTGGTTTTTGCTGTCCGGGGGCTTTGCTGTAGATTCGAATCACATCTACTGCTTTATAGATCAGTTTTCTTAAAAACTCTAAATCCCCTTGAAGCACAGAAATCTCATGTAAGGTGAGGTCCGGATACATTTCCTTGATTATTTCCAGATTGTCCTGACTGTTTTCCCTGTCCACTTTATTGGCTAAGATTAAATAAGGGAATGAATCATCATCTATTTCTTCCGGTATAACATTTCTTTCTCTTAGAAAGGTTAAGGTTGAATCCAGCTGTTCCAGGCAGTCGTCAGCGCCGGCATCTATAAGAATCAACAGGGCATCTGCCTCCCGGATAGTGCCAATCAGGCCGGGAGGTATCATATCCTCCGTAATAGGGGGGGTATCCACCAGCTGTATATGTATATTTTCATAGGGCATCATACCCGCCTGGGGCAGGGCTGTGGAAAAAGGGTATTCAGCAGTTTTTACTTTGGCCCGGGTAAGTGCTCCCACCAGAGAAGATTTACCTGTGTTGGGGAACCCCACCAGTACCACCTGTCCTGCTCCCTGCCTTTCCACGTGAAAAGGATTATAAGTGCTTTTACCGCTCTTTTTTTTCTTTCCCTCTTTCCGCAGAACAGCTAACTTTTTTTTAATTTCTCCCTGCAGTTTTTCCGTTCCCTTATGCTTGGGGATCATGGCCAGCATGTTCTGCAGGGCTTCTATTTTTTCTTCATGCGTCGCTGCTTTTTTATAAGCTTCTTCTGCAGAATAATACTGGGGAGTTAAATTCGCAGGCATTAATAAAACCCCTTTCTAATGAAAGTTTACTGTGAAATTATATTCCCAGTATGGCCTTGATAATTCTTTTTATATCTTTTACTTCACCGGAAATGGTATGATTTACCTTCTTATTGTCCAGGTTTTTAAGCCCGGGATGTATTTCTTGCCCGCTAATTCTCTTCAGCTCTTCCAATAGTATAAATTCGTTTTTCCCCGTCAGGGCTTCCTTTCCCTTTAAAGCTTCCAGCACGGAAGAATTAAATTTATAGGGATTAGCGGTAGAACCGATTACCGTAACTGTCTCAGGGTCTTTTAGGCGGTAGTTTTGATACACATTGACTCCCACAGCTGTATGGGTATCCAAAAGATAATTATGGTTTTCAAAAACCTCTTTTATGGTAGACAGGATTTCCCCCTGATCAGCATAATAGCCTACCATAATATTTTGTATTTTTTCCAGGAGGGATGACTCCACCTGGAAACTTCCCTCTGTTTGAAGTTCTTCAAACCACTGCTTCACCTTTTCACCCCGGCGTCCGCTTATTTCAAATAAAAAACGTTCCAGGTTACTGGAAATTAATATATCCATGGAGGGGCTGTTGGTCTTTATAAATTCCCGCTTTCGGTCATACATTCCTGTGTTGATAAAATCCGTCAGAACTTTATTTTCGTTGGAAGCACAAATTAATCTCTTTATAGGGAGTCCCATTAAACAGGCATAGTAACCGGCCAGTATGTTGCCAAAATTACCGGTGGGAATACAAAAGTTAATCTTTTCATTTTCTTTAATTGCATTTGTTTTTAAAAGCTTTAAATAAGCCCAGAAATAGTAAACTATTTGCGGGGCCAGTCGTCCCCAGTTAATGGAGTTGGCAGAGGAAAGCTCATACCCGCTGTCACTAATATCTTGGTTGAATTCCTGATCAGAAAAGATTTCTTTAACAGCATTTTGACAGTCGTCAAAGTTTCCTTTCAGAGAGACTACATGAGTGTTGCTGCCCTCCGTTGTGGTCATCTGCAGTTCCTGGACACTGCTTACCCCTCCATAGGGATAAAAAACAATAATCTTTATTCCTTGCACATCTTTAAATCCTTCTAAAGCTGCTTTACCGGTATCTCCGGAGGTAGCGACTAAAATTACTGTGTCTTTTTTAATCTTTAATTTTTGTTTAGCTTTGGATAAAAAATAAGGCATTATCTGCAGGGCAACATCTTTAAAAGCAGCAGTAGGGCCATGCCAAAGCTCCATAATAAAAGAATGTTCACTGAGTTTATGTAACGGTACAATATCTTTACTGTCAAAAACACCCGGGCGGTATGCTTGGGCAACACACTCATTTACTTCTTCCCGGGAATAATCGGTCAAAAAAAGACGTAAGATTTCTTGGGTCAATTGTTGGTAAGAAAGCCTGGCCATTCCCATCAACTGCTCACCGGTGATATCAGGTATATTCTCCGGGACAAAAAGACCCTCTTTAGGTACCATACCCAGCTTAATGGCTTCCGCCGCGGAAACTTTATGGTAATTTTTTCTGGTGCTGATATAGTACATTCCCTCCCCCCTCCCTTAAATAAAAAATATGAATTAAAGACAGTGGAGCTATCCCTTGTCTTATTTTCAAGATAATTATATTAAAAGCGCCTTTCGTCTGAGAAAGGCGCTTTTAACCGAACGTAATAATAATATTATTAAAGCCGGTAAGGCATTATTATATTTCTATTACGTTTGCAGCTTGAGGTCCTCTATCGCCTTCAATAACTTCAAACTCAACTTTTTGACCTTCTTCTAAGGTTTTAAAACCTTCTTTTTGGATTGCTGAAAAATGAACAAATACGTCATTTTCACCTTCCACTTCAATAAATCCATAACCTTTTTGATTGTTAAACCACTTAACTGTTCCTTGTTTCATCTGATGCTTTTTACCTCCTAGTTTTACCTTCTTAATATTCTATGAATTATAGTAACATTCTTTTTATAGGGTGTCAAATAATTTAAATGACAGTAATACAATCCTTCTCCCTATGCTCTTCCCTGCCAGAAACCAATACCCTGCTCATTCACTTGATTACTTATGGTTTTCATTCCATTTTTCTAACAACTTATTCTTTGAATACAGAACATACTCCTTTTCATCTGAGAAAATCTCTAAGGTTATGGTGCTGTCGTAGAAGGATTTTAAAACCCTAACCAGGTGGTCCCAATCAATATTTCCAGACCCTACGGGCAAATGCAGGTCATCAATCCCGTTGTTGTCGTGCAGGTGAACATGCATTAGTTTATCTTTGTACCGGCATAAATACTCTACCGGTTCCCGGCCAAAAATATTTAAGTGGCCAATATCAGCATGAAAATAAAGGTCCTTATTTAATGCCAGGAGACTGTCAATGTTATGGGCATGGTCGTGAGCTGTTCCCAGCGGCTCCAGCATGATTTTGGCTCCTAATTCTCCGGCAAATCCCAAAATACTTTGTATAGACTCAGTTTGAAATTTTACTCCTTCATCCTCCGAAAACAGAGACGGAGGCCAGTTTGTATGTATGGTTACCTTATCACAACCAATCTCCACAAAAGCCTCCAGGTATTGCTTAATAATTTCGACGGCGCAAACCCTCAACTTACTTACCGGCGAACCAATGGGAAGATACCATGCAGTATGGCCAATCCGTTCCAGGCCATAATAATCAAGCCGCCCCTTGAGATCCTTAAGATTGAACTTTCCCAATTCCCCTTTATCCGGTTCCAAAAACAAGTCAATGAAATCGAAACCGTTATTCGCTATCCACTTTATTTCATTACATATTTCCTTTCGAGGATTATTAGGAAATCCTACCTTCATTTTATCAATCACCTACCCTTTGAAAATGAGTCAGTTAATGGGTGATTTTCTAAGAACATTTATCGTGCTTAAGGCCTCCGTCCATAGTACCCTGCACATGTTCTCTCTCCTCGGCAAAATCGAAGCCCGTCCAAATGCCGATGGAACCGAGAACCGAGTCCTGGGGATGGAACTGCCGAAAGATCTTAAAATAATAAGCTGCTTCCCTACTGTTAATCGTTGCCTTGGGGTTCTCAGCCTTAATACGTTCAAATTCAGCCTCACTAATTTCGCTCTCGGCCAGTTTTTCTCCCAGGCTCTCACAACCGGCCCCCTGTGTATATTGGACCTTATAACGCCACAAAATATCCTCCGGCAGATAATCTGTACCCTGAAATGCCTTCCGTAAAATCCATTTCTCTATTTTACTCCCGTTTTGAGACTGGAGGATTTTCAACTCAGGAGGTATCTTCATCGCCAGGTCAACCATGGCCACATCCAGGAAAGGCACTCTCAATTCCAGGCTGAAGTACATTCCCATACGGTCCGCACGCTGCAGGTTAATGTTATGTAGAGTGCCTATACAGCGCCGGGCCTCCTTATTTTGCACATCCATGGGGTAATTCTTCATGTAATGATAGCCGCTGAACAGCTCATCGGCGCCCTCTCCGGTCAGCACCACCGTTACGTAGTCGGCAGCCAATTTGTTTGTAAAATAGCAGGGAACAGCACAACGCACCAATGATGGGTCGTAACTCTCCAGTTTATTAATGACCGTGGGCAGAACTTCGTAATAATCATCTTCGGTAAAAATTAACTCATGATGAGTAGAGCCAATATGTTCTGCGGCAATACGGGAGGCTATAAGGTCATCGCTTTCTTTACCGTTTTTGTCCTGCATTCCAACCACAAAGGTATGCAGATTGGGGATTTCCTCGGCAGCAATAGCAGCCACCAGACTGCTGTCAATACCACCGCTGCAGAAGGATCCGACGTGAATTTCTTTATCGGCCAGGAGTCTTTTTTTAACGGCAGCGATAAAAGTTTCCCTGATCTGCTCACACGCCTCTTCCACATCGGAAAGAAGATGATCCTGGATCTCCGGAATTTCATAGTAATGAACAAACCCTTCCCGGGGAGTATAATAGTGTCCGGCGGGGAACTCGTGCACCTCGTTTACGCCAGCCAGGCTCATGGCTCCCAGTTCTGAGGCAAAATAAAGGCTGCCGCTTACATATCCATAATAAAGGGGCTTTATACCAATAGGGTCGCGGGCTAACATAAATTCATCACCGTGGAAAAGGGCCAGGGCAAACATACCGTCCAGCTCCTTGACGCATTCCGGTCCCTTTTCCTGATAAAGGTGCAAAATCACCTCAGTATCGGAACCGGTCGTAAAATGATACTTTCCGGCCAACCTTTCCCTAATCTTTTTGAAGTTGTAGATTTCACCGTTGCAGATAATACCTGTTCGACCTCCGTTGGTCAGGATAGGCTGATGACCCTTCTTAACATCGACAATGGAAAGCCTTGTATGGCCAAAAACGATGTTGTTGAAAGTATGCATACCGCGATCATCGGGGCCACGATGGGGTAGGGCCTCCAGCATCTTGCTGACGGTCTCTAAATCTTTCACTCCAAAACACCCGGCAATGCCGCACATAAAAAAAACCACCTACTTTGTTTATATTTTCCTTTTGGAATAGTTATTATTGTAAAATGCTATTTACTATTTGTCAAGGGACATCCAAGGGGAATGCCCCGGCTTTAGCCTTATAACACGGTCATTACAGCTATTTCATATATTTTGAAAACCACTTTCACAATAAGGAAAGTGCCCGGGAAGGATTATAAATAGCATGATAAAAAAACTTTAATACAAGGTTAGAAATAAGATTACAAAAAAAAACCCGGGGGTTCCCGGATTTATCTTTGTTGAGCACAGGTAGAAAATTCTGTTATAATTTCAGGTAATTCATCATCTACTTCAACCTCTCCCTCTGCATACAACCGGGAGAAATAGTCTGTGATCATTCTTTCTGAAGAAAAATTCCATATTGATGATTTAATACTTTCCTTCATCATGTTGATCCACCGGGTACGGTCTTCATAATAAACAGGAATTACTTCCTTCATCAGCACCTGATATAAACAGCTCAAATCATGTTCATCCTGGTTGCATCCTTCATAACCGTGTCCTATCTGCCAACCGTTTACTCCATGCATGCATGCTTCCGGCCACCATCCGTCCAGAATACTCATGTTTAGTACTCCATTCATAGCCGCCTTCATCCCCGAGGTTCCGCTGGCTTCCAGTGGACGACGGGGAGTGTTCAGCCAAACATCACACCCCCGGGTAAGAAGTTTACCCAGCCTTATATCATAATTTTCTAAAAATACAATCCCCTGTGGATATTTTTTAGACAATTCAATAATTCTAGGAATAACACACCTGCCGTATTCATCATAGGGATGGAATTTCCCTGAGAAAACTAACTGCAAAGTGCCGTTTGCCAACAGGGGCTCTATTTCCCCCGGCCTCCCTAAAATAAGGTCACACCTTTTGTAAGCCGTAACCCTTCGGGCAAATCCTATGGTTAATGCCTCCGGGTTAAACAGTACATTGTTTGTTTTATAAATCTCTGAAACCAGTTCCCTTTTAGCCTCCAGATGAGGAACCCATAAATCATTATCCTTATCATAGGCTTCTTTAATTCGCGGGTCCTGCCAGGTGCTGCGATGAACACCATTGGTAATAGATATAATTGGTGAAGCATCTTTTACATGGTCCCACATTTTCCTGGCTGTTTCTCCGTGTATTTTGGATACAGCGTTGGTCCTTCTGGACAAACGGAGACCTGCTACCGTGATACTGAAGGGATCTCCTCCAATCCTGGACATTTGTTCATAGTTAAGGCCATTGTAAGCACCCATATTGAACAGAGTCTCATGATTATATGAACCGTTCCCTGCAGCAACCGGAGTATGTGTGGTAAATACCACAACATTTTTAGTTTCAGCCCAGGCTTCTTCAAAGGAAATTCCATTTTTCATTTTTTCTCGAATAATTTCTACCGCACCTAAAACTGCATGACCCTCGTTGAAATGGTACAGTTCAACTGAGATGCCTAAGGCCCTCAATGCTCTGATACCCCCAACACCCAATACAATTTCTTGAGCTACACGGTCATCATCTGAACCCAGATACAATCTGTGTGTAATATTCATATTGTCTTCGTTTTCTGGAAGATAGGTATCCAAAAGATAAAGAGGTGCATTACCATATCTGTCCAGAAGCCAAACTTTACATACCACTTCTTTATTCTTAACGGTAACATTCACCTTAATACCTGTGTCCTTAAGCAGGCTTAAATCAATATCTTCAAAAACATCATAGGGTTTTCCATTGCTGCAGATTCGCTGAGTGGTGTAACCCTGTCTCCACAAAATTCCGATTCCCACCACTGGAAATTTCTTTTCCCCGGCACATTTAATAACATCACCGGCTAGAACCCCTAAACCACCTGAGTAAATTGGTAATTCTTCATGCATACCATACTCCATACACAGATAGGCAACTCTTGGAAGGTTTTCTTTGTTATTCATACTAACCCTCCTTTCTAAAGGTTAACTAATTATTTGAGTATTCTACATTTTGAGTATTCTACATTAGTATAGCACATTAGTTAACATAATGTCCTTAAAAAATATTGCCAATTAAGGTAACACCCACAAACCATACCCTTTTTGTCGACAAAACGCACAGGTTATCATTTATGTTTATGCAGAAATCTCTTTTTGTTGAAGGTTTTAAATATAAAAATCATTTTCATTTTATAAAATCAACCTGTTACAGTTTCTACAAATTAATGAAAACTCCTTTAATTAATTTAAAAAATATAATAAAATTTATCCTTTTCCATTTTTATGTGTAAAGGGACTATTCATTATTGTTCTAATTCCTAAATTGAAGTTATATATATAAATAAATCGTCCCCCACGTTTTTCGTGTCCAATTTTAAATATTATAGGTATGATTTATCCTTAGGGAGGTTAAGTTCAATAGATCATGGTGCCTGATGAAAAAATTAAAGAAATTTTAAATAAGTTAGAAATACTGGGACAGAAATACAGACAGGAAGGGTTAATAGAAAATAACCCTTTTTCTAAGGGTTTTGCTGCGGGTGTTTTTGAATCCATAAAAACTATTAACCGTATATTAGAAAAAAAAACAGTTGGAATTGAGAAGTGGGTTTGCCCGGGATGCGGTGGCAATAATATTAAAAAAACAGGAGAATGCAAAGGAAATTATTACTTGAAATGTGCCCGATGTGGCAAAAATTTTTGTGTGATAACCGGAAAAGACTAATCATAAAAAAAACGGATCCGCCGGCAGCGGATCCGTTTTTAATTTATAAAGTTTACCTTCCAATGGGCTCATCCCAGGTAGAATGGCCATCATCCCAGGTTTTCCCTTCCGACAGAACCATAACACGGTCTACCAAGGGAAACTCAGTGAAACTATAGACTATGGATTGAACAAAAATGCTCCCTCCCAGGGTTCCAGAGGGTGCCGGCCCTTTGAGATTAATGGTTACCACCCTATCCTCAAGGCGGGGACAGGTGATAGAAATAATGGATATATTATCAGGAAGGGAGGGGCTTAAGGAATTTTGCTCAAGAGATAATTCGCCAGGTAAGGGTCCCTTGATAAGCTGTTCCATCACATTGATTAGAGGAGTCGTACTCCATTCCAATTCCCTTTCGATTGGTGAAACAAAACCATATTGACCTTGAACCCCTGTAATAATTGCTTCATCTTCTCCAAAATATAGTGTCAAGGACTGAGTATCCATGGGCCGGTTCAAAGGCCCTGCCCAAACCATGTGTCCATCCTCCCAACACTCTCCATCCAAAAATACCCACACATTGTGGATTTCAGGATATTCAGTAAGAGTCATAATGATTGATTCCATAAATACTTGTGATTCTTTTTTCCCCCCCGTCTCCACCAGGGGAAACCCATGAGAGAGGTTTACCACACAGGTTCCTTCTATAATAAAAAAATCCAATATTTTTGCATCACTTTGAATAACGGCCCCGGCTGTAGTTTTATCTTCCGGTCCTTTAATTAATTCTTCTAAAGCTATTTTAGGAGCATTATCACTTTTTGACACTTTCTTTTCTACGGGTATGACCAAACCAAACTGTTCAAGATCATGGTCACTTTGTGTTACATCTTGAAAATAAAGCGTAAGGGTCATAGTATCACCATTGTTGTCCACTAAATCCTGATTATCCCCGGGATCTATCCCGGGATCTAGATCTGGATCTGGCCCAAGGTCAGTTACCGGTCCTTCATTAAGATTACATCCTATGGAAAAAATCAAAAATATGACCACCATAAATGACAAATAAATAACCTTACTAATGACTTTCAATTTTATCACTCTCCCTCATAATAATGTTCTCTTTGTTTACAATATACCCTTTTCAATAAAATTATAAATACTTAAAAAACATAATTTTTATTCTTAAAAATATAAAAATATTTGTGGGAAATAATTTTACTATTATTCTATTTTATATTAAAATTAGTTATTATGGTGTTTTAACTTAAAACAGCAAAAAAGACAAATATGACTGGAGGTTAATAATGTATAAAATTGCGGTAATACCCGGTGATGGTACCGGTCCTGAACAGATAAGAGAAGGATTAAAAGTATTAGAAGCAGTCAGCGAAAAATTTAAAATTAATTTTGAGACGGTTACTTATGACCTGGGAGGCGAAAGATATCTCCGCAGCGGCGAGGCGCTTCCCGATAGTGTTATTGATGAGCTGAAAGGTTTTAACGCCATGTACCTGGGCGCCATTGGTCATCCGGAGGTTAAGCCGGGAATTCTAGAAAAAGGAATTCTCCTAAAGCTCCGATTTGAATTGGATCAATATATTAATCTAAGGCCGGTAAAGCTTTATCCTGGGGTAGAAACACCTATAAAAGAAAAAGGCCCTGAAGATATTGATTTTATTGTGGTTAGAGAGAATACTGAGGGACTATACGCTGGGGCAGGGGGGTTCCTTAAAAAGGGTACATCAGATGAAGTGGCCATTCAGGAATCCATTAATACCAGAAAAGGTGTTGATCGATGCCTAAGGTATGCTTTTGATTACTGTGAAAAAAGAAAATATAAAAAAACAGTCACCCTTTGTGGGAAAACAAACGTATTAACTTATGCTTTTGATTTATGGGAAAGGGCGTTTTATGAGATTGCCCAGGAATATCCAAATATTAAGACAGAATATGCTCATGTTGATGCCATCTGCATGTGGATGATAAAAAATCCCGAGTGGTTTGATGTCATTGTTACTGATAATATGTTTGGGGATATAATAACTGATTTAGGAGCTATGGTCCAAGGAGGAATGGGAATAGCTGCTGGAGGCAATATCAATCCTGAAGGAGTCTCTATGTTTGAACCCATCGGCGGGTCTGCTCCTAAATATGCGGGGAAAAATATAATTAATCCCCTGGCTGCAATCAATGCCCTATCTATGATGTTGGAAACGTTGGGTGAATACAGAGCCGCAAAAGAGATAGAACAATCAGTGGTTCAAGTATGTGTTAATAATTTAAAAAGCCTTTCTGCAGGAGCTATGGGACATACTACCTCTGAAGTAGGTGATTTGGTGATTAAGTATCTACAGGATCTATAACTTATCTCTAATTAACAATTAAACTAACAAAACGGGCACAATGTTTAATTGACAACATTGTGCCCGTTTTGTTGACATTTCCGTGTTGCATTTGACAACATTATTATTCTGGCTTAACAGGAATACTTTGCAATTCTTCTTCTCACGCTAAAACCGGTGCCATGCCATGAATTATGATATTCTACAATTTTACCCTTAAGGCGTCTTGCGGTGGAAGGATCAAGTATGATTATAATATCTTTTGCCACCCGAATTGCAATGTCATCTTTTTTTCTAGACTCTTCCAGAGCCACTCCTATTTGTGGCACGCCTCACTTCATGCTTCTTATAAAAAATCTAACAAGGGCCGTATTTCCCTGAGCTTTAAGAATTTCCTTTAATTTTTCTTGTGCGCGATCTGAAACGGTTAACATGTTGCCACTCACCAGCTTTCTCCTCTTTTAATAATTTGGAATATCTTATGAGTTTTATCCCCTGTTTGTCACCTTTTAATTAAATTAAAAAAAAGCTATTCAGGGTCATGGCAACATTCTATTCAAGAATAAAGTTTCTTAAAAAAATGCCACACATATGTTTGACCATAAAAGCTTTTTAATAGTTTTATAAAATATTTTTTTTCCCGTTTTTACAATAATCTAGCAGAGGACATTCCTGGCATTGGGGGCGACGGGCGCTGCAAAAAGTACGTCCGTGGGCAATCAACCAGTGGTGAGCTTTATTCCACAATGACTCTGGTATTATTTCCTTTAACTCCTTCTCCGTCACCAGAGGATTCTTTCCACCCGCCAGCCCCAACCGGTATGATACCCGGTAAACATGAGTATCCACAGGAAACGCCGGTATCCCAAAAGCATTTGCTAACACTACGCTGGCAGTTTTTCTTCCCACCCCAGGCAGCTTTAGTAATTGCTCCAGCCTGTCTGGAACTTTTCCATTATATTCCTGAACGATGATATTAGCTGTGGTTACAATGTTTCTGCTTTTATTTCTAAAGAGTCCGCACTTTTTAATATCCTTTTCCAATTCTTCAGGGGTTAGATTTATAAAATCCCATGGCGTAGGGTATTTTTTAAATAATTTTTCTGTAACCCTGTTCACCTGTTTATCCGTGGTCTGTGCTGATAACATCACAGCTATTAACAATTCAAAAGAATTGTTAAAGAGCAGGTCTGTCCTGGGGTTTGGATACATTTTGTCCAGCAATTTTAAAATTTCTGCTGCTTCATTTTTATTCATTTTGTTCCTAATTAATCCCTTCTTAGATTACCAACAATCTATAATAATATTTTCTATTTAATTGTGTAAAATCATCAGGCTGATGCCCTTCTTTGTTTTTAAGTATTTGTTTTAATTAAATTGATTGGTGGATCCTGGCTATAATTCTCTTAGACATTTCTTTGGCCGCCTGTAAATTTCCTTTTTCAACCCGTTCATAAGTGTCTGTATGCCAATGCCAGTTTGAAACCATCCCTTCATCATCTAATGCTATCAGAGTCATAGCTTTATATCCCCGGGCCATAGCCGCAGTAGCATCCGTTGCCAGTAAGTTGTAAGAGGCACCCGTAAAGTTTAATTTGGGCTTTTCTTCAGCAGAAAGTCTGGCCATTTTTAAGAGTTTACTATCAGCGTGATGCTGTTTTAATATGCCTTCTTTTAAAATATATTTCAAATCTCCTGTACCAATACTATCCAAATTAACAAAAAAAGTATTCTCTTTATTTAATTTATAATGATCTAAAAATTTAATCATCCCTACTGTACCTGCCTCTTTACTGCCTGTAGCTAAAAACCAGGGTTCCACAAAGTCAAAGGGGTTAGAGGAAAATTCTCGGGCCAACTCCAAAAGTACACTTACTCCTGATGCATTATCATTTGCACCAGATATATAATCCCCTCGTAATTCTCTTTGAATTAACATTAAAAGGGAAGTAAAAAGAAAAAGAGCAAAGGGAAATGATAAATACCATAGGGTTAAAATATGAGGGTTAACCAGAAAATTTGATAAACCATATAAAACGGATATTATACCCATGGAAATATAATTAAAAAGAAAAATCACTCTAAAATTTTTGACGCTTTCCGGATCAAACATCAACCCTGAGCGAGATGTATCATAGTGCGCTGTAAAAATTACTGTTTTTACAGGATATTTTTTTGCTTTTATTTTGCCTAAAACATTTTGACTAAGGCCACCAGGCATAAATTTACTAATGATTTCCCTGGTGTTAACTTCCCTTATAAATACGTACAAGCCGAATAAACATAGTAAAAAAGACACAAATCGGCTGAAGGGAAAAATAATAAAGCTGAAGCAAAATAATGAATATATAAGACCATATGTCCACGAAAATGATTTAACTGAGGTAAATTCTTGAACTTCCACCCCCAATCCTGATTTCTCCATGGACTCTTTTATGTAGTGGGCGGCAAGCTGTTCATTTCTTTTGGTAGAACCCCGGGGCCCTATCTGTTCGGTCAACATATGAAGATGTTTTAGTTCTTCCATGAAACTCTCCTCAAAAAGCAATAGATATATACCCATCATTATATCATAAATATCAAATTAAAAAGCCCCCAGATTGGAGGCTGTAATTATATTTAATTATTAAATTATTTTATTACCATGACCGGTTTAGGAGAGTGCTGAAGCACTTTATTTGAAACACTCCCAATTAAGAACCTTCGGATTCCTGAAAGGCCGTGGGAACCCATAACTACCATATCTGCCCCTTCTTTTTCAATCAAGTTTAAAATTTGATCAGCCGGGTCACCAACGGTGAAAAGAGTTTTAACCTCTGCAGAGGTCCCTTTAACTAATTCTTCTGCTTTATCCAAAATTTCCTTTCCTCTTCTCTTCAGAGCCTCAGGGTCGATTTGATAATCAGGAACGGGGTGAGGAGTATCAAAAGAAGCAGGCTTTTGAATATTTAATATAATAAGTTGTCCACCAAACTTTTCAGCCATATCCTTGGCGCTCATTAGAGCTTCAAAGGAGTTCTGGGAACCATCGACCGGTGCCAATATTTTTTTCATTTTGCTACCTCCTTGTATTTCTAATAATTTCCATTATGTTTTATAGTAGTATTTATATAAGAATATCAGTGTTTTCTATGTAAGCTTCTTTTAAACCTCCTTTCATGAAAGAAAAAAATAAGATATGTTTATTATAATTGTTTTATATATTGATTATATCACATTTAGAAAAATAATGAATCTATAACAATAATAATATTCTTAAAATTCTGTTAACAATTATTTAACATTTAGATTTCTTGGACTACACTCCTCAGGCCATTGTTATAAAAACGTAATATTTTTCATTTAATGAAACATATTAATAACTAAGTTACATATAATAGATTTGATAAAAAGGGTAATTTCTGGTATGATTGATGTAGACAAGTTTCAAAAAAACTGGAGGTGAAAAAAAAAATGTCTGAAGAAAAAATCCAGGATATTAATGAGCTTGGTTCAGTTCGCATTGCGGACGAGGTTGTGGCAATTATTTCCGGATTGGCCAGCACAGAGGTTGAAGGTGTTGCTGGGATGAGCGGAGGCATTGCTGGAGGCATTGCTGAAATTCTTGGTAGGAAGAATCTATCCAAAGGTGTAAAAGTAAAAATCGAAGAAAATGAAACTTTTATTGATTTATATGTAATAGCGGACTATGGCACTAGAATCCATGAAGTTGCCAAAGAAGTTCAGGAAAAAACAAAATCCGCAGTTGAAAATATGACCGGATTAAATGTCACCTATGTTAATGTACATATTCAAGGAATTAAATTTAAAGAAGAGCAGATCGTAGAAAAAGAAGAAGACGAAGCTGCTGAGTAATAGGATTTAAAACCAGCAGCCCCCTGAAATTATAACTTCAGGGGGCTGCTGGGCTGGTAATAAGGGGGTTTAGTTTTGAATTTTAGAGAACGGTTGGTCTACCTGATTTTATCATTAATTCTTTTATTAGCAGCGCTGCTCTTCTTAGGTTTTGCTTTTTCAATACTGCCCTTGGAACAGGTAGATGCATATATAAGCTATTTATACGGGAACCTGTATGGGGCATTGATTGCCCTTCTAGTCCTTATAATAAGCCTTTGGCTTTTTTCAAAAAGTTTTAAAGCCAAAGAAAATGCAAAACTGATTACCCAGAGCACCCCCCAGGGAGAGTATATGGTTTCCTTTACAGCTTTGGAGAGCATGGTGTTAAGGTCTTCTAAAGAAATAGAAGGTGTTAAAGAATTAGAACCTCAAATTATTTACAGTGATGGCAACTTAATTATATTCATTAAGACTGTGTTTTTTTCAGGGTATGAAATCCCTGCAGTAAGCCAACAGCTGCAAGAAAATGTAAAAAACTATATTGAGGAGATGGCTGGAATATCTGTTTTCACTGTTAAAATTTTCATTGAGAACGTAGCTGAACAGGGTATCAATCGAATCCCCCGGGAAAAAGAGGTGTAATTCTTATGGACACTTCTCTTTTGAAAGAACTCATTTTGAATAATTGGGGGAAAATACTAGGAGCTATATGCGGCCTCTTATTGGGATTATTATTCATCTTGTATGGGTTTTGGAAAACTCTTTTAATCATAGGATGCCTTGCAGCAGGCATATTTTTAGGTTTTCAACTGGAAAAAAACCAAAACTTCAAAAGTTGGCTGGATAAAATAGGAAATAACAAGTAAAAAATCCCCGGATCCGGGGATTTTTTTATAACAAATTTTGAACTTCACCGGTTAATGTATATACCTTTTCAGCCAGTTCCGAAGATAGAGTTCCTGTTCCACAACTGGGAGTGATCATCAGCTGTTTGTTGAGAAGCCCTTGGGAAAATCCTTTGTTTACCAGGGTATTCAAGCACTTCTCCAGCCTGTTAATCACTGTTTTTGCATCATCTGAAATACTTCGATTTAGGGTAGCAACAATCCCCCAGGCAATGATACCTCCCTGATTCATAAATTCCTGCAGAGATTCGGTGTAAACCAGAAGAGAGTCACTATAATTAACAGCATCTAAATTTATTATGTCCACTCCTGCTTCCACGAGAATAGACCAATCAATCCCGGAACAAACGTGTACCCCCACCAGAGCCCCTAGCTTGTGAATACTCTCAATCATTACCGAATAACTCTCAATAATATGATTTCTGTTTAAACCAATGTAGGGCGCCTGGCCAAAATAGCAAAGTCCCGGGTCATCAATAAATATTATCACCGGAAGTTTAAACTGATGCATTTCCTTTACCTGCTGTATCATCTGCATTTCTAAAGCCCTGACCATAATATCCCTTAATTCATCCTTATAAAAGGAAGGCTCAAGGTCAGCATCGGTGAGTTTTATCCCAACGGTTAATGGGCCGCTGACCTGTCCCTTAATAAATTTTGCCTCTCCTACTCCCTGTTGTTTTAATCTCTTAATAAAGGCATAATATCCTGAAGCATATTTCGGATGCATGGTAAACATTTTTTGAGCCTGGGGGTCATTCTCCCCGGCAGCTAAGTAAAAATTATAAAAATTTGCAGCACTGTCTGTAAAAGCGGGATTGCCGGTATCAAAAAACGGGTTTCCTTTTTGATTATATCTTAGTATTCCTGTTTCAATAAGAGGAAAAAGAAACTGCTCAATTATACCTTCAGTTTTACTAAGTTTGGGCAGCTGGGGCCAATGAGGCACAAAAGGCATGTTTTTAAATATTAGGGATAAAGCCTGGTTTTCGTCAGTAAAAGGAAGACTGCCGATACCCGTTGCCATCCGGTATGGTTTATTCATATATTAGCACTCCTGTTATTTCTGCTTTTTTATGTGTTCTTAAAACTTGACGTTAACTGCTCCCCTCTCCCCTTCTGCCACTTCAAAGTAAGGAATAATATTAAAACCCATAAATCCAGCAATAATATTTTGAGGAAACACCTGAATTTTTGTGTTAAACTTCATCACCGTATCGTTATAAAACTGGCGGGAAAAGGCAATCTTCCCTTCAGTATTGGAGAGCTCCTCCTGAAGACTTAAAAAGTTCTGGTTAGCTTTTAATTCCGGGTAATTCTCTGCTACGGCAAACAAAGATTTTAATGCCCCGGACAACATGTTTTCTGCCTGTCCCTGGGCCTCAACCCCCTGTGCATTAATAGCCTTGGTTCTGGCTTCGGTAACCTTTTGAAAAACCTCCTTTTCATGGGCAGCATAACCTTTGACGGTTTCCATCAGATTAGGAATCAGGTCATAGCGCCTTTTCAGCTGAACATCAATCTGAGCCCATGAGTTGTTCACTCTTTGTCTTAAAACTACCAGTGAATTATAAGTTTTTATGACAAAAACAATAAATAAAACAACAATTACAAATATAAAAATAAATATATAATCCCACATACTAAAACATTACCTCCTTTCAAGTTGTTTGTCACATTTCTTACACTTTGATTTCTTTTTTATGTATATAATTCCTTCTGTTCATCTCTATGTATTATCTATAATATTATTAAAATATAATATGGTAACAGGAAGGATATTAAACCCCTGTGTTGTATTTAATTAAAAAATGTAAGGAGTGATATTTTCTTGTCAATAACAGGCTTAATTACTGCTTTGGTTATTTTTATCCTGGGTTTTTTAGGAACCATTCTCCCTGCCCTTCCCGGCCCCATTTTAATCTGGGCTGGAATGCTGGTCTATGGTTTTTTTGTTGATTTCAACAATCTACCGGTCATGTTTTACGTCTCACAAGCCCTGGTAGTGGGACTGATTTATTTGATAGACTACTTTTCAGTGGTTCTGGGCGCAAAAAAATATGGCGGTTCCAAGTTTGCGGGCTGGGGGGCAGCGGCCGGTATTCTTGTAGGCCTTTTTACCCTGGGACCTCTTGGTGTTATTGTTGGACCCTTTGCCGGAGCTGTGCTGGTAGAAGTAGTAAGGGGACGCACTGCTCAAGAAGCAATCAAGGTTGGAATAGGTACCCTGTTAGGATTTCTGGGGGGTACCTTTATCAAATTATTGATAGAAGGTGTAATGGTCATTTGGTTTTTAATTAAGATATTTTAATAACTCATTTCATACGCTCTCATTGCTTTATTTCTAAATTTCCATTTCACTTTTCCGTAAAGCCTCAGTTTGCCTCTGATCCACCTCATATGTTTCGGGGTCAATTACCACCCCATATAAATCCCGGGCCCTTTGAATAGAAACCAGCGCTTTACTGACGTCCCCGGCAACTTCTTGGGGATCTCTTTTTAGAGGAGAACCATATCCGCCGCCTCCGGGAGTATTATAGATAATTACGGTTCCCTCTTCCACCTCTGTGGTTAATTTCGGCTGTTTTCTTTCCTCTTTTCCCTTTGAATCTATTAAAATGTTCTGGGAATTACCCCCCGGCAGTCCTCCATTCATCCCCCAGGGCCTAAGATCTCCCCTCTCTGAACTCAGTGTAACCTGAGCTGTATGTCCCATTACCTTAACTGCTCGACATAAGCCCATGCCACCCCTATGTCTCCCTGGGCCCTCGGTATCAGGCCTCAAACTATAGCTTACAACCTGTAGGGGATAAGATATTTCTATCACCTCTGAGGGGGTGTTGAGGGTATTGGTCATATTGGTATGAACTCCATCCATTCCATCACCCATAACATTTGCCCCCTGTCCTCCACCGTAGGTCTCTACATAAGAATAAAACTCTTTAGTACGGGGGTCTATCCCTCCAATGGTAAAAAGCCCCATGGTTCCAGCACTGGCAGCAGTTACTTTATGGGCAAGAAATTGAGCAAAACAACCCAATATTACATCAGCAATTCGCTGTGCCGTATTGATGTTGGCACCTGAAACCGGTGAGGGGAATTCAGGGTTTACTATGGTACCCGGTGGAGTGATTACCTCCAAGGGAAGAGAAATTCCTTCATTTGACGGTATTTCCGGATTCAAAACCGCTTTTACCGCAAAGTAGACACAGGCCAGGGTTACAGCCCGGGTTGAGTTTACAGGACCCCGGGTTTGAAGGTCACTGCCGGTAAAATCTACCTTAATATTGTCTTCCCTGACAGTAACTGCTGCTTTAATGGTAATTCTATTGGAGGTTATGCCGTCCCCCTCCAGGTAATCGGTAAATTGCCAGGTTCCTTCTTCTAATTTTTTTATTTCCTCCCGTAAAGAACGCTCCGAATAGTTAATTAACTCCTCCATATAAATTAATATTTTTTGAAGTCCATACTTTTGCACCAGTTCCAACAGTCGTTTAGCTCCTACAGAATTGGCAGCTATCTGTGCTCTTATATCTCCGTTAAACTCAAAACCAGTTCTTACATTATGAGACAGGACTTTCATTAGCTCTTGATCAAACAATCCTTTTTTTAGAATCTTAACCGGGGGAATCCTCAAACCCTCTTCAAAGATTGAAGCTGCATTGGTGGGAGTACTCCCTGGAGTTCTGCCCCCTACATCTACATGGTGAGCCAGGTTTGCCATCACAGCAATCAATTCCCCTTGATAAAACACCGGCATAAAAATACAGATATCCGGCAGGTGAGAGCCGCTTATATATGGGTCATTTATAATTAAAGCATCCCCCGGTGCTAAATTTTGTACCGGGTATGCCTTTAAAACCTCTTTCACCACGGACTGCATCAAACCCAGATGAAGAGGGATATGCTCAGCCTGGGCTACCAGGCGTCCATCCCTGGTATAAATTGCCGTGGAACAATCTTTTCTATCTTTTATGTTGGGAGAAAGCGCAGTCCGGATTAAGGTCACACCCATTTCCTCCGCGATCGATTGCAGCGCGTTTCTCATAACTTCTAAGGTTATAGCATCCACCACAGGAATTTCCTCCTTCTGCCTTATGTTAGATAATTATTAACCGGTGATAATCAAGTTTCTATATGAATCGATATACGCTGTTTTTCCCGGTGTAATCACAGTAGTTGAATCTAGCTGCTCCAAAAGCGCCGGTCCCTTTATTTTACCCCCCGGAGCCATTTCATCCCGATTATATACAGGAGTTTTAATATATTTCCCATTATAATAAATACTTCGAAAAATATTTGAAGCCCTGGAAAGGTCTCTGTCAACCAGTCTTTCGGCTTTATGCTGGAAAGAATGCATCTTCCCTACCACAGATAGCCTTACATTAACAATTTCAATAATTTCCTCCTGACGATTATAACCATAGGCTTTTAAATGAATATCATGAAATTCGTTAACCATTTGTTCTAAGGTTTTTTTATTCAGTTCCTCTGCACCCAAAGGAATATTTATTTCATACGCCTGCCGGGGATATCTCAGGTCTGCACTACGGTAAAACAGCAGATTCTCATATTTAAACCCTTCTCTTTCCAGTTCCTTCAGGGCTTTTGACTGTAATTCCTTAAATAAATCCTCTAGATAGTCAACCTGGATATTTTCTTCCCTCATAATCCGGGTTAAAACATAATCTCTTCTAATATCTGCCGCCAACATACCCATTGCAGAATTGATCCCCGGCTGAGCTGGAACTATTACCTTATTTATGGCCAATTCCTGAGCCAGCTCCAGAGCATGTAAAGGACCTGCCCCACCAAAGGCTACCAGAGCAAACTCCCTGGGGTCAAAGCCTTTTTCTACAGAAACCACCCGAATTCCCCTGACCATGTTGGCATTGACAACTTTAATAATTCCCTCCGCTGCTTCTTCTAAGGTCAAACCCAAAGGTGCCGCAATATGTTTCTGAATTGCCTGAACCGATTTTTCCGGGAATATCTTCATATCACCCGCTAAAATATATTCAGGGTTAATCCTGCCCAATACCAGGTTTGCATCAGTTACTGTAGGCCTGTCTCCCCCTCTACCGTAACAGGCCGGCCCTGGAACAGCTCCAGCACTTTCGGGCCCTACTTTTAGCGCTCCACCGGAATCAATAAAAGCAATACTTCCGCCCCCGGCACCCATGGTATGAATTTCTATCATGGGTAGTCGTAAGGGATAACTGCCTATGGAACTTTCCGTAGAATAACGGGGTTGACCCTCAACAATAAGAGAAACATCCAGGCTGGTCCCCCCCATATCCATGGTAATAAGATTTGGTTCTTCCATTAACCGGGATAAGTGTACCCCGGCGTTAACTCCCCCTGCCGGGCCTGATAAAAGTGTCCTGGCACTATGTTCCCGGGCCATCTTAGAGGAAATGATGCCACCGTTGGACTGCATTATATAAAGGGGTGATTTAATTTTTTCATCTGTCAACCTCATCTCAAGGTCTTCCAGATATTTTTTTATGGTCGGCATAACATAGGCATTTATACATACCGTGCTGGCCCTCTCATATTCTCTAAATTCGGGAAGAATTTCTGAGGAACAACTTACAAATACCTGCGGCAGCTCCTTTGTAAGTATTTTTTTTACTATTTTTTCATGCTGTGGGTCAAGATACGAATGCAAAAAACAAACTGCCGCCGATTCTATGCCTTTTTCCTTGAGTATTTTTACCAGAACAGATAAATGTTCCTGGTTCAAAGGTGTTTCAATCTGGCCGTTATAGAGAATTCTTTCCTCTACTTCAAAACTTAGCTCTCTGGGAACAATAGGTGGAGCTTTCGTCTGAAAGAAATTATACAGGGAAGGGCGGGTCTGCCTGGCAATTTCCAAGACATCACGGAAACCCTGTGTGGTAATTAAAGCAGTAACAGCTCCCTTTAATTCCAGCAGTGCATTAGTAGCTACAGTAGTTCCATGGAGAAAGTATGAAACTTCCTGTGAGCTGACTTTATTTTCAGTTAAAACTTTTAAAACTCCTGTCATTACCGCTATGGCGGGATTATCAGGAGTTGAAGGAACCTTCGTAATATGTAGTTTCTTTCGATTCTCATCCAGCAGGGCAATATCGGTAAAAGTCCCCCCGGAATCTACAGCTATTCTAAAAGTCACTTCCAGTCCTCCTAATTTGTTACATAAATATTTAGCTGGCTTTAGAGATTATGAACGACGGGGAAAGACGGTGCTTATAAGTGAATATTTCAAGCCTGACCCCTGACCAACTGATTTTAATATTTTAGAGATACCCCATAATTATATGAGTTTGTGGAATCACCCTTACTCCGGATAATATTTTAAGAGAAGATGAATGTAACTCCATTAAATAACTGTTGGATATCCCCAGGCTGTCAGTTTTGGCAGTCACCGGCTGCAGTACCACTGGAACAGATGAGGAGACGTCTCTTACAGCTCTTATGTATTCCATAAGCTCTTCTTTACTGCTGTCTCCGGTAACCACAATTTTCACAAAAACCTTTTTTTGCAGGGAAAGCGTTAAAAATTCCAGGTGTTGTTTCAGATAATTATCCCCACCCAACAAATGGGGAAGCTTAAAATCCATAGCTATATAATCAATCCAGGGAAGCAGTTCCTTTAATTCTTCAATTAAGGTTCCATTGGTTTCTAAAAAAATCTCAAGACCGGTTTCCTCTCTAAAGGCCGGTAAAAATTTTTTTAAAAATTTATGATGCAAAAGAGGTTCTCCCCCGGTAAGGCTCACAGAGTGATGTAGTTTAACAGGAAATAAAGTAACAATTTTTAAAAGTTCCTGCGTATTCAAAGGATTGTCCCTTAAAAGATACTCCCCGGCAGTTTCTTTCAGTTCTACACGACATTTTAAAGGGAGTTTATTTTGAACAGTATCACAAAAAGAACACTGAAGGTTACATCCAAAAAAACGAAGAAATAACTGACGGTGCCCAATATATATTCCCTCCCCTTGAATGGAAGAAAATATCTCAATCAGCCGTGCTTTCATGCCTAACACCTCAGATTTTAGGAATCTGTGTTATTATGTACGTTTTAAATCATTGTAATGAAGAGCCTTTAAATAACAAAGGCAACCCTCACATTGAGTACATAACTTATCTCCCCCTGATTCACAAGGCCATATATGTTCAAAGGGGAGTTCCAGTTTCATGCCCAGGTTTACTATTTCTTCTTTGCTCAAGTTCTGAGTGGGACAGAGAACTTTTAACTCCTTTAGCGTGGACATCTCTAATTGGCTATTAATGGAATCCTTAACCTGCTGAAAACTGTTACGGGGGAACATGTCCGCATCATCCTTGTTAAAGCCGGCAATAATTAAAGGAGCATCCAGGCTCTCAGCATAGGCTGCAGCGATGTTTAAAAAAAATCCGTTACGGTTTGAAACCCTAAATGAATTAAGGTCGTTTGATTTATTATCCTGTTCGTTGGAAGACAAGCCCAATGCTTTCTTTTCGTCGGAAACCAGGGCGTTATGTAGAATATTTTTAAACAAAGGTACCTCCACCACATTTAAGTCTACTTCGAAATATTGGGCCAATCTTTCCGAAGCCAGTTTCTCCTTAGCTGCTGAATTTTGCCCGTAATCAAAGTTCAAGCATAGGATCGGATACTGATTTCTTTTTGCCCAGGCCAGAGATACCGCAGAATCAATTCCCCCGGACAAAAGAACTATGGATTTCATCTTAATCTTCCTCCCGGTATGATGCATAGGCATCATCTGATTCCCAGACCGTGACTTCATGCACAGTAATAGATTGGTCAACTACTTCTAAAACATCTTTCAATTTCTCATATATGTAACCGGCAAGGTTTTCCGCCGTAGGGTTTAACCCTTCCTCAGTAAAAGAAGGGTGTTCATTTATTAAGCGGTGGTCAAATTCATCAGTAATCTGTTCAACCAGGTCTTCCAGAGCATGAAAATCCATTACCATCCCTTGAGAATTTAACCGGCTTCCCCTTACCAAACATTGGGCCGTAAATGTATGTCCGTGGATATTGGCACATTTTCCTTGATAATTTCTTAAAGAATGGGCAGATGAAAATTTAATTGTTACACTTAAAGTAAAGATGCCTTTTCCCAGAGCAGGATTTCCCCTTTCTCATAAAAACCTTATTATCTCTTTTTTTTAGGGTATAAGACCCCTACCTCTAAGCGTTAGCGTAGGTGGGGCTTTAATCAGGGGAGTAGAGTCTCCACCTGATTCCTTGATGTGTTTTGAGCTTGCTGAAACCAGTTCACTTTTATGGGTATAAACATATCATAATTTATAATAACTATCAAGTCTGAACCTGTAACTATATTCCAATACTTTATACCTGAAAAGCACTGTGAGATGAAAGCTCCTTTTTTAGTAAAATGGAAATGAAAAAAAGGCAGCCCTCTGGCTGCCTTTTTTAACTTTTCTTTTTAATAATCAGCAAATTCAATTAAAACAGTGTCGTTATCCCCTACCCAAAGGATAACGCTCATCTCTCCATCGGCAGAAAAAACAAAACAATTCATAACTTCGTCTTCCTCGACGGTGTAGTTTGGCAGATTCTTTTCATAAAAATCCTTTACATCCTCAACACTGTCCGAAGTTATAAAGATTCCTGGAAATTCGTCTTCTTCAGCTGAACCGGGATATTTAGGTAACTCCGCGGCAGCCGTTTCTCCTGCCGCTTCCTCTTCTTCTTCCTCGATAGTTATTTCTGTTTCTTCAACATCAGCTTCAGTAGTTGTATCCTCCTGAGGAACAGGTTCTTCACCGCCATTACCACAGCCAACACCGAAAAATACCAGTGACAGCATTAACATTAATACCAAAAAGCAATAAAAAATCTTCTTCATGCTCTACCCCCTTTTTTTCTAAAATCAAAACTTTCCTTTAACAGTAATTGTTACCTTTTTCCCTATTGTATATAACTATTAGACAGAAAACAATAGATAAATACAGACTATTCCAACTATTAATACTTATTAAAATCCACATGGTTGACATTTACCACTGCTTTCCCATTGAACCAGGGTGCTTCAACCGCATTCTGGACAATTTTTTTTCGTAGTGCCGTTAATTTTTGGTATAATGGGGGTTTTCAAAGATTCATCCTTCCCGGGTATCCCAATGTTTAAAACCTGGGAGGCCCTGGAACAATTACGATAGACAGTAATTCCTTTGCATCCTGACTTCCAGGAAAGTTTAATGGCCTCATCCAGCTCTTTTAGGGAAGCATTAAAAGGTAGATTTATAGTTTTGCTCACAGCATTATCGGTATATTTCTGAAAAGCCGCCTGGTGCCGGACATGCCAGGTATAATCAATTTCCAGTGCATTTTTAAAAATGTTTTGAATCTCCTCTGGAACCTGTTTGTCATTTTGGACACTACCGCTTTCAACAATACGCTTCTCCAGTTCCATGGAGTAAAAACCATCCCGCTTTGCTATTTCCATAAATAACGGATTTACCTCCAGCAGGTCAATGCCCCCCAGGACATTCTTTCTTGCGAAGGCAATACTGAAATACGGTTCTATCCCACTGCTGGCCCCGGCAATGATGGAGATTGTGCCGGTAGGGGCAATAGTGGTCCTGGTGGCATTCCTCACTCTGTCTTCTTCTTTTCCGGTGTCATAGATACTGTCTTTAAAGTTTGGAAATACCCCCCGCTTAAGAGCCAGTTCAACAGATTTCTTTTTAGCTTCTTGATTAATGAAAGACATCACTTTCTCAGCCAACTTCAGAGCTTTTATACTATCATAACAAAAACCCAACCTAACCAGCATGTCATGCCAACCCATAACTCCAATCCCAATTTTCCGATTTCCCTGATGCATTTTTGTAATCTGAGGAATCGCATACTGACTGGCATCAATCACGTTATCTTCAAAATGCACCGCTGTGTGAACTACCTTCCGCAGCCTATCCCAGTCTACCTGAATTTTTGAGTTCACCATCAATCCCAAGTTAATGGAACCTAAACAACAGGCCTCGTAAGGCAAAAGAGGCTGCTCTCCACAAGGATTACTGGTTTCATATTTCCCAAGGTGAGGGGTTGGATTAAATTCATTCATCCTATCTATAAAAATTATTCCCGGTTCCCCATTTCTCCAGGCTCTTTCTAAAATCAGCTGAAAAAGGCCCCGGGCGTTCATCCTTTTTAAATTGCCTGTCTCCGGGTCAATATGGGGGTTTTTTGTGCGGGGATTTACCAAATAATAATCCGGGTCAGGATCATCCCCCCTTACTTTTTCCATGAAGCTGTCGGAAACAGTAACGGAAATATTAAAATTTGTAATGTCTAAATCTGACTCCTTACAGGTAACAAAATCAACTATATCGGGATGGTCATAAGGCAAAGTCCCCATACTTGCCCCCCGACGGCTTCCCCCCTGTTTTACCGCTTCCGTGCCGCTGTCATATATTTTTAGAAAAGATATGGGACCGCTGGCCACCCCAAAGGTGGATTTAACAAAATCCCCGGCGGGCCGGAGCCGGTCAAAGGCAAATCCGGTTCCTCCCCCGGTTTTCTGCACCAGAGCCATATGTTTTAACGTTTCAAATATTGATTCTATGCTGTCCTCTATAGGCAGCACAAAACAGGCAGACAACTGTTGAAATTCCCTGCCGGCATTCATCAAAGTTGGGGAATTGGGTAAGAATTCTAAGTTATTCATTACCTCAAAAAAACTGCTCTCTATTTTCTGGGTTTCCTCTTCTGACTTACCATAGTAAAGACAGTCCACATGAGCGATATTAGCAGCTACCCTTTTTAACATCTGCTCTGGAGTTTCCAGGATCCCCCCCCCAGCATCTTTCATCAGGTAACGTTTTGCCAGCGTTATTTTGGCGTTATCACTTAACTTCATAAAGGTTTCCCCCTTAAAAACTGACTTAGTACCTAAAAATTATTACTATCCTATAATCTCCCCGGCAAAGCCATGATATTCCTGTTCTAACTGCAGGGCAGCGTTTAAATGTTCATAAAACCTGCTAAAACATATTATATCAAACAAGAGGTTTTCCTTAAAAGACGCTTCTCTCCTCTCCACAGCAATCCAGCAGGGCCTTGACTTACAAAATATAAGAAAACCCTGTGCAAGAACAAACAATCTGCGCCGGGTTTTCTTATATTTTGCAATTCTGTTCTAAAGGAACCTCTGATCCTACATTACACAATGTCTACCTTTCCGCCCTGCCCGCCTACGCCGGGTTTCCACTCTAATTCAATCTCAAACTGGTGTTTTGTTTCCCCTTTAATCTCATATTTAAGCTCCAGCTTGGTAGAACCATCGGGGCGGACCTCAATCTGTCGGTCTCCCTGGGTTAGATTGAAAAAACCTTGTTCTTTTAACTTTTGTCCTGCCAGAATCAAGAAATCTGCAATCTCCTGAACGGACCTGGGTTCTTCACTGGAAAAGATTACTTCTTCTGATTTCCCAGACATAAATTCACCTCCTTTATTTCTTATTGGAATATCTATTTTTTCTCTACACTGTTTTAATACGTTCTTAAAATGATATCTCTTTAAAAGGCTCCCCTTTATCCAGAGTTATAATTCTTGCTTTCTTTTCTTCAGTATCGATAATTCCTACCGTAGGTTCCGTATGAAAAGAAATGGAAGGTGAGCCGGGATTAAACAATATGGTATTTCCTGAAAGATTGGCAGTGGGAGTATGTATATGCCCAAAAACTAAGATGTCAGCATTATATTTATTTCCCAGTTCAGAAAGCTGCTCTTCTGAACAGTTTGTCCCATGCAGCATTAATATCTGAAGGCCCTCCAAACTGCAGAAGAAATAAGGGCTCATAATAGGAACCTCTAGCATTACCTCCTCTACTTCTGCATCACAGTTTCCCCTGACCACAAATACCGGTATGGGGGAATTATTTAAAGCTGCTGCCAGTTCCTTGGGGTCATAACCCTGAGGCAGAGGGTTCCTGGGTCCGTGATAAAGGACATCTCCCGCATGAAGAATGAACTGACACCCCGCAAAATGTTCCATTGCCTTATTCCAGGCATCGAGAGAACCATGGGTATCACTAATTACACCTATTTTCATTTAGAAAACCTCCAACAAGAAAATTATTTAACAGCGCAAGGCTGTTTACTTATATTTTTCAGCCTTTTCCCTCGAACCCAACAGACTCTACCTTACCTTCTTTAATCACTACCGGCACCTTGTCTACCTTTAAAATATCTTTGACAAAAGATTTGGCATCCTGGTCTTTAGAAACGTCAATCTCTACATAGGATATACTTTTACTTTTTAAATCCTCCATTAATTTCTGACAATGCGGACAGCCAGTCTTAATATAAACCATTAAATCTTTAGGGTTAATTTCTTTCCCCTCCTTTCTTTTAAAATGTAATAGTTAAAAGAATAGTAATCACTACCCGGGAGAAAAAATTAATTATCTAAGTTTGATTAGTTCCCGTGGACTTACTCCAGCCAAGAATAGACTTGCTCTATTTCCTCACCATACTCTTTATAATTTTCAACAGGGGTCTCGATAATATACGGAACTTCTTGAAAAGCAGGGTTACTTAATATATTCAAAAATCCCTCTTTCTTTATGTATCCCTGCCCCAACCTTTCATGTCGATCCTTTTTGCTGCCCAAAGGAAACTTACAGTCATTAAGGTGAAAAACTTTCACTTTGTCCAGACCGAACATCTCATGGATTTCTTCTATTAATATCTCTAATCCCTGGCTGCTTCTAAAATCATAACCGGCGGCAAAAAGATGACAGGAATCAAGGCAGACTCCCAAACTTTCAGGATTCCCCAACCCCTCCATAATGGCACGAATATCCTTCAGGCTTCCCACTTCACTTCCCTGCCCAGCCATGGTTTCCAGAAGAAGGGAGGTTTTCCCGGAAAATTGCAATAAAGATTCTTCCAAGGCTTTTATGATTCGATAAATGCCCTTTTCTTTTCCCTCCCCCAGATGGCTGCCGGGATGCACAACCAGGTATTCTGCCCCAATGGCCTCCATTCTTTCTAAATCCTCCAGAAGCACTTTGCTGGCAAATTTATGTATCCCTTCTTTAGGAGTAGCCAAATTTACTACGTAGGGAAGATGTCCCACAATGGGGTAGAGGTTTTCTGCTGCCCTTACCTCTTTCCACAGCTTAATTTCCTCTTCAGATATTTTTCTAGCGGCGCCTCCTCTGGGATTCCGTGTAAAATATTGAAAGGTGTTTGCTCGGACTTCCCCGGCCATCTTTGCGGTTTTGTCCAATCCTTTAGCAATCGACAGATGACAACCTAGACGTAAAATGATATATTCCTCCCGTACAGTCAGATATTTTGAATAAATTTATAGTCTTTTAATTCCTCCTGTTTCAGCTGGTATCCATACTTACAAATGGTACAACTTAAAAAATATTTTTTATCCCAACTTAAAACCGGGATGAAAAAAAGGCCCAGCCTCTTTTTTATTTCCACGATATTAAAAAGGCACTCATTATGGCAGTTAGGACACTTATAGAAACCTGCTTTTCCCAAAGTTTCTATTTTCTCACCGATTCCCAGAAGTATCAAAATAAAACCACTCCAATCCCTACAATAAATATTATATCATTATTCATATGGAAAATTAAAGTATTTATCTCTCCAACTGGGAAATAACCTTAATAGAACCGATGAGGATAATTTTTGAGAAAGGACTTATCCCCGCACTTAAAAATAAGTCCCTAAAGGGACTTATTCCATAGGATCAATTACCGCTTCAACCATATTTTCCATGTCTGTTGATTTATCAATTCTTTCATCCAATGAAAAAGATGTGATTACTCTCTCGGCACCCATCTTCAAAGTAATTTCGTGCATTCTTTTGGCGGCCTCAAAAAGCTCATCTTGATCCCCTTCAATAATGGTTGACATGGCATTCACTTCATATTTTAAACCCATTTCCTGGGCAGCCTTACAGGCCTTGGTTACAAATGAACTTATACTGGCCTCATCAGTCCCCAATGGAACCACATTTATCTGTAATATAGCCACATATCCACCTCCCTAAAATCTAATAAATCTTATTGTGTTAAACTTATTTTTTTCATAAAATCATAAAATATTCAGAAGCAAGCGCAAACCAGGAATAAATAGGACCTGCCTTTTTAATCAAGCCAATTATATCAATTATGGTTGAACCGATAGAGCTGCTGATACCAACCCGAAAGGACCGGTCAGCATCATATCCCCATAAGGTGCTGCAGGATAATATCCCAGTTCAACAGCCAGATTCCTCTGGGGTCCGGTGACAGCAGTAAAACTGAAATCTCCTTGAATCTCTTCACTGATATAACACCCGTGCCCCCCACTGTCAAAGACTTCATCATGAGTTAGAGAAAAATCCTGAAGTTTTTTTACATAATAATCAATTTGGGAAGGGTTTAATATCCCTGTATGATGTTCAAACAAGCCATGAATTGCAGAGCCCCGGAGCAGTACCGCAAAGGTATGCTGGTTTCCCATATTTATCAAGGTTAATCCATTTTCCCTATGCCCGGAAATCTCCTTATCCTCTAAGGCTCCCCAGACTGCAGCGGAACAAGTATCCATCATCAAAGCCCCGGGCAAAAGCCTCTGGACCGACTGCATCCGGGTTAGATAGGAAGGGACACTATAATATGCAAGGTTTTTAATTTCTCCACCTTCTTTAATAAATCTCTTCCAGTGTTTAAATCTAAAAAGCCGGTTGCTCATATCCAAAGACTCTCCATGATCCTGAACAGCAACGGCAAAAACCTCAGGCATTTCTATTTCAAAATTATTAAATATCTTTCTTAAAGAATCCAGGTCAATATCTCCCATTTGCAGGTTTTCCACGCCGGCAGGAGCGCTGTAAGTTATTTCCACTCCCAAGTCTTTAACCTTTTTCGGATCATCTTTTATGGTTTTTGCCGCCTGTGCAGTGGCGTATACCTTAAGTCCTTTATTCAAGTGATTTTTCAGCGCCCGCACACAAGGTCCGCCTCCCATCACGTCTCCGTTTAAAAATAGCGGTTTATTATCATTTGTTAGTTTTCTTATTTTTCTGGCCAATACCACCGTTTGGGAAGGCAAAATCATCTTGTAACAGTTTTCCATGGGGTAAGCAGGATCGTACACCAGTATATCCTGGGTACCTCCTCCTACATCTACCGCCAATATTCTTTTTTTTAAAACGTTCATTTCTCTCTCCTCCAAATTAAAGAGTGTCCTGCTCTTCTTTTTCTTCTTCTTGTTGTTCCTCCTCATCTTTTAAATGCAGGCGATTCTCATCTGATTTGACTGCACAAGAACCTTGTGCGGAATCCTTCCCTCATGAAGAAACCCCAAAAAAACCGGACACAGATACAAATAAAACAAATACGATTAATAATATGGTAAAAAAATCCATTCCCTAAAAGCCCCCTATATAAATTTTTTTTCCAACTTCAAACACCTTTCACAAGACAAGCCCTATCCCCACCTGCTTATAGATAATATTTAACAGGATTATTTTTTCATTTATATAGCAAAATAATAACATAAAGGAGGGATCAATATGTTTCTTAGTATGGATAAAAAGCGGAATAAGAACTGGTCTGTTTTGATTGCATTGCCCCTGGCTGCATTTCTGTTAGGGAAAATGGTGGGAGACATGATGAATAAGGATATGCTGCATAAAAGGGGGTAATGCCCCTCCTTTTTTTTCTTTTTACAATTACAATGTCAATA
Source organism: Candidatus Contubernalis alkalaceticus (assembly GCF_022558445.1). Taxonomy (NCBI): domain Bacteria; kingdom Bacillati; phylum Bacillota; class Dethiobacteria; order Dethiobacterales; family Dethiobacteraceae; genus Candidatus Contubernalis; species Candidatus Contubernalis alkaliaceticus. Next base: position 1,981,542 of record NZ_CP054699.1, read on the forward strand.
AATTTATTTCAGTACCGACAGGGCAGGCAAATACTTTCTCCTTAAATTTTTGTTTAAAAAGGCAAAACGCCTTTAACCCTGTACAGTGGCAGAGGCCAAAGAATTCTACCTCAAGTTTCTCCATTTCCCTGACGATTTTAATTATTTCTTCATCTTTCAATCCGTTTAAATGAAAGCCACCCATCACAGCGTATATTTTTTCTCCGGTAATCCTTTTAATGTGCTGTAAGGTTAAAGTTATGCTGTTATGGGAACATCCTGAAAAAACCACCAAACCCTGAGGTGTTTTTATATATAGTACTTGTTCATCCCGGAAGGTATCCTCTACATATTCATCATTCCAAATCTTAAAAATTCCTTCTTGATTCTTAAAAATACCATAAGGCAGTTCTCCAGATAGAAAAATACAATCCTCTATTTCTACAGTTTCCGTATTAAAAATAATATTTTCAGAAATTTGATTCTTAATCTCATGAGGAATCCCAATTTCTATAAATTCGTTCCCCTGAACTTTATATTTTTTGTTCAATAAATCTAAATGGCCCCGAAAGGTTAGATTAGGATTAGCCTCAAGTAGAACCCCAACTCCACCGGTATGGTCATAATGTCCATGAGATAAGATTACTGAAGATACATTTCTAAGGTTTAACCCCAACTGCCGAATATTGTTTTTCAGACCTAACCCCTGTCCGCTGTCAAATATAAAGCTTTGACTATCTTTACGAATATAAAATGACAGCCCATGTTCCGCCAAGAGCCCTTTGCTGGTCACTGTATTTTCAATTAATACTCTAACTATCAATTCCCTCATAATCAATCCCTCATTTTTTTTACTTGTCTCAAAAAACTTACAGGCCCCTGTTCCCTCTTATCTACTCCTCTAATCTCTCTAATGATCAAATTAAAATAATTTTAAGGTAAATATTTCTACTATAATTATAACCTAAATCAATTACTTGTTGTTATCTTTATTATTTTCACACTAAAAAACCTTATCCTTATTTCGTATATTTTAAAATCTGCCTTTTTTTAATGAGTATATAAACTTTCCACACGGTAAAAATATTAAAGAAACGAAAGGAGTGAATATCATGTCTGTACAAATCAATAAAAATGTAGGCAAAGCAGAATTTATGGCTCTTTACGAGCAGTACCAAAATGAAAGTCTCTGCAGCAAAAAATGTCAGGTCTTTTCGAATCAAATTCAGGATCAGTCTTTAAAAAGCATAATTCAGGATATAGGATCCCAATGTCAGAACAGAGCCGACCGTCTCTCCCAAGATCTCAGGGAAGCCGGCGGAGGACATTTATTATCATAAAACAATAAGAGGGGGTTTGAAAAATGAATACGAACCAATTCCTGACAGAAAATGATATGGCAGGAGACCTGTTAAAGGACATCAATATGAGTGTTACAGGTTACGCCTATGCGGTACTGGAATCTTCGGAACCCTATTTCCGGAACAACTTTAAAGATTTTTTAAATCAAAGTATAAACGCTCAAGAACAGCTCTTTCAATATATGAAACAGCAGGGAATGTACAAAGTTCCAAGAATACACGATGAAAACATGGAAGCCAGTCCAACCTTAGGCGGGAATATGAACTTAAACATGGGGATGCAGAGCAACCCTCAAATGGGAAGCCAAGTCAATACCAACACTAATCCCCAAGTCAGCAGTATTTCTTCCGGAATTCAGGAAGGCTTTCAGGCCAGACAAAGTATCAACACAAACACAAACCCAAAATCCAGTGACCTTACAAAAGGATTACAGGGTTCTAATGTAAGCATAAGTATTAATACTGATACCAATCCTCAATCCAGCAATTTAAAAACAGGTCTGCAGCCTGTCCAAAATTTTGCCAGGAACTTAAACACCAGTACCAATCCTAAAATATCTGATCCAAAAAACAGCATTAAAAAAGACATGAAACGATAATTTTTTTTAGCCAGTTATTTTGAAAAACCCCTAATTACAGGGGTTTTTTATTATGGATATGAAATGTATATATTGCAATTCTTCAAGGAATAATAAAGTTTAAAGAAAGGAGGGATTTAATGCATCATCTAAGTGGTAAAGAGCTTATGCACCTGGAGGATCATCTAAATATGGAAGAATTAATGGTTAAAAAATTAACCCAGTGTCAAGAAATGGCTGTAGATCCAGAAGTTAAAAACATTTGTGGACAATTCATTCAAAACCACAAAAATAACTTTCAAACTATAGTTAAACATATCAAAGATAAAAATTTACAATAAAAGGAGGGTAAATGAAATGCCTGCTATGAAAGACCAGGATATTGCCAATTCCATTTTAAATGACTACAAGTTAATGTGCAGCAGTATTAACACATATATTACCGAAGCACAAAATCAAAACTTAAGAAATGACTACATAAATGTCCTTCAGGATATGTACAACTGCCAAAAGCAAATGTTTGACACCATGAGTCAAAAAGGTTGGTATCAAGTGCAGAATGCGGATATGTCTGAAATCGCCAGGGCACAACAGCAATATGCAAAGGTACAACTCTAAACTACCTGTAACAGCCGCCTTATACGTTCTGAGGCGGTTTTTTTTATTTTAAATGCTTGCATAACTGCTGTACAAGAATAAAGCATTCTCCGAAAAATCCAGAAAATGCTTTAATCATCTGTTTAACAATATTTAGAGAATGTTAACATTGGCGGCCTGGGGTCCACGGCTGCCTTCAACAACCTCAAAACTTACTCTCTGTCCTTCTTCCAGGGTTTTAAACCCATCCCCTTCGATGGCAGAAAAGTGAACAAAGACATCGCCACCCTGCTCCCTTTCAATAAATCCATAACCTTTTTCTGTACTAAACCATTTTACTTTTCCTTCTTCCAAATCTTGGGCCTCCTTAAAAAAATTATTCATTAAAAAGTGGAATCTTAAGCCCTTCCACCCTTATGTTTTTTTAACATGGATGAGAACAGCAATCTTCACTTTTTAATCGTTATGTCTACAATACCACATACCAAGGTCTTCCACAAGTTTTTCATAAATATTTTTTAAATATTTTTATTTTTATTATTTCCTAAAAAACTAATAAAAATTTATTTTTGTTAGTTTTTTTGTTGAATCATTTTTTATTATAATGTACCCTAGATATACAGGCAGCTGTCCAGCTGCAAATTGTAAAGAGCCATATTATCAATACTAATTGGTGAAAATAGTTAAAGAAATGAGGATAAAAAACATGAAAAAAGTTCTTACCATAGCCGGTTCTGATTCTGGTGGCGGTGCAGGAATCCAGGCAGACCTTAAAACGTTTGCTGCTTTAGGTCTCCACGGCCTTTCGGCGATCACTGCATTGACCGCCCAAAATAGCCTGGGTGTAATGGGAATAAGGGAAACCCCGGGAGATTTTGTGGAAGCTCAGTTAGAAGCAGTTTTAAAAGACTTTAAAGTCTCTGCCTTAAAAACCGGTATGCTGGCCAACAATGAAATTATCCAAACAGTATCAAATATCATTAATAAATATCAATTGAAAAACCTTGTAGTAGACCCTGTAATGGTGGCTCAAAGCGGTGATCCGCTGCTGAAATCACAGGCAGTTAAAATATTAAAAGAGAAACTGCTTCCTCTATCCCTGATCATTACACCTAACATTGATGAAGCTGAAATCCTGGCTGATATGGAAATAAATGATATGGAGGGAGTAAGAAAGGCGGCAAAAATTATCAAAGAATATGGGCCTGAATATGTGATAATAAAAGGGGGACATCTTACTCATCAAAACAAAGCCATAGACATACTTTATGACGGAAAGGATATTCATTCCTTTGAAGCACCCCTGGTAGATACCAAGAACACCCATGGTACCGGCTGTACTTTTTCCGCTGCCCTGGCCTCTTACCTGGCCCTGGAATATGATGTATTAAAAGCAGTGGAAAAAAGCAAATATTTTATTACCACAGCCATAAAATATTCATACAAACCCGGACTGGGATATGGCCCGGTTCAGCCCCTGGCAGAAATATTAAATGAAAGAGAAAAGACAGAAATTCTAGAAAATTTAAATAAAGCCCTTTTAATTTTAAAAAGTGTTCCCATAACCCCCCTGATTCCAGAAGTACAATCTAACCTGGTAATGGCTCTGCCAAAAGCCTCCAGCATTGATGAAGTTGCTGCATTTCCCGGCAGAATTATTAAATTAGGTAATAAAATCACCACCCTGGCAGAACCACAATTTAATTGTTCCCGCTGGATGTCCCGGGTAATTCTGGCTGTTACCAAAAACAATTTTGCTTGGCGTTCAACTATGAATATAAAATACAGCACGGACATAATCAAAACCGTGAGAAAAGCAGGGTTTATCGTGGAAAGTTTTAAACGGGAAGAAGAACCACCGAATTTAGCCCTGGATTCCCAGTATGAAAACGCCGAGTGGGGAACAGATACTGTTTTAAGGGGGACAGGTTTTGTCCCAGATGCTATTTATGATAAAGGTGGTTTCGGGAAAGAAGGAATGATCCGAATTTTTGGTAGGGATGCCTTAGATGTGGCACACAAAGTTTCAATCATAGCAGAAAACTATTTCAAGTTCAAACAGAACGAAGATTTACAATAGACTTTTTATATTCACTTCTTAAGAGCCGGGCTATGGGTCCCGGTTCTCCATTACCCACCAGGTTGCCGTCAACCTGAACCAGGGGCATAATTTCCATTAATGAATTGGTTAAAAAAGCCTCCTGTGCATCAAAAAGCCGGTTGGGATTTAGAGATTTTTCCTTTATCTCAATATTTTTTCTTGCCGCCAACTCTATTACTCTCTGCCTGGTGATTCCGTTTAATATTCCGCAATTTAAAGTAGGAGTAAACAGAATCCGGTTTTTTATAATAAATAAGTTGCTCACTGTGCCTCCAGACAAGTTCCCAAAAACATTTAGAAGGAGACCCTCCTCCGCCTTCCTTTCTTCTGCTTCCATTTTTGCTATTATATTATCCAGATAGTTTAAGGTTTTTAGTTTGGATAGAGGTGAAAAAGGATTCCTACGGGTATTGTTTATAATAACTGCAGTAAAACCCTTTAAGTATGTTTCCTCACTATACGGTATTGTAAAATTAGGCACCACTATTACCACAGAGTTGGTAGAATCTTGAGGAAGCAGTCCCCTTTTTCCCACCCCTCTAGAAAGGCTGAGCCGTAAAAACCCCTCCCCTAACTGATTCATTCTAATTACTTTTTTAAATATCTCATCATATTTTTTCATATCTTTGTCTATAGGAATTTGCAGTAGTGAGGATGCTCTAAACAAACGGGTCAGGTGCTGTTCAGCCAAAAAAACTTTTCCTTGATAGACTCGGAGGGTTTCAAATAAACCATCTCCATAAAGAAAGCCCCGATCAGAGGCTGAAATCATCACTTCTTCACTGTTTATATAATTTCCATTAAAATAACAAATCCCCTCCATATATTTCTCCCCCACACTTTTCTATGATTTATCCAAATTATATAATGCCTCCGAAGTTGTTAAACCTTAAAAATCAAACCCTCTTCTGCCAGCTCCGTTTCGGCAAATTCCTCCACTGCCTCAGAAAGGACTACAGATCGTGCATTTTTAGGATGCAAATGTGTCAATAATAATCTATCCACTTCAGCCTTTTTTGCAATTTGAGCAGATTGAAAAGACGCCAGGTGATTTTTCCTGCCCAGAGAAAGATCCTCTGAAGTATAATTAGCTTCACAAAGAAACAGGTTTGCCCCCCTGACAAAATCTGCCAACCCGTCAAAATACTCTGTATCCGCCGAATATACCATTTTACTGTTACCTTGATTCACTTTAACCGCACAGCAGTACAAAGAATGAACCGTAGGGAGAAAACTTAATTCAAATTCCTTAATAGATAATTGTAAGCGGTGGTCTATAGGAAATAACTCAACAACATCTTTATACTTCAACATATTATACAGCTCAAAGGGTTTGGCCGGAGCATATATTTTTAAGGGGTCCTTTCTTTTGCCCAGTACCTGCGCCGTTTCAAAGGCATAGCGGACTACAAAGCAATCGGCAATATGGTCCATATGAAGATGTGAAAGAATGACAGCATCCAATTCAAAAAAATCAGTATAATTTTGAAGAACGCTAAAGGTTCCATTACCGCAGTCCAACATTACTTTTGTTTCACTGCCCTCCAAAAGGTATCCGGAACAGTTTCCCCCCGCATCAGGATAAGGTCCCGAGCTTCCCAGCACAGTTATCTTCATATTACTTTTTCGCTCCTTACAGTTAATCCTCTTCATGGCGGCAAGAGTTTAGAAAAATTTATTCACTTTGCATTAATATAAGCATACTTGTTCTTCCACTCCAGAAGACCTTTATAGGCATTCAAAAGCTTTTTGGTCTGATTGTATGAAGACATTTCAAAGGCACTTTCTTTAGCCCTTTGACTCATATCTTCCCTAAGTTCCCGGTTTTCCATAAGAACCAGTACTTTTTCAACGAATTGCCCCTGGGAATAACTGGTTAGATATCCATCCAACCCATTATTAATCATTTCTGAGGCTCCCAGGGCCTTAACAGCCACCACAGGAAGTCCCGCCGCCTTTGCTTCACATAAGACCAATCCTTGAGTTTCCGTAAGGGAAGCAAATATAAAAATGTCTGCTCCTGCGTAGGCATTAATCAGCTGCTCTCTGGGTATTATTCCAGTAAAAATTACATTTTCGTGAATATTTAAATCTTCTGCTGTATTCTGCAGATTTTTTAAATCTGGACCTCCACCCACAATTACTAACTTTCCTTTAGGCTGATGATTCAAAATTTCCTTAAATGCTTTTAAAAGAAAAGATACATTTTTTTCTTTCCCCAATCGGCCAATATGAAGCAAAATAGTCTCATCGTCTTTAAACCCAAAATTCTTGCGCAGCCAAGTGGAATCCGTATCTTCAAATTCTTTTGTATCTATACCTGTAGATAGATTAATTACCGGAACTTCTACCCCGGAACTTTTTATATGTTCCTGCACTATTTCAGTGGGGGTAATCACTAAATCACAATGGTTGCAGAAATCCTTGCTCCATCTCTGCATCAATACCTTGGAAAAGTTTTTGGCAATAGGAAGATAATGCACGTACTGGTCGTACATGGTGTGATACGTAAAGACTAGCGGAATATTATACTTTTTAGCATATCTGAGGCCTAAACGTCCCAGTAAAAAAGGAGACTGAAGGTGAATTATATCAATCCCCAGTTCTTTAATAGTTTTACCTAACTTAGGTGAAAAAGGGATAGCCAGGGTAAAGTCAGGTTGAGTAGGAGCTGGAATGGAGATGAAACGGAACACCCTATCTTCCTTTTCACAATTGGGATAATCGGGGCCAAATACATATACTTCATGACCCATTAAAGTTAACTGGCTTGAAAAGCTTTCGATAGAACGAACCACACCGCTTTTATAAGGTCTAAAACTGTCTGTAAAAATACCTATTTTCATGTAAATACCTCCCGGTATAACTACTTCTTAATTTAGGTATCCATAAAGAATACTATCTCTATTATTAAATTTTATCCAATATAAATCTCTTTTATTATATGTATTTTTTCTATTAGTTTTTCATAAATCCCTTCCATATAAACCAAATTTAATCCTGCCTTAAGATATTTTAACATATTAAAAGCCGGAAATACCTTTTATCCGGCTTTTAATAATATATATCTATAGGATTGAATTTATGCTTTTTCTGTTTTTTTATGAAGCCTGTCCAGAAACAACAGTTTTGGTTCCTCCAAATCTATTAATTTAAACTTACCTTTGATTTCCCTTAACATGTCAATCTCCCGGGAATGGCATGTAAAAAATATCACCTGTCTTTTTTTAGATAGTTCAATCAAACACTTTAGAACTTCATTTAATCTTTTCCTATCGTACTGCACAAAACAATCATCTAGAATTAATGGAAGGCTGTTGTTGCCAGTCACTAAGTCCGCAATCATAACTCTTACTGAAAAATAAAACTGGTCGATGGTGCCACCGCTTAAATCATGAATACTCACATGTTTGCCGGTTTCGGGAGCCATTACAGTTATATCCATCTCTTTGCTAATTTTTACCTGCTGATACCGATTATTAGTAATTTTTGAAATTAAACTGCTGACCTTTTCATTTAGTTTTGGAGCAAAATCCCTGTGTATTTCTTTAGCTACAATCTCTATCATTTTAATAGCAGCTCGTAACGCATCCCCCTGTTCCCGAAGATTATCCCTCTCCATAATCTTTATAGAAAGCTGTTCTTCCACTTCAGTCAACGGTCGATAATCTTTAACAGTAGCTTCAATTTTTGCTTCCAATTCTGCGTGTCTGCTTTTTATTCGTGTTAATTCTTCGTTAATTTTTTCCAGCTCTCTCTGTTTCATCTTAATTTGTGCCTCACTTACCTCCGATTGAACCTCTTGGGAATCTATCAAAGATAAGTCTACTTTTCTCAGTTCCTGCAGGGAAGTGCCCTCCAGCAGTGCATTTAAGACTTCTTCATACTTTAACCTTTGTTCCAACAGAATTTCAACTTCTCGGTGACGACGGCATCCTTCAAAATATTCTTCAAAACATTTTACTCCGGCAGATATAAATATATATTCCGACTCTTCTTGTAAATTAAACATTTCTACTTCATATTTGTTGCTGGCTTTTTCCAGTTCTACTATTTTTTCTTCTGAGTTCATCAGCATATTAAAAGTACTTTGATAGTCACTTAATCTATTTTTGAACTCTTCAATCTTTAATTCGGTAATTTCCTCTCCCTTTCTCCACAAGGAGGCTTTCTCTAACATATGAGTAATATCATTCTCGAACTCTCGATATCGTTGAGACAGGTCTTTTATTTCTCTATTAACAACTTTCAGGTCTTTTTCTAATCTATCCTTTTCAGTCAGCAATACACCATACTGACTTATTTTTAACCGCAAATCCCGGGGATTCTGAACCTGATTCCTCTTAAGTATTTTATCCAGTTTCTTATGCATATCTTCAATATTCTCCTGCTCATCACAATCTTGTTCGATCAGCTCCTGCATCTCATTGGTTATTTTTTGCAGGTCTTGATCTAATTGATTTCTTTGTTTGAATACATTAACCGATAAAAGAAAAGGGACGGTCATCATAAAAGCAAACAGGTGATTTAGCATAACAGTGGGTACCAATATTACCCCCACCAGAGACAGGACAAAAAGAAGCAAATTCTTGGAACCTTTCAACTGATTTTCTAAAATATTTTTTTTCTCTTCTAAAAGGTCTATTTTACTTTTCAACGAAGAATTTTTCAGACTATTTATGCTGTCCTCCAGCTTTTCAGCTTCATATAAATCTTTATTGCCACATTTTTTCCAAAATTCTTTACTTAATTCTTCATATATTTCATTTAAAGATTCTTTTGTTTTTTCCATGAAATTCTTTTTTTGAATTAACTGATCATTAAACGATTTATATAAAGCGTAATCTCTGCTGATAAGTGAGGCAGCTTCAAAATCTAAATCTTGAAAATGTGCATTCTTTTCAATGTATTTTCGGGGCTGCTTAACTAATTGTTTCTGTTTCTTTAATGATTCATTGATTTCTTTTAAATTATTCTCTACATTTTTTATACCTTCTTTTAATTCAACAACCCTTTCCCGTTGTTGAATGGGGAAATAACGATATTTCTCTAGCTCATAAATAATACTGTTTATCTTCTTAATTTTCTTTTCCTGTTCTCTGATGTTTTTTAATTTCTTAGCCAGAAGAGAATCTTTTAGCCTTTTTGTTTCTTCTTCTTTTTTTCTTTTTTTCTCAATACTTTCCATTATTATGGGTCTAGTTTCAGCCAACTGCAGTTCATAACTGCGGATACTGTTCACCATGGTTTCAAGCCTACCCTTTTCTTCTTCCAACTGCTGAATCTGACGGGTCAGTTGTCCTAAAGGACTTTTAAGCACTTTTTCCGAACCTACTTCTTCTTTCAAAACCCTTTCCAATTCCATTGAAGCTTTTCGAATGGATATATTTGCACTTCCGGAATAACTTAAATTTGTAAGTTTACTACAGATCTCCTGGGTCAGTTCTTCATCACTAATACAATCCCCTTGGCTTATGCTGATGGTATTGCTGAATATATTTCGGTTCAAATTCATATGTGTCTCTGCTAAGTTAAACTCTTTTGTGCCTTTATGCTGTTTAAACTTTTTGTTCAGGATTTCTCCTGTTTGAGCATTTCCGATGATCACGTCATCCTCTTTAAAATTTCTGTCAATCCGATATACTTTTCCTTGATTTTCAAATTCCAGGGCCCCCTGGTACTGTTCTCCTTCCCAAGGCTGGTAAGCCAGCAGCTCATAGGTAAATACCCTGCGGCTTTTATAGGGTTTTTTAAAACCAAAAAACATGCCCTCAACAAATTTTTGCATAGTTGATTTCCCGGCTTCATTAGGGCCGTAAATAACATTTAACCCATCCGAAAGCTGAATTTCCTTATTTCTAAACTTTCCAAAACCATTTAATTCCAGTTTCCTGATAATCACCTCAAAGACACCTTCTTTCCTAAAAGAGTATCCAATCCATAATATAGGGCTTTATTAATAACTTCCCGCTCTCTACCCTTTTCCCGGTCTATTTCTTCTTTCATCTTTAAAGTGAAAATGCCTGGGGCTGTATGCAGGTTTTCTCTAATCACTGCCTCCAGATCATAGTCCGGGTTGGTATAGTCCTTAACCTCCAGATAAAAATAATCATCTTTGAGAAGTTCCTGAAAAACCTCATTGCTGAGATTTACAGCTTCATCTTTCTCTCCTGTCAATTTTAAACGATATAGATGGTGCATTCTGTCCTCTTTTTTTGCAGAGTCTCTAATTCCATTACAAATATCTTTAATACTCATTTCACTGGTGATTCGAAACTTATTTTCAAAATATGTTCTTTTAGCGGTAGAAAGGAATTTCAAATTAACTCCTTTTTTACTTAAAACCCCCATCAAAACCCCATGCTCACCAGGTTCCCCAAACCCTAAAGGTTCTGGAGAACCCGCATAGTTTGCAATAATTTTACCTTTGCTGGGTACCCGATGATTTTGATGTATATGTCCTAGAGCAACATAATCTGCTTTACATTCCCGTAAATCACTTTCACTGATAGGTAAAGAATTAGATTCCCCCAAACGACCAAAAGTGTCTCCATGAAGCATAACTAAATTAAGACAATTCCCCGATTCAATTTTTAATTCCCTCAAAAGAGGCTTTTTAATTTCCCATTGATTCCACCCAAAACCATAAACCCTAAGATTTAAATGAGGAAGGTCAACATATTTCCAATGGTCTTCTAAAAAGATATGCACATTCTTAGGCCAACAAAAAGTTCGATAATAAGAATCAGCAAGAGCTGGGTCACTATCTCCAGGAGTAATAAATACTTTAATATGTGGAATCCTAAGTAGTTTTCTCTGCATAAATCTTATAACCGACTTGGTAACAAACTTGTGTTCAAACAAATCACCGGTAATTAAAATCAAATCAACCTTACTTTCTTCAGCAATTTTAATAATTCTGCTGAAGACCTCCTTTATTTCATTTCTCCTTCTTCTGGCCATCTCCAAAGAAAAATTTTGCCCGGTAAAAGCAGTTTCCAGATGAATATCACCAGTTTGCAAAAATTTTATTTCCTTCATAACCCTTCACCCCCATAATTTATACGGAATTCCATTTATAACCTAATATGTTATTCTAGCTCTATTTAAAAATTCCTGCCAAATTATAGTATTTTTTAAAAATTTTTCGACAAACTGGTTTCAACTGCAAAAAAAACCGTGGAAAACCTGATAATACAAGGTGTTCCACGGTTGTAATTATTATTTTATTAATTATTAAGAGCATGAAATGTAAATACTTTAGCACGTTATAGTGTGAAAGCGATAATGATATTCTACATCTTATTACTTAAATGGAAAGACTTTCTATTAAAGCTTTAGCCTTGTCCAATGTTTCCTGATATTCCTTCTCCGGCTCAGAGTCGGCAACAATTCCTCCTCCTACTTGAAAATACACCTTGTTATTTTTAACAACAAAAGTTCTTATGACAATATTAAGGTCAGCTTTTCCATCCAGGGTGATATAACCAATGGAACCGGTATAAACGTTTCTTTTCAACCCCTCCAACTCATCAATAATTTCCATAGCCCGAATTTTTGGGGCCCCGGTAATTGACCCTCCAGGAAAAGATGCATAGAGAAGATCTGTAATATCTTTATCCTCCGGCAGTACTCCGGTTACAGTAGAAACCAGATGGTATACGGTAGCATAGGCCTCCAGGGCGAATAATTCTGTGACTTTCACCGTACCTGGAAGGCATACTCTTCCCAGGTCATTTCGTTCTAAATCTACAATCATAATCAGTTCTGCCCGGTCTTTTTCACTATTCAGCAGTTCTTCCCTATACTCCAGGTCTTTTTTAGGGTCACTGCTTCTGGGCCTGGTACCTTTAATGGGCCGGGTTTCAACGATTTTATCAGACAAAAGTAAAAACCTTTCTGGAGATGCACTGGCTACCACTACATCACCAAAATTTAAAAAAGAAGCAAAGGGTGCAGGGTTAATAGTCCTTAACCTGCAGTAAAGGTCAAAGGGACTAATAGTAAGGTCTGTTTCAAATCGTTGGGAAAGATTGGCCTGGTAAATGTCCCCCGCAGCAATATATTGTTTAACCTTCTGAACAGTGCTGCAATATTGTTCCCGTGTAAAATTGGACTTTAGTTTATGCTTAATTTCACAGAAGTTCTTTTCATCTTTACTATTTTCTTGAAACGGATCTTTTTTCAATACGTCAGGTTCTTTAGCGCCCTGGTCTTGAATGTTTTCAATTTCTTTGGAAAATTCTTTCATCATTTCATCTGCCTTAACTACTGCTTCTTCCTCAGTTTTTGACCTGCCAAGGGTAAAAATGAAAACTTTATTTAAAAGATGATCAAAGGCATATATTCGATCGTAAAAACCCAAGAGACAGTCCGGCAGCATAAGATCATCAGAGCTGTTTCCCGGCAGTTCTTCAATTACTTCTCCCAATTCATAACCAAAGTATCCCACAGCTCCTCCGGAAAATGGAGGAACTTCTGAGGGAAGCTCTGTAATCATCTGGTAGTTGTTTAAGAATTCCTTAAGCAGTTTAAAGGGACTGCCTATTAAGCGAGTTTCTCCTTGTTTTTCCTGCCAAATATATACCTGGTTTCCCTTGGAACGGAACAAAGCAAAGGGGTCAGCCCCCACAAAAGAATACCTTCCCAGGCGGTCTGGATCCATTCTGCTGTCAAGAATAAAACTATAGGGTTTATCCTTTATGTGACAGTAAACATCAAAGGGAGATATTATAGGCTTTAGTTCTTTTACGGCTGCAGCAACTTTCAATATGTTCCGCACTCCTTTCACGGCTTAAATCCAGGAAGTTTCGGAGCAGGTCATGTCCCTGCTCAGTTAGAATTGCTTCGGGATGGAATTGTACTCCCTCCAGCAAATAATCCTTATGGGTAATTCCCATGATTTCACCCTGCTGTGTCCAGGCACTAACCTCAAAACATTGGGGTAAACTATTAGGTTCCAGGATTAATGAGTGATATCTGGTAACTGTTAGAGGATTTTTTAATCCTTTAAAAATAGTCTTTCCCTGATGAAATATTTTAGAAGTTTTACCGTGCATCAGCCTGGGGGCCCGAACCACATTCCCCCCAAAAACTTGACCCATAGACTGATGACCCAGGCATACTCCCAAAATTGGGATTTTACCAGCAAAACGATCAATCAGCTGTAGGGTTATTCCCGCCTCATTAGGAGTGCAGGGACCTGGAGAAATAATGATTTGATCAGGCTTCAATAATTCAATCTGTTCTAAAGTAATCCTGTCATTTCGGTAAACCAGCACATCTTCATTCAATTCAAAGAGATATTGAACCAGGTTAAAGGTAAAAGAATCATAATTATCAATCATTAATATCATAAAACTTACCTCCTTTGGGAGAAAAATAAAAAACCAGCACATATAAATGTACTGGTTCGCATCCCAGCGATTCGCGTCCGTTCAATTGTATTATTAATATTATTATCACAGATACTTAGAAATGTCAAAGGAAACTTAAAATCTGCCGGAACGAATAATTGAAATTAGAAGTCCAAAACCCATGGCTCCCGCTATCAGAAAGCCAATTTCAGCCACGGGCAGTTTCCAAATAATTGACTGTTCTGTTATCTGAATTAAATAGGAAAGACCAATAATCAAACTGGCTAATACTATACTGAAAGCCAGACGGTTTACCATGTGGCTAATTTTAATAAGAATTTTTTCATCATAATCATGCTTGAGGGTTGCCTTGAATTGACCCCTTTCCATTATTTCAACTAAATCAACAATTTGTTTTGGAAGTGCACCCAATATCTGTCCATATTCATGAACATTTTTAGACAGGGTCTTTCTCAAATATCCAAAAGAAAACCTTTCTTTAATTAACTCCCTGCCAAAAGGCTCGGCAATCTCCATCAGGCTGGTTTCGGGAGATAACCTGGTTATTTGTCCCTCCAGAATGACAAAAGTCTTACCCATTAATGTGAATTCCGCCGGCAGTAATATTTTATATTTATAAGCCAGTTCCATGAATTCCTTCATGGTATCCCCCACTTTAATTTTATCCAGGGGACGATCATAATATTTATACCTCATTCTTTCTATATCCTGTTTCAGTTCACGCCGGTTTATATCCGGGGGAGTAATGCCCAAAGTTAAAAATGACCTCATCACCGCTTCCGTATTCTTGTTTACCTGCGCAATCAAAAGGTTGGAAAACTGCTCTTTCATCTCCTCATCAATCATTCCAACGATTCCAAAATCCAGTAATGCAATTGTATTATTGTCTATAACCAATATATTTCCGGGATGAGGGTCCCCATGAAAAAACCCATGGTACAGCATCTGTTTAAAAACCGATTTACTCAGCACCTGCGCAATCTTTTTAGTGTCCACTCCCTTTTCAGAGAGCTTCTGGACATTGTCCAGTTTTATTCCTTCGATATACTCCATGGTCAAAACTCTTCGAGTGGTATAATCCCAATGCACTTCAGGAATACAAACTTCTTCCTGGTCTTTAAAGTTTTTTTGAAAAACATCAATGTTTTGACCCTCAACAAGATAATCCAGTTCATTTAACAAAATGTCTTCATATTCTAAAACAGCCTCTTTAAAATTAAAAAACTGCGACCACTCTGTATGCTTTTCAACCAATCGAGCAATATCAAAGAGTATTTCCAAATCAATTTTAATATTTTCTTCTATATCTGGTCTCTGGACCTTTACTACCATCTTTTTCCCATCTAATAGAGTGGCCCGATGAACCTGTCCAATAGAAGCGGCGGCCAAGGGAATTGGGTCAATCTCTTTAAAAAGATTTTCTAAAGTATCCCCCAGTTCAGTTTCAATCTGTTTCCTGACCTCCGAAAAGGGAAATGGTGGAACCTGGTCCTGGAGTTTAGACAGTTCATCAGTTATTTCTTTAGGAATCAGGTCTGGCCGAGTACTCAATATCTGCCCCAGCTTAATAAAAGTAGTCCCTAATTCCTCTAAAACCAGGCGAATTCTTTCTGCTGTAGATAACTGATGTCCTTCTTCACTGCCTCCCGTCCTCCAACCCTTTAAAAATTCCTTCAGGCCCAGCTGTTTAATTAAATAACCAAAACCATGCTTAGTGAGTGTTTGAGCTATTTCTCTGTATCGATGGAAATGTTTATAGCGTTTCTGCAGCCTCATGGGTCACTCTCCGATTCCTTACATTTTTGATTCCAGCAGCCCTTTCAACTCATCAATTTTATTCTCCAGCCTGCCAATATCTTCTTTGGTGGCCAGTTCAGCCTGGTTTAAAATCTGATTTAACTCATTTTTTATGGTTTCTTGTAATACCTCTCTTTCTTTTTTCCCCTTTTCCACAAAATCGTTTACTACTTTTTGAGCTTCATCCTTATTAACCTCTCCTTTTTTCACCATCATATCCACCATTTCTTCTGCTTTTTCCTTAGTTAAAGAAATGGCTCCCAAGCCGAAAAGAATAGTTTTATTAAAAAAGTCATTCATCATGATATAAACCTCCTCTTTAAATTATTATTTACAGATTTTAAAAGCTTACCCTAATTATATTATGAAAAATCCCATTTTCAATATTTACCAACAGATTTAAAGAAAAAATAATAAAATATATAAACATTATCTCTTTATCTTTTTCTAAAAACATTTTCATTCTTTCTCTCTTCAATATAAGAAACTAAAATCTCCACCAGGTCCGGATCAAAATGAGTGCCAGCACACCTTTTTAATTCTGCAATAACTTCCTGTTGAGAAATGGGTTCCTTATACGGCCGCCCATGGGTCATAACCTCATAAGCATCCGCTATAGATGCAATACGAGCCAATAAAGGAATCTCTTTTCCCTTTAAGCCTTGGGGATATCCCGAACCATCCCAGTGTTCATGATGGGAAAGGATATCTTCTGCTACATGGGCAAATTCCTCCATAGACCGGGCTATTCGGTAACCTGTTTCCGGATGTTTTTTTATATGTTCCCATTCTCTTTCTGTTAATTTTTTCTTTTTTATTAATATTTCCTCCGGAACAGTAATTTTTCCTATGTCGTGAAGGTAAACTAAAAGTGTTAACCTATCTAATTCTGTTTCGGGAAGATTAATTTTCTCCCCAATCTTCATGGCTATTTCCTGCATACGCCGGGCATGTTCCTCTGTTTCACAGCTTTTTTCTTCCAATGTTTTAAGTAAAGCATTCAAAACTGCACTCTTGGTACTGCGGCTTTCAGCCAGCTTATGTTTATACATATTATCTTCAGCCTCTTTTATTGTCTCGACAAGATCCTTTCCCATACTTTTCTTGCTGGCAACCCCTAAAGCTATAGAGAAGGGTAATTTTCTTACATAAGTATTACTACATAAATTGTTAATTCTTTTACACATTAAACTTGCTTCCTCTTTTGTTGTTTGAGGCAGGAGGATAACAAATTCATCACCGCTCCAGCGGGCAACAATATCTTCTTCACGACAGGTTTTTTTTAAAATTTCGGCAGTGCTAACCAACATCTCATCCCCTACACAGTGTCCATAGGTATCATTTACCAGCTTTAGACCATTTAAATCACCCATAATTATACTGATGGGCAGTTGTCGTTTTGTATCCAGCCTTTGCATCTCCTGTTCCAGATAAGCTCGGTTGTAAAGCCCCGTAAGACAGTCATGAAAACTCATGTATCGAATTTTTTCTTCCGCCTGTTTAGAATCATTGATATCTATAATGATACCATCAATATACTGCAGCTTTCCACCCTTATCAAAAACCCCCTGTCCATTTTCTTGAACCCACTTAATATCTCCGTTAATGTCTTTTATTCGATATCTTACGGTATACGGTTTTTTTAAAAAAAGGTGTTCTTGAATTACTTGATCTATCCTCATCCTGTCCTCCGGATATATGATATGAGGATAAGCTTGGACTTCGAAATCAAAAAAATCAGAGGTTGGATATCCGGATATTTCTTTTATAGTATCACTCATATATTCCATAGTACCATGAGAATAGTTAGCCCTTCTAAAAATTGCACCGGGAACATTGGTTACAAGGGCACGAAATCTTTTCTCGTTTTCGATAACTATCTGTTGTGAGTCATGCAATTTGCTCAACATATTTTTAATTTCATGAGAAACAAAGGACAATTCATCAAAGCGTTCATCTGACTGAAGAGTTTCTGTTGAAGTACTGGCATCACCTATTTTACTTACCGCCTGACTTAAACTAACTAACCTGGAGAGAACATTTTTCTCTAAGAATAGTAAAGCCCCAAATGTAAAAATCAATCCCACTGCTATGAGAGAATAAAGCATATATTTCATGGCATCCCTACCAATATTAAAAATATCCCGGGGCAGATTAATTAACAACCCAACAACAGGCTTATTATAGATATCCTTCAAAACTGCATGTCCGGAAACAAAATCATTATTTAATTCCTTAACTAAAATTGGTTTATCTTCACTGATTAAATTAAACTTTTCCTCTTGTAATTGATCCAACGGTAATAGCAATAAATCTAGATTTATTTTTTTCCCAATTAAGCTAACCCTTTCAGAGTCCAGGAATCTGCCCATCACCAGATTTCCCCTTGAGGGGCCTTGATAATCATTAGTAAGAATAGGGTGAGAGCCAATTACCATGATACCTTCTTCTATTAAAATGATACCTTGAACCAAAAAGTCCGAATCAAAGTTACTTACCAGTAAGCTGTCCTCAAACTGTTTTTTCAAGTCCCGGGAAATAGACAGCTGCTCCCCACTCACCAGGTCTATGTTAACAGCATAAACTATTTCTCCTGATGTATTAATAATAGCCATTACATTGGATTGAAGATTTATTAAACTGGCGGCAGGGTCATTTTTGGTAATATAGTCCTGGTTTAGATAATTCACAAAATGATATGTATCGTCCCAGGGGGCCCAATCTTCTGCAATCATAGACATCAAATAAATCTCTTCTTCTATCAAACGTATTGCCCGCTCTATATGTTCTTGAACATATTGTTTTTCCAATTGAATAACGCTGTTCATCATAATTGTATGAAACAGCATATATATAACTAATACCAATACAATATGCAGGCTTCCCAGTACAGCTAATGTCCGAAGACGCAAGGTCATACTTTTCATTTACAGAAAAATACCCCCTTCGTTTAAATTGCTGTTCCGTATGGAGTAAAAAAAATAACTTAAAGCTTTTTTCTACACTTTCCAACATATACCTCTATTTAAAAAGCAAATAATAACAGTGTCAGATTTTTTTGTAATTATAAATTTTAACATAGAAAAGTAAGCAGTCCGTTCTATAAAAACAGACTGCTTACTTTTCTAACAACAAAAAAAATGTAAAGGTTTTTCTACTATTTGAAGATACAATCAGGTGATAAAAAACTATCTAACTTGTCCGTCTCCATAAATAACATATTTAATAGAAGTCAAAGCTTTTAGGCCCATGGGCCCTCGGGTATGGAGCTTCTGTGTACTTATGCCCATTTCGCCTCCCAATCCAAATACAGCTCCGTCGGTAAACCGGGTTGATGCATTCACATATACTGCCGCCGCATCTACCTGGTTTAAAAACTTACGGGAACGGGAATAACTGGTGGTAACAATGGCTTCAGAGTGTTTGGTGCCGTACTTATTAATGTGTTCTATGGCTTCATCTATGCTTTCCACTACTTTCACCGCCAAAATCATATCCAGGTATTCAGTGGCCCAATCCTTTTCCTCTGCCAAAACCCCCTGGGGTATTATTTCCCGGGTTTTGGAGCATGCTCTAATTTCTACACCGGCATCTTCTAAAAGTTTAGATACTTTAGGCAGATAATCATTAGCTATGTCTGAGTGAACCAAAAGGGTTTCCATAGCATTACAGACTCCTGGACGGTGAGTTTTGGCATTAAAAGCAATGCTGACTGCCATATCCAAATCGGTTTCCTTATCCACATAGGTGTGGCAGTTTCCTTCGCCTGTTTCTATTACCGGTACCGTGGCATTTTCGATAACCGATTTAATCAGGCCACCGCTTCCCCGGGGAATCAACACATCCACATATCCATTCATCTGCATAAGTTCTCTGGCCGCGGCCCTGTCTGTGTCTTCAATAAGGTTTATTGTACCGGAAGGAAGGCCCGTTTCAATACAGGCTTTTTTCAAAATCTCCACCAGTTTTTTGTTGGACTCAATAGCCTCAGAACTGCCCCTTAAGATTACCGCGTTACCCGCCTTAACACAGAGTGCAGCAGCATCTACCGTAACGTTGGGCCTGGCCTCGTAGATGATCCCTACCACTCCTAGAGGAACCCGCACCTGTCCGATCTGCAGTTCATTGGGACGCTTCCACATGGTAATTACCTCACCGATAGGGTCCATAAGGTTTTGAATATCCCTTAATCCGTCAGCCATGTCTTTAATCCTGGCTGGATTAAGTTCCAACCGGTCATGAAAGGCCTTAGTATATCCCGGTTTTTTAGCCAGATTTTCTAAGTCAATCTTGTTGGCAGCTAGAATGTCTTTCTCGTTCTCTTCTAAGTATTCAGCCATCTTAATCAGTGCCTTATCCTTTACCTGGGTGGAAGTATAGGCCAGCCTGGCGGCAGCTTTCCTGCATTCCGCAGCCTTTGTTTTTACTTCTGACATGTAACTCACTCCTTTAATATTTTTAACTATCTATATATAAAATTTACCTTTCCTGATGATTGATACAACTACTCATATGATTACTAAATTATCCCGATGTATTACCTCACTCACTCCATTTTCCCTCAATACTTTCGAAATTTCTGAGGATTTTAACCCCATAATCTTTATTAAATCACTGGATGGGTAATTTACCAATCCTCGGGCAAATACAATGCCATCCTCATCGGCGATACAGACCGTCTCGCCCCGTTCAAAATTTCCTTCAACATAATTAATTCCACTGGGCAGAAGACTTTTTCCATCTCTCACCACTGCTATCTTGGCACCGGAATCGACAGTTAAAGTACCCTGCACCGTAAGCCCAAAAGCAATCCACCTCTTGCGGCTGTGCATGGGTTTTTCTTTGGGCAAAAACAAAGTCCCTATTCTTTCACCACATATTATGTCATGGATAATACCAGGTTTTTGACCGTTGGCAATCACCATAGGTACACCAGAGCACACTGCAATATTCGCCGCCTGCAGCTTGGCCTTCATCCCACCGGTGCCCAATGAACCACAGGTACTCTGGGCTAAATTTTCTATCTCAGCGGTAATTTCAGGAACATAGGTTACCAGCTTGGCTTCAGAATCCGTATGAGGATTAGATGTATAGAGTCCATCAATATCCGAAAGATTGATCAAAAGATCTACATCTATTAAGCTGGCCACCAGTGCGGAAAGATTGTCATTATCTCCAAACTCAATTTCATCCACAGAAACAGTATCATTTTCATTAATGATAGGAACCACACCATACTTCAACAGAGTAATCAGGGTGTTTCTGGCGTTTATGTACCTCTGTCTATTCACCAGGTCATCCCGGGTTAAAAGAAGCTGTGCTACCGTATGACCGTATTCAGAAAATATTTTTTCATAAACCTGAATCAGCATTCCCTGTCCCACTGCAGCGATAGCCTGTTTTTCAGGAGTAGTCTTAGGCCTTCTTTTAAAACCCAGCTTGCCCAATCCTGCTCCAATGGCTCCAGAAGATACCAGCAAAACTTCCTTCCCCTGGTTTTTTAAATCCGCCAGTTCCCGAACTATTCTTTCAATATAGTTCAGATTCAACTTACCGCTAGGATAAGTCAGGGTAGAAGTTCCTACCTTAATCAGCACATTTTTAACATTTCTTAGTCTTTTTCTATATGCCTCTTCCACTCTTACCTACCCTTCCCTTTCTTTCCCCAATTCTCCAGCCCGTTTTACAGCGGCTTCTACTGCCTTCATTATGGTTCCTCGGAAAGATTTCTTTTCTAAGGCATAAATGCCTTCAATAGTGGTGCCTCCCGGAGAGGCCACCCTATCCTTTAAGGTTGAAGGGTGTTCCCCTGATTGAATCACCATTTCAGCAGCACCTGAGACGGTCTGGGCAGCTAAAAGCAGAGCCTTGTCCCTGGGGAGTCCCATTTTTACTCCCCCGTCTGCCAACGCTTCCACAAACATAAATACATAAGCAGGCCCACTACCGCTTAAGCCGGTAGCAGCATCCATGAGCTTTTCTTCCAGGATAACCACTTTCCCCAAAGCCTCCATCAGCTTCATTACAAAACTCAGCTCATTTTCAGCTACATTATTTCCCGGTGAAACAACGGTCATGCCCATGCTAATCAAGCAGGGTGTATTTGGCATAAGCCTGATTACCTTTTGGTCAGTGCCAACAACCTTAATTATTTGGTCTATGGAGATGCCGGCTGCTACGGAAATTATTAGATGATCATCTTTCAAGAAATCCCTTATGTGGTCCAGAACTTGGGGCATGTCTGCCGGCTTCACTGCTAAAAATATCATTCGGGGTAAATCAAACATATCTTTCATTTGAGAGGCAGCAACCACTTTATACTGCTTCTTTATATCTTCTGTCTTTTGGGAAAGCACATCCCAGACCATAATATCTGTAGGATGTACCAGATTGCTGTGTATAATGCCACTTAATAGAGCAGTCCCCATCACCCCACAGCCAATCACTCCGACTTTATAACTGTTCAAAAAAAACTCCCCTTTATAATAAGAATACTCTTAAATATTGTATTATAAAGCACCATATTTTGCAAGAAATACGGAGTTTTCAAAAAAAGCTCGCTTGGATTGACATTTATTCGTAAATTCGCTATAATAGAGTTCGAGCATTTGCAGGGGTGTAGCTCAATGGAAGAGTAGCGGTCTCCAAAACCGTTGGTTGCAGGTTCGAGCCCTGTCACCCCTGCCATAAGATTAAAGTAACCACGGAGATTCCGTGGTTTTTTGTTTTTTTGGGAATAATCAAAAATATACGAATTGGGGATAAATTGGGGATAGTAAAGAAAAAACCCGGCATATTACCGGGCTTTCTTAATATGTTCAAGTTTTCAGTAATTCCTTTAATTGTAAGCCGTCCCTTAATCCCTGATGATAAGACTGTTTTGCTTTTTCTAAATCATATGAGATAACATCACCTTCCAACACTGTGTAAAGCTCTCGAAATTTTTTATAATCCTCCTCTGTTAGTTCAAGAATTTTGATATGGCCTTTTCTGAGCTTTATATTTTTTCATTCCCGACATCAACCCCAGGTCATTAATCCGCATACTTGCCAATTCTTCAAACCTCTGTAAGAATGTTTCGTCCTTTGAACACACAACCATTTTTTATAATCCTCCTTTGTGTATATTAGTTAACATTAGTGACAGCATAAGGAGGATTACAGTGCAGGAATATTTCACCCCGCAAGAAGTATCAAAAAAATTAAAAGTAGACGTTAGAACAGTTTATCGCTGGATTAAAGAAGGAAAGTTAAAAGCACTTAAAGCCGGTAAAGGCTGGCGAATACCTGAATCAGAACTAACCCATTTTCTAGAAGGGAAGTAAACTGTTAATGTCCAACATTCAGTCTATTCGTTTATACCTTCGTTCCATTTGTTTCGTAAATGTTTCGTAAATCTTTCGTAAATCTTTCGTAAATACTTCGTCCGTTCGTTTGATATTAAAGCTAAAAAGGCCATATTTTATAAGGCGAAAGTATCACTCAATAAAAAGGCCCGCTGTGATGGAGCCGCCTGGTTGCTCTCAGTATGATATTAATACCTAGATATGCCGTGAACGCTTCCGCCAAAGGCTCGATAACACTTTTCTTTGCCGTCTGTTTTAGGTCCAGATATTCGTCCCTAGTGATGTTCATTTTCTGATAAGTCATGTATTCCGTTTCACCGTCAATGTATCTGTGTTTTATTAATTCCCTTCCTGTGGTGTCGCCTGTGTCCAGAACACTGTCCACAATCGCCAAAACTCTTTGTCGCCTTCTATCATGGAGGTTAAATATTTTATTCTGCTTGCCTCATACTTCATAACCGAGGATTCCTGGACGCTTCGCCTCTCCCGCTGTTTCCCGCCGGCCACGGCCACAAGTGCCGGCCTGGAATTCAAGAGTTCGCGGGTTCAAATCCAGAGGTTATTCATTTAGGCAGGAGGTTAACAGGTTCCCGATTTTATCTGTGGCCTCCTGTTTCATTTTGTTCGTAACATGAGTATATACACTCATTGTCAAACTTGCATCATGATGTCCTAAAGTTTCTTGAATGGCCCTGCCTGAAACGCTCTGCTCAAGCGATAGGGTAGCATAGGTATTTCTCAAGTCATGGAAACATATTTTCGGCAGCCCTGCCCGGTTTAAAACCCTTTCAAAGTGCCTTGTTAATCCCCTGAAGTCAATCGGTTTCCCATCCTCTCTAGTAAAAACAAGGTCGTTATCCATATGCTGGCCCCATAAATAACTTTTTTTCGGCCTGTTTTGATTTGTGGGCCTTGAGTTTCTTTACTACGTTTGGGGTATATTTATAGGCCTGTTGGAAGTTCCTGTTTTCGGCTCCTGGAAAAGAAGCCCTTTACCCTTTACCCTTACCAGCCCCTGGCTAACTGTTATAGTGCTTTTGTTGAGGTCGGTATCCTTCCACCGTAACCCCAACAATTCGCCCCGCCTCAAGCCTGTCGTGAGTGCTACAATATAAACTTATATCCAGTGTGGACATTTTTTTTTATGCTGTTTCTGTGATTTTACGGCATCTGCAGGATTAAAGGTTATTTTGTATTCTAGTTTGGCCTGTTCTAAGGATGAATGTATAACGGTATGAATATACTTGACGGAGCGGGGAGAGAGGCCTCCCAGCCCTGGTTTTACCGTAAAAATATTTCCTTATAAGAAGAAGGGAGTTGCCAATGCAAGGAATATTTACTCCCGAAGAATTATCTGGAAAGCTAAAAGTATCTAAAATGGTCGTTTATAAATGGCTTAAAAAAGGAGAACTAAAAGCCTTCAAAGACGGTAAAATGTGGAGAGTTGCTAGGGAAGGCCTGGAAGAATTTTTAGGTCATCCTATTCCTTGGGAATAAAAAACCCCCGTGAGGGGTTAAAAATAATTATTTGTGTTTTATATTAAAAATCTATTTATCTAGCTTTTTGCTAATTTCATCAAGTTTTCTTATGATTATCCAGTTTTGCTTAACAAGGGCAGCTAGATAACCAACTTTAGCTTGTTCTTCGGCTTTAGCTAAAGAAAGAGCCATGCCAGCTTTCATTAGGCCCAAACCCATAAATTCCTGAGAAATTTCCCTAACTGCCTCTAAGTCATTATCGTCTAAATTGGCAAGTCTGTACTTTCTCATGAACTTTTCCATTTCTTCCTGTTTTTTATCTTCTTTGTCCTTCCCGCCAAAAAGACCCATAAAAACACCTCCTTTGAAAAGTATTTATCTTTATTAAATACTATATATAGGTTAAAATACCTTCTTTTGGTTGTATTTGGTGAAGAAAAAAAACGTTTGAATGCCTGCAAGGGGCCATGTAAAAAACCCTGTGACAATGCTGCCTATTAAGCATTGTCATTTTTCTTATACAAGTTAACTGATTTTTTGCTGCTATCATTTATTAGGCAAAGTTTGCCATTAAACAAAAAAGGACGGCCTATTAGGCCGTTTGGTTTTACTGTAACAATTTTCAAATTAAACTGTATGAAAAGATCTACATAAGGGTTCAGTGGCTGTCATTTTCTTCTGAATCCTTCCAAATATCCTCACACACTTTCTTAATTTTCTCAAGCCTCTCCGGTCCTGGCTTGGGGCCATGTATCTCAACTATGCAATCCTCGTATTCGTAGCGTACATAATTTTCCTTACTTGAATTACTATTTTTAGCTTTTCTGTTCACTAACTTAATGCAACTCCTCCCATTTTTTTATATTATATCATAATGGTTATTATGTTAAACTGAATTAAACTAGAGGTTCCCGGCCTGGATTCGCCGGAGTGCAGCGGAAGCATTCCACAAACTAACAATTAAAAAAGGTGCCATTAAAGGCCCCCATTAGCCTTGACAGGAGCTTTGTGGCTTCCTGCAGTATGGATAGAAGGGGGGCTACAATGTAACCTCCATCCCCTCGGAAGTCCACCCCTTGTAAAACGGGCCTCTATGCCGTGGTGGTTTTTTATTCCGCCGTGATTCCGCCACACAATAAAAACCCAACCCCGGCTGTATTCACCGGGGCCAGGTTAATAAATTAAAGTTCGCTAATTGAAACGCTTCCAATGTCTTTTATATTAACTTCCGGTTCCTCTCCCTCTGGATAATGTAACAAGTTAATATATAACGTGCCGTCCATTTTTAAGGCTTCAACTTCTCCCGGTAACGTCAACCATACCTTTTTCATTTCAGCACTCCTTTTTTTAATTTTTTACCTGTGATAAAATAATTAAGAGGATTTTCTTAAATCCTTCCGGCAGGGAATTGCCTGGTCTTTGCGGTCCGGCGTTCCCTGTTTTTTAATTTCGCAAACAATAGCTAACATCACCCACCCCCTCAGAAATTTATTCAATTAATACCTGATCACCCTAAACAATAGAAAGTTTCGCCGCCCTTACCGGACAAGCACCCCCTGCCCCTTAACCCCCTACGGTTACACAACACCCCTTAGACAAGCTCTCAGGCTCACCCCCAGCAGGCATTTTAACTGTGGCTTGCTCCCCCCATGTTTCGGCGAAAGCCCGCAAAATTCGGCGGGCTCTGTTATGTCGTATTACATGGCAAGGTTAAAAATACGGTTACGATATATGCCCTTTATTCACTTTTTAAAAATTCTTGCAAATCCTCCTGCCGAATCCTCCACAACCTGCCGATCTTCTTTGCGGGTAATTCCTCGGTTTCAATTAGTTTTCTTATGGTTTGTGCTGATACTTTTAAATACTCTGCTGCCATATCTATCGTATACACTTCTGTTTTCTCGGTCATTCGTGTTACCTCCTATCTTATTATTTAATACTATATATTAATATTAACTTATATCTAGTTATATGTCAATATATTATTTGTAATTTTTATGTTTCCATAACCCCCGTTTCCGGACGTTCTTTTAAAGGTTCTTTGGAGTGGTATCATTTTAGTTAAGTAACAAAACTCGTAATTCTGGAAATAATAACCCAAAAAGAAAGAGGTGTCCAGATGCGAGTATATGATAAAGAATTTAAAGAAGAAGCCATTAAGCTGTCCGGTGAAGTAGGTCCGACAGTAGCTGCTGAAAAGCTGGGAATTCCAGTCACTACTCTTTACACATGGCGAAGCAATGCAAATCGTTATGGAAATATGGCTATTGTCGGCAGTGGTCATAAGCGTGTAGATCCAAAAACCGCTGAAATCAGAGCATTAGAAAAACAACTCAAGGAACTTGAAGCAACCAATGATATTTTGAAAAGAGCCCTGGCTTTTTTCGCAATGAGCCAAAAGAAGTAGCTGCACGAGAACTGTTTAAGTGGATATGCCTGGAAAAAACCCAAGGAAAATCTAAGCACAGCATAAAGACCATGTGCGAGGTATTAGGGGTTAGTGAAAACGGATTTTATAAGTGGTTAAAAAGACAGTCCAGGCCCTACAAATATGATGCTCTTTTGGCAAAGATTCTTCAAATTCGTGCAGACAACCCGGACTATGGAGCGTATAGGATATATCTGCATTTACAACTTTTTCAGGACTATAAGGGCAGTTATTATCTAATCCTCGCGCTCTGTAAAAAACACCATCTAATGCTGAAGAAAAAACGTCACAGCAAGGGGATAACCAAGGCTGATCTTGCTGCACAAGCTAGTGAAAACCTGATCCAGCAAGACTTTACAGCTGAATCACCTAATGAAAAATGGCTGAGTGACATTACAGAAATTCCAACGGCTGACGGTAAGCTTTATGTAGCCGCCGTAATGGACTGTTTTGATGGAAGCATTGTCGGACTAAAAATGGCTAATCACATGCGCGCTGAGCTTTGCGTCGAAGCTTTTACAGCCGGTGTCAAAAAACATCAGGCATATGGTATGATTTTCCATTCAGACAGGGGGAGTCAATACACTAGCACACTTTTCCGTCAAACCCTTGCCCGATATGGAGCAATACAAAGCATGAGCAACACAGGTAAATGCTTTGACAACGCACGGATGGAGTCTTTTTTTGCCACACTGAAAAAAGAAAGCATCTACAAATTTAAAACTGAAACCATGAAAATGGAAACCGTCAAAAGCATCATATTTAGATTTATTGAAATCTACTACAACCGAAAAAGAATTTACACTACAAATGGAGGCTACCCACCCTTGGTCAAGCGTTCGCTCTATTATCAGGAAAACTTATCCCAGGCAGGGTAAACAGTATTCAGGGGCTCTGCCCCCGAACCCCCGGAGTTTTTTCGCTTTGGTTCTCCCAGGGATAGAAAAGAAGACAACCAGGGTTTATTAAACGATTCCCCTGGCTATCCCTGGCAGAACTCTACAGGCCGCTCGTGTTGCTCTCCAGCAGAGCACTATTCTGCCTGTAGATAAGAGCCGTAAATAGTATTTCCAAAAGGAATCCATTTATTAACGAATCCAAAAATTACGAGTTTTGGGGCTAACCCAAATTTGACAACTCCACTTTCATAATAGCGTTTAAGTAGTATCTCATATTTTAATGAACGAATTTTGTACAAGCTGAAAGGTAATCAAATAAGGATTTATGGCATAGATGACTAGAGGTTTATCCCTTGCCAGCAAGGGTAAATGTATCACCAAATAAAAAAAAGGCCCTTCCTGGGCCTCCTGGGGGCTGCAACCGTGGTTAAAATTGATTCTAATACCCCAAATATGCCGCGAATGATTCCGCCAGGGGTTCAATAATACTTTTCTTTACCGTCTGTTTCAAACTTAAATATTCGTCCCTAGTGATTCCTAATTTTTGATAAGTCGCATATTCCGTTTCGCCGTCAATATATCTATGTTTTATTAATTCCCTTTCCTGTGGATCCGCTTTATTTAAAACATTGTCCATCAGGGCCAAAACTCTTTTTTCCCCTTCTACCATTCGAGTAAGTTCTTTTATGCGGCCTTCTTCAAACTTCATAACGGCCGATTCCGACACGCTCCGTCGTTCTCGATGTTTACCGCCGCCCACACCCACGGCCACCGGGGAAGAATACATAAGACTTAATTTTAGATCCTCCCTTTCCTGTTCCCAACGCTTCAACTGTTCACTTCTGAACACGTAACCCCTTAACATAGTTTCCGCCAACTCGTTAAAAGTATAATAACGCTGCATTTTCAGGATAGGAACGCCCTCCCGTTTTTCCTTTATTATACCATAAAGGACAGTAGGCCAAATAAAAAAAGGGCCTATAATGGCCCCCCATTGACCGCTGCCCTGACCTTTTCAGCGGTCAATCTTATCGCCTGCCAGTGTTCATCTGACCCCTCCCGGTCTGTTTCTACTGGCGGAACTTTTATATACGGCTCTGTCGATTTCTCGTTGGTAGCCTGGGTCATTGAACATGTTGAAAAGGAATGATTTCAGCTCGTGAGTGTTTAACCCCTCTGGCGTGTTTCGTAAGTCTATTTCATGGCGGACAGAAAGTGTCCCGCCAGAGGTTGCCCCTCCGGAAGTTGCGCCTGAGACAGCCAGGTTCATACCACCCATGGACATTTTTTCTATCGACTGCCCTATCATTCTTTGAGCGTTTCCAAGTCCTATCGACATGCCCTCGCCCATGTTTAAGCCGATTCCCTCGAATACTTTTGAGGGGGAGCGGATACCGAGAAAAGATTTTGCAGCGTTTACGGCGTTTTCGGCTACTCCCTTGATAGCACCACCCAAGTTCCCCGCCATGTTTTTTATGCCGTTTATTAACCCTTGTATAATGTCTTTGCCCCACTGGACAGCCTGGGCAGGCAATCCCTTAATATAGTTCCATGTTTGTTCTAGCTTTGCCCTAGCCTCGGTGTAAAGTTCTTGTGCCTTAGTTACAACGCCAGTTTTCAGAGCGGTCCAGGCGTTTATTGCGGCGGTTTTTATGTTTTCCATGGTCTGGCGGATAGAAGTCTGCATCTGTGTGAAGCGGTTTCTTACGTTGGTGTATAGTTCTATAATCTTCATACCAACGGAAGCGACAATCTCAATAAATCGCTGAATGATAGCCTGTTTTATTTCTTCTACCTTGTTTTTGGCGGTCTGAACCATATCAGAGAAACCTGTCTCAAAAAACTGTTTGATTTTGTCAATGTTTTCGTGCATACGTTCCCTGAGTTTTTCTGTCCGTTCTAAAATCCAGTTGACGAATGTGTCCCATAGGTTATTCAACCATGTGATAATCTCGTCCCAGTTTTTCCACAGGTAAATTGCAGCGGCAACCAGGGCAATTACCGCCACTACTACCAGCCCAATAGGCGATATAATCGCACCTATGGCCGTTATAAGAAGTGCAATAACGCCTAATACTGGACCCAATGCTACGGCTAACCCTACGGCCATGCCTATCATTTTTTGTGTTTCTGGATTAAGCTCTGCAAACCATTCAAACAGGCTTATTACCATTTGCACTAAGTTTTCCACGGCTGGCATAAGTTTGCCCTGTATTGCTTCTCTGTTTTCGCTAAATAGTTTAAAGAGAGGTTGTAAAGCCTGTCCCATTAGCAGGGATAAAGATTCTTTCAGATTGTCCCATTCTTTTCTAAACTCATTCATTTGCTCTAAATCTTCGGTGCTAAAGGGTATGTCTATTTCGGCCATTATCTGGT
Source organism: Candidatus Contubernalis alkalaceticus (assembly GCF_022558445.1). Lineage (NCBI taxonomy): Bacteria > Bacillati > Bacillota > Dethiobacteria > Dethiobacterales > Dethiobacteraceae > Candidatus Contubernalis > Candidatus Contubernalis alkaliaceticus. The sequence goes on from NZ_CP054699.1 coordinate 2,011,859, forward strand.
CAAGGTCTCTCCCGTCTGCTACTAAATCCCCAATGATAGGTAGCAAGTCCGGCATGCCCATTTGGTTTGCAAAGGCCCTGGCGTCGGCTTCTTCAAGCTCCGTCATAGTGCCAATTATTTTTCGCATCTGCTCGTCCGGCTCTAGCTTTTTAAAGTCCTCTACACTTATGTTCATGGTGTCAAACCCTTTTGCCAGACGAGGGGATAGCTCGTTCCCTCTTTCGAGCTGCTTGTTAAACGTTTGCACGGATTTGGTCACAATGTCCACATCAACCCCTGCATCCACGGCCATCTTCCTCCACTTCTGCATTTCATCAGTTGACAGACCGGTGATTGCAGAGGCATCTAAAAGCTCGTCCGCATAGGCTCCGTATTTGGTCATTAGCCCAACTACAGCACCCGCGGCAGCTAGAACGGGAACTGTAAAGTTTTTGCTCAATGATTTTCCTGCTGTTGCCACGGTGTCCCTTACGCCGTAAATCTTTTTCTGGAACCCAGCCATGCCCTGCTCAAATTGTTTTACATCCGCACTAATGCGAACCATTAATTCCGTAATTCCTGACAATTAAATTACCCCCTCCCTGTTGTGCCGTAACACTTCATCATAAAACCGATTAAGCCTATCTTCCACAACGGGCAGCAGGTCGGGGAGTGTTAACAAATAATTGCCGTCCCCGGTCCTAAGATATTTTTTTAGCTGCTTAACCAACGGTCCATAACTTTTTAAAAGTTTGGCAAACAACCAATGTATTTTTTTATAGGCTGGTGGTGGTGTTAGCATAGAAAAGTTTTTTTCTGCCGCCGCCAATTCATTAATAAACCTTTTGCACTCTACCGTTAACTTTTCAGAATCCCCGGCCTCCATTTGTTTCCCTAAATTCTCCACCAAGGGACCGACGGAATTTTTTATTTTATCAAACTTGGTTAAATAATCATTCATTTTATCACTCCTAAGGTGAAATTCTAACTTCAAGTATTTCATTTTTAGAATCAAGCCCCAACGCTCGCCTTAATTTTGAATTGTATTTGTCAATCTTGCTTCTAATCTCAAAAAGTTCCCGCCCGCATACTGGGACACCTTCTGGCTCCTCCCTCTTTTTTGGTTTTTGTGGTTTTTCACGCTTTAACACTTTTTCAGCGGCTGGCAAGTTATAACCTAAAATTCTGCTGGCTACCTCTTTTTCGTATTTTACGGCGTCATTTTCAACATCTGAATTTATGTCTCTATTGTATTGCCATATATGGCGGCCTTCGTGGGCTATGGTTTTAATTGTTTCTGAAAAGTGCAAACCTTCCCGGACCCACACCGTCCCAAATTCGTCACGTTCTGCACGCCCAGCTATCTGTCTGGACGCTTCAATGCTTTTCCGGTCCGGGTCCCCGCTATCGGCTTGCCTAAAAAAAACTATATTAATTTTTATTTGTAAATCTTTTTCAACAAAACGCTTGGCTTCCCATGCTATGCTCCGCTGAGAATTAGGCACTTCTTGAGTTAAAAGTTCCTCATATCTTATAACCAAACTGTTTCCACTCCCTTATTGCTATGCTTAAATTTGAATTAACATCGGATTCTGATCCCGGATCGTTAACGGGGCTTGGTGGGAGGATATGGCCCGTAACCCCAATGTCGTCTCTAACCGCCTCCCTGACAACTCTTTCTTCCTGGAAGGCCTTCGATAACTCCCGCATTGCCTGGACTATCCGCTTAACGGCGTTTTCGTGATCCTTTCGGCTGTCATTCTTCGCTATTTCAATAGCTTGTTGTCTCTCAATCTCCATTTCTGGCTTTACCCTTGCAAAAACCATTTCATACTTATTTTTTTTAGCAGTTAGAGTTTTTAGTTTATCCTTGGCCGCCGCTAATTCCTTGCCCGCTGCCTCTGCCTTACGCTTATGCCGGGGATCCCAAATTGATGAAATTTCCGCGTCAACGGATTCATCCTCAAGTTCGTTAATTTTTGGCTTTAGCGCATCCAATTCCTCCACCAGGGCAACAATTTCAGCTTCCAACTTTTCCACCTGCTTTAGCCGTTCCCCATATCCCGGGCTTCTCTCAATTAGTGAATATGAAAAGTTTATCATTTTTTAACACTCCCTTGTTTTTATACCGCTCAATAATTTTTCCATAGGTTCCTCTTTGCCTGGATCCTGCTGCACGTTCAGCCGTTCCCTGGAATGAGGAGATAAGCCGAATTCCTGGGCTTGGAGTCTGAACGCCTGCCTTGCTGCGTTTAAAACAGATGTTAAAGGATTCTTCACCGGCTCACCCTTGCGGCCTTCAATCAAAAGGCCATCCTCTTGTATTTTTACTTCACTCTGTCGAATAGTCTCGTAAGTCATGCAGAGATTCCCAAAGGCAGGTATATCCAACTCGGTAACAATGCCGCACCGTTCCAGCATCGGCCCGTAAGTTTCCCACAACTGCCGGGCAAATTTCGCCTCTTTAGGGAAGATTCCCCTTGGAGGCTTCACCGGAAATATAGGCGCTGGCTTCGGTGAATAATCCCCCACGGGCCGTCCTTCTAAAATTTTCAACTGTGAAGATTTCTTATTTTGACCGCCTCTCAAAAAATCACCCTCTTTTTAATTACTTTATCGTGCTAAAGACTAAAAACCCCTTCGCTTAAAAGATTCGCGTTCAGTTGCCACAATGAGTTTTTGGCCGTGTATGCGTAGAGAGTTAACCCCCTATACCCCCCAGGGTAAAATTCCCAGACTCGTACAGAAACCCACCAACCCGCCACATCGAGAACACCGCAGGGGCTATAGAGATGTATGTCCCTATACCCCCCTGCTCCTTCTCCGTCCTTCTGCTGCGTCCTGGATATCTTTCTTTTTCCTACACTCAGAACACAAGGCTTGCAGGTTGCTTCTGTCATGGGTTCCGCCCCATGCCCTGGGCAGAATATGGTCTACTGAATTAGCCGGGGAACCACACCACCGGCACACTTTTTCTTCTCGCAACACCTGCCGCCGTAATCGTTGCCCCTCTGGTGAGGCCCAAGGGGAATCTTTCCAGGTTCGTCCGTCCCATGGTTTTCTTTTGTGCTTCTCACATCTCCCCCCGGTATTAGGCATTATTAAGTTTGGGCAACCGGGCTGTGAACATGGGACCATCGGCCGTCGTATTGGGGCCATTAGATTCTCCCTTCCTCTAACATTTTTACATTAACCGCTTTTGGCCGTCCCTGCTCTACTTCCTCAATGTCAAATTCAACGTCGCGGCCTTCCAACAGCTCCTGGTAACCTTCCCCCTCTATGTTGGTGAAGTGCACAAAGTAATCATCGCCGTCCTGACCGGCAAGAAACCCGTAACCCTTATCAGATTTCCACGCTTTAACGTAACCCTGCATTATCTTCCCTCCTTTTTTTGTTTTTCCACTGTCCCCGGTCGCTTACCGAAACGGTAAGGATACAGCGCACAATCTTTAATCGGACATTCCCGCACCTCTGCAAAACTACCCCCACTACAATCAACACATTTTGCCCTTATTGACTTTATAGGTGTAAGCATACCTATCAACCCCCTTTGTTAAAAAATCTTTAGCTAGTTGCATACTTTTTAACATAGTATTGAATTTAAAATGACAGCCTGTCCCTTGTGGGAAGTTTCGGCTGATGTTCCCGCATTTTCCTTGACCGGGAGAAGGCCTTACCCCTTTTTATTGCCGCAATATAGATGTTTGGGTCCAGGCCGTTAAGTAATTCTCTCTCCGTCAAATACATTACCGCCTTACCACTCAATTTAATCTCGATAAACTTTGTCACTGTTTTACCTCCTGGTCCTTGATGTAGAAAAAGAGATACACCGCAGCCGGCAGGCTGCAGGGTCTTATAGCTTTTTTAACTCTTATAAGTCTTCTTATTTAGTGAGTATGCAAAACCCGGTAGATATCTATTGATTTCTGCATACATAACCTTGCATACATAACCTTGCATACATAACGTTGCCTACATAACCTTGCATACATAACGTTGCCTACATAACAGCTTTTTTCTTACGGGGCTTTTTTACGGCCTGTGTTTTTGCTACACTCACCCGGCGGCTGATGTCTTCCCGGTATTTGACGGCCTGCATTCTGTTATTTTCGCTATCCTCTGGATCGACGAACCCCCAATGTTTTAATATTTTTATTTTGTGGTAAACGTCTTCTATTACAAAGAGTGATTCATCACCGAAAAATTTAACTTCGTTAAGTTTAAGCACCGCAGCCGGGGATTCAGGCAATCCTGTTAATTCGCATAGTTCCCGCTTGCTGATGAAGAAGTCTTCATCCTCTCGGTATTTGGTGCTAAGGTAGCACACGTAAAAGAACGTTAATAATTCTTTATGGCCCATCGTCCCGCGTCTCATGTAGTAAAGAAGTGCCTCGAATGCGTACCGATGTATCGGGGAGAAAAATTCTCCTTTTTCTACCTGTGAGAATGCAACGTCAAAATATGTCGTTGCTACTGGCCGTTTTCCCTTCTCTAAAAATCCCGGCCTAGCCTTTGCCCATTCCAACCGTTGAAATTCTTTTCTCGCTCTCCTGATGGTATCTAAACTTGTTGAAATCGTAACGGCAGCCTCCAAATCTGATTTGTAAAATTTCCCCCGGAGGTTAAACTCTGATATGAGTAAAAAGAAGTATAACCTGTGGGCCGGGGATATTCTCTTAAAGATTTCATTTTCAGCAAGTCCTTTTGTAAAAGGAAAAAAACTTCCGCTCAACCCCTACACCCCCACCGAGGGCCAATAATTGCCATATAACTTGTTTTGTGGTAAAATATTGATAAGAAAAATCATAAGTTTTCTCCTTACCCCGGCCAGCCCCCCAGCTCCGGGATTTTTGTTTTTAAACATTTACTGACTTTTTTTCCTGCTCTGCCATCCACTGATCCAGGGTTTCCTTTCTGAAAAGAATTTTCCCACCTACCCGGAAATGAGGCAGCTCCCCGGCTTTTACCATCATGTAAACCTTCCACGTTGACGATAGCATATAACTGGCAGCATCCTTCACCGTCAAAACTTCCTTAACCATTTTTTTCATCCTTTCATAAATTTTAATGGATATTTTTAACTCGTTATGTTATTATTAGTATAGCATTGATTGTTGTGTTATTTCAATGATGTTTAACATAACATTAGCGTAACAATTACCGTAACAATAGGAGGACAACTATATGCAAGAATTGGTAAAATGGAAATGGGCTCAGCCCAAAGCTGATACTGTAAAAATTAAAGACAATCGTATTTTATGGGAAGGAGAATGGGAATCCAAATATTATCCCTTCGATTTTCCTAACATGCCTAATGCTCTTGCAAAGGTTGACAATGCAGAACAGGCTGTTGATTTCGTTAAAAGGTATGGTTTTTTGGGTTACTTCACTTTTGACGATGAAAAAACGGTAAGTCTTTTATCGGTAGGGGAGCCACTAGATTGGTTTATATGTCATGCCAAAACTGTTAAGCTTGTTCTTTATTTGATTGAAGCCATGCAAAACAAGAACGAAAAAATAATTAAATCAATAATTGATAGCTCAATTGTTGAAATAACTCGTAAAATGCTTTGGGAAGGAGCTCCCGAGATAAAAAAAACTGAAGCACAAAAGGCTTCTGAAAAAGTAAAAACCAAGGCTCACGTTATTGCCGAAGGTCCTAATATTTCATATACTGACGCATTTATTCAGACTCCAGAAATATTACTTGGGAGCCAAATTTTAAGCGACAATCCTCAAAATAAATATCAGATGATTGCAATATTAATGGTTAGTCACTTAATTGATGAAAACACAAAAAGAGTTAGGCGCACATTATTTTTAGGCGGAAAGAAATTGGATCGCTTTATGCAATCTTTTTATTCCCGTTCCTTAATAGAAGCTATATGGTATATGATCGGGGACGCTGCCCTTTTATCTCAGGAGAAAAACGGTAAAGGAATCCGAACTTGTAAAGAATGTGGCCTTCCCTTTATTGTTACTGATAAACGGCAGCAGTTTTGTCCGGGAGATGAATATTCAAAAGGCTCCTTGTGTGGAGCTAGATACAGAATGAGAAATTACCGTTCAAAATAATTCAAGGAGGTATTAAAAAATGGCCGGGAGTATAGAAAAACGGGGTAAAAATTCATGGAGGTTGACCGTAAGCTGTGGAATTGACAGCAAGGGAAAACAGATTAAAAAAACCCGCACAATTAAAACAAATGCAAAGTCAGATAGTGCTTCCAGGAAAGAAGCTGAAAAGGCTTTGGATTTGTTTGTGGCTGAAGTGGAAGCAGGTATCACCGGGACCGGAAGAATGAGTTTTAAAGAGTTTTGCGAAAAATGGTTAAAAGAATATGCGGAAATTGAACTTGCCCCTAAAACCATTCACCGATATAAGGATATTCTTGAAACCCGTATAATACCTGCCCTTGGACATCACAAAGTTGAACATATTAAGCCTATGCACTTATTAGAGTTTTATAATACCCTTAGAAAGGAAGGCACAAGGCTTAATGGGAAATATCTTGCACAACCATATTTACAGGAATTGCTTATAAAAGATAATATAGACTTAAAAGAACTAGCTGAGCAGTCAAGCATTGACAGAAGGACACTAACAAGGGTGCTTAATGGTAAACCGGTTTCCCACGGGACCGCATTGGCCGTAAGTAAAACCCTGGGGGTGGAGAAAGATAAATTGTTTGCGCCAAAAGGTGAAAACGGAGGGTTATCAGAGAGAACTATTCTTCATCATCACCGTTTAATATCCTCTATCCTTACAACTGCTGTACAATGGCAGATCGTAATGACAAACCCTGCGGCAAGGGTAAAGGCCCCCAGGGTTAAGAAAAAAGAAGCCGGACACTTTGACGAAGAAGCAACTGCGAAAGTATTAAAGACCCTAGAGGAAGAACCTTTTAAATACCGGGGCGCCGTATTACTGGCCTTGGCTTCCGGTTGCAGGAGAGGGGAAATAATGGGCCTTGAATGGCAGGACGTTAATTTTGAGGAAAATACCATCACCATAAAACAAGCCGCACAATATATACCCGGTCAAGGGAGTTTTACAAAGTCCCCCAAAAATGAATCTTCTGAACGAGTTATATCAATTCCCGCTTCTGTTATGGCCCTCTTGAAGAAATATAAGGTCCACCAAAACGAAGAAAGAATGAAACTTGGGGACATATGGCAGGGTTCAGAGAGGCTTTTTACTACCTGGAATGGACAAGCTATGCACCCCGACACCCTTTCAAATTGGTTTCCAAAGTTCTTAAAACGTCATAACCTGCCCCACCTAAATTTCCACGGTTTAAGACATACAGCTGCAACCCTTTTAATTGGACAAGGCCTGGACATTGTAGCATTAAGTAGCCGCCTGGGACACTCTGACAGGTCAACCACAATTAATATTTACACCCACGCTTTGAAACGAACAGATAAAGAAGCGGCTGACAAAATGGAAGTATTTTTCTCAAAAGAGGCGGCAACATAATTGGGGATAAATTGGGGATACAAGAAACTAAAAAATGCACAAAATAACCTAATTATTTACAACACTAAAAATAAAAAAGACCTATCTTCCGGGCTTTTCAGCACATTACTATAATTAACAAATACCCTCTTATCTAACTCCAAAACCGTTGGTTGCAGGTTCGAGCCCTGTCACCCCTGCCATAAGATTAAAGTAACCACGGAGATTCCGTGGTTTTTTGTTTTTCTAAAATTTTATAAATTAGTAGAATTGAGAAAAATTGGTGATAGTTGTTTGCCGAAATCATTTTTTTAACAGAATATTTATTGCTGTCACCTAAAGGGTGCAGATAAAAAATCAAAATCCAGTGGGACAAGGTTATTGTCCCACTGGATTTTATTTAAGAGCTTCTTCTAATGTGGTTACTATCTCCTGCAGAAGTTCTACTATTTCTTCCAAGATTTCTATCATGCGATAAAGGTCTGTAGTTTTTTGGTATTCATCATCAAGAACACTCATTCGCTCAGCTTTTTTCTCAAACGTTTCATAAATGGTCATGTATGTATCATAATCAGCTTTATTTTCTAGTTGAGCCAGTAAATCTTCACTTTCTACCTTAAGGGCTTCAGATTTATTATCCAGTTCATATAACTTTGAAAATAATTCTTCTTCTATCTCTTCGACCCTCTGCTGTAAATAATCATCCATCTGATTTACAGAGTAACGGCTGGAATACTGATTATAAAGCTCCTCAAAAATAGCATCAACGTCTCCACCCCTCCAAGACTGTTCAATAGCCTTATCCACTGATGCGTGAAATTCTTCATCAGTATTGATATCATTGGCCCCACAGCCCGTCAATACTACAGTAACCATTAAAACACAGATTATCATTAACCATTTCTTCTTCATTATTCCCCTCCTTATCACTAAATTATTATAACTATAATTTTAATCTACTGTCAAGAATTTTACCGAATATTGCCTAAATATGACTAAAGAACCATTTTCAATCTATAAATTGAGGGATTAATAATGCTCAAGGCAGACGGTTAACAGGAGATTCAATGGGATTTGATTGAACTGCACCGAAAAATCCTATGGTCTCAGCTGACAATTGCGTCATTCTTTCGTAGAATCCTGGCATATCGGAGCGTTCAAACAATTTAACCTGTTTACTGCCACCCATGGTAATAGTTCCATTATCATTGACAGTAATACCGGTATCAATAAAGTGGAAGGGATAATCTAACTGAGGCCGATGAATGGCCCGAAAAATTCCTACTCCAAACAACGACCTTTTATTTTTTTGAAGCGTATTCCAATCATATAAGCTGCCATCTGAAAGCTCTGAACTTTTTGCTTCCACAAACAACTCCCCTACCTGCTGGCTGGCCTCACTGAGAAGTTCCCCATATTGCGATAAATGATAACTGCCGTGTACCATGTTCTTACCATCTGAATGACTTCCTACCAGCCCTCCATCATAACAAGGGATCCAAACAATGGGAAGTTCTGAGGCCATAATACCGGCAAAAGCATATGGATCCATAGCAACGTTATATTCTAACCCTTGAGGATGATAGTCCCTGCCATCCCTGTGTCCTCTCTCAGGATTCTCCTGAGCATCCCCGGCAAATACCCAAACCTCTTTGATTTTAGACCGGCAGAGTTCCGGATCCTGCAAATATGCCTGCCACAGATCTGTTAAACTGCCCACCATAACAACAGTAGCTGGACCGGGGGAATTGTAAAGTCCCTCTAAAAGAGCAGTATGGCTAACGCCTGATGGAACACCGGCTCCGGTAATCTGGTTCAAACGTTCCACTAACACTTTGCCCGGTCTATGTTCCTGTTCTTCCGTTCTATCCAGCACAACCATTCTCAAAGTTATCTCATTCTTACAATGCAGTCCGAACATACACAATAAATCAAAAAAATCGTCAAAATCTCCGCTGATTGCCTGCCTGCGGGTACAGTACCTAGGATAATACAGATCTGTACTTAAAATAACATCATTCCCTGTTCCCTCCACCGAGGGTTTTTCCGGCATCCTCTGTTCTTCCTCCTGAACAAATTCATAAAAAGGAGAACATCCAAAAAAACTAAAACCTACAGTGGAAATAAAACCAATTTCAATAAACCTTCGTCTGCTTATTTTTACCATACTTCCTCCTAACGATTTAAAATTAACCTGCACACAAAATCACTGAAAGTCTCTTATTAATTGTTGAATTTCATTATAATTATAGCTATTCTCCCTGTCCTTGTTTTTCCTGTTGATGATACTCAGGTAGGTTCTCAAGGTATAAGCTTCTGCTGGGAAAGGCTATAGACACTCGTTGGTCCTCCAATATTTTCATAATATTTAAGTTTATTTCTTCTTTAACCTTCATATGAGCTCCCCACTGGATAGTAATGGTAAAATAATAAATGAATATATCCAGACTGCTGTCATTAAACGAATCGAACTTAACAAATATAACCTCCTTATGGACATCAGGATGGTTCTCCAACATCTTCCTGATTTCCTCCACACACTTTTTCAACTGATCCCGAGAAGTATCATATGTAACTCCCAAATTAAAGGAAACCCTGCGTTTTCCCATCTTTGACCAGTTAGTTATGGGTTCTTTAGCCAGAGTAGAGTTGGGAACAGAAACCAGTGAGTTGGCGAAAGTTCGAATTCGAGTACTTCGAAAGCTAATATCTTCTACCGTTCCCTCCACACTGGGGCTGAGAATCCAGTCCCCTATGTCAAAGGGCTTGTCGGTTATAATAACAATTCCTCCAAATATATTGGCGGCAGTATCCTGAGCCGCCAGGGCAAAGGCCAGGCCTCCCAACCCCAGGCCTGCAATAATTCCAGTCACGTCATAACCCCATTCACTGGCCACCAGGCTGAAAGCCAGGAAGATGATTAAGAATCTTAATATCTTGCTGATGAAAGGAATGAGTATATCATCCATCTTATCATCTATTTTACTGTTAATAACTTCAAACAAGCAGGGGCCGGCAATATTGTAAAGGCCCCAGGCAATGAGCACAATAATGGAAGCTCGAAAGGTTTGGGTCACTAAATCTTGAAAAAATTCGCCCAGGGGCAGTACCAGCAGAGCAAAATACAAACCTAATACGACAAACCAATTTCTGAGTGGCTGCTCAATACAATTGAGGATGTTTACCTTGGGATCCAGTCCTCTTCTTTGTAATAATTTCGTGATTCCCCGGAACACATACAGAGTAAAGGTTTTTCGCAACAGCAGAAATAAAAGGAAAACCAGCAGGGCTGTTCCTCCATATTTTCCCATATCCCACCAAAACCTCTGATGGGAGAGGGTAGAAAAAACCGTTTCTACCCATTGGTTTATTTCAAGTACCTCTAATATTTCCTGCATAATCTCTCCTTTCAACTCAGAACAGCAATCTTCTTCTATGGAAGATTAATTATTTACAGAAGGTAAACTAAAATCTGGTAAGCTCTTTAAATATTTTTATTGCAAAGTGATCGGTCATTCCTGAAATAAAATCAATAATACATAATAAGTAATCTTTTTCCTCTCCCAAATCATAAATTACAATATTTTGGTATTTACTTGGCCTGGGACAACCTTCAATCCGTGAATATTTAACAATCCATTTTTTAAACTCTTTTACCAAACTTGGATAAATAAGCTGATATTCATCTATTATAGTTAATGTTTTTTTCTGATTATAAAAACCCTTTAAAGCTTCAAAAATAGATTGTAATATTAATTCGGCATAATCACGAAAATAGGAGAGCCTTTGATGATAATAAATATTTTTAAAGCTAAATTGTTTTAAATGCTTCATTAATTCTAAATATTCATGGGAAAACCTGATACCCTCTTGGGGATTGCTGTAACTGCATAAATTGATCATAAAGTTATGCATCAGCACAGTATTATTAATAGATTTAATATGCACATCTAGAGATTCCTTCAAAATGCTTTTTAATTCCCGTATTTCATTAATATTTAAGATGTTCAATTCCAAAGCATCTTCAATATCTCTCCCCAGAAAGGCAATTTTATCGGCAATTTTTACGATACATCCTTCCCAGGTATAGGGGGGAAGCTGACTGGGTTCCTCCAGCCTTTCTAGATTTAAAACTTCCTCCCGAGGAAAAATAACGTTATCGTCTACCTCTCCACAATGAAGAATGATACCATCTCGAACCCCATAAGTAAGGTTTAAATTATATTCCCTGGCCCTATCATCCTGCAGCGTTTCCAGCAAATCTACAAACCGTAAGCTATTTTTCTCATGCCAGAACTTTACATTCATCTCTTCTTCTGCTATTTTATCTATTATTTCTTCCCCAGCATGTCCAAAGGGTGCGTGTCCCAAATCATGCCCCAGAGCAATAGCATTGGTAAGCTGTGAATTTAAGCCCAGATAGTTGGCTAGTGAATAACTCACTGAAGCTACATGGTTTACATGTTCAATTCTTGTACAAATATGGTCATTTTCAGTGGCAAAAAAAACTTGAGTCTTATGTTTTAACCTTCTGTATGCAGTACAATGCAGGATTCTATTATAATCCCGGATAAAGTCATTTCTAATATCATCTTCCCGATGATACAGCTTATTTTTCCTGATTATAGAATTTTCCCACTTGGGATTTCCCTCAAAAACAGCAGCATTTTTAAACTTTTTTTTCACCATTAATTAGCTCCTCACAGATGGTATAAGTTATAACTTCTCTGAAGAATGAATCATTTCCTTTGTGTTTTTTGTAGAAATTAGCTTACTCTTCTTAAATAAAAAGGCCTGAATTCAATGAAAACAGGCCATATTAATTATATTCTATTTCACTTATTTTTAGACCTTCAGTGACATCCTCACGGGGTCAATAGACCCCGTGCATCCTGGTAGTTCAGGATGACAGATCGACTTTCGATCCTTTGGTTTGCGCCAGTTACAGGGTTAAAACGATAACTGACGATACTGAGCACTTCGCCCAGGCCATGCCACATGGCATAATTATCGTTTTTTAAAAAATTAAGCACCGAGTTAATATCACGTTCCACCTTAAAGCCACACTTTGGACAAAGGTAAACCCTTTTGTTTGGTGGCATCTGCTGTTGGCTGCCGCAACCGGAACAGGTCCTGGTTGTACCCCTCTCATCGAATTCTTCGACCTGCTGAGCGTTCATAATGGCTTTGTAACACAGGTATCCGATGAGTTTCTTGACAGGGTTGTTATTTTAAACCTGACAGTTGATGCGCTTGTCTACGATAACGATGCCCGTAGCAGCAAGGGTCTGCCCTTTGTTCCAGTTACCTATCTTAAAGTTTGTATCCGGGTGGTCTTTTAATATCTGGTTAGCCAGTTTGTGCAGGTAGTGTTTGGTCTGGGTGCGTATTTTGCGGTACAAGCCGCTGATTTTCTTGTTCAGCCTGCGCCAACGCCCGGAGTGTTTCTGTTTTTTATCTCTTAGAGACTTTAGGTGATCGATTAGCAGGTAATGCTTTAAGTTTAGCTCTCTTAAGGGGTTGATGTCATACTCTACAACTGAATAATCTGTCTTTATACCGGTCAATGTCATCTTGCAACCTGGGTCAAAATAGATAGTATGGGCATTGACCCGTTTTTCGGGCAGCTGGACATGACGATTCAGCGATACGTACCATTTCTTGTCCCGCTGGTCATAAGAAACAACAACATTCTTGACCGCCTGGAAATCATACTCCGGTTGTGGTAATTTAATCTCGATCCAACTGGATTTATTCTTACCGTAGGCCAGGCGCAAGATGCCGCAGTGGATTTCAAAGGAAACACCCTGCTGTGGGTATTTCTGGGTGAAGAAATATTTGTATGATTTGAACCTCGGAGGCTTAACACATGGATCACCTTTTTTATGCTTGGTGAAATACATCTGCCAGCTGGCATTGAGGGATTTGACTACTTCCTGTAAAACCTGGGAAGAGGGCACTTTCAATGCAGGGTGTTGTTGTTTTAGCAGTGGAAGCTGTTTTTTCTGATGATAGTAGTTGGTTTTCTTATCCCTATCATAACGCACTCCGTTCAATCGGTTCCAGACGTCTTTGCAAGCATAAGAAACCGCCCAAAGTTTGTCTATAGCTTTTTTGTTCGGGGTAATGCGTATTTTGTCAGATAGGTAAAAGGCACTCACTATTTCACCTGCTTTTTTGATTTTCAATATATCTTTGGATAGTTTCCTGTGTAATACATCCTGCAGTTCCATAATACGTTGATGGGTTCCATATTTGATTTTTCCAATATACTTTCCTTAACTCAAGGGAACTGTATGAAAAGCTTCCTGCCAGAAATTCCTTTTAGTTTTTTTACAATATCTCCAGGCGCTTTTTTGGGATGTGCAGTCACAAAAAGATGTACATGATCCGGCATATTTCCATGTTGGCTATTTGAAACTCAAACTCATCAGCGATTTCATAAAATAGCTGATGACAGTAATCGGCTATTTACCGGTTAAGATCTTTTTACGGTATTTAGTTGACCAAACAATATGATACCAGATGTTGTAAACGCATGTCCTGGAACGTATGTTCTCCCTACAAATAGTATAGCATGCTCATGATGCAAATGCAAGTGTTGTATCCATTCATTTTGCGACATATAGTAGCTTTTCCGGCTTTCATCTCGGGGTCAATAGACCCCAAGGATTCCCGCCGGTATTTTCTAAAAAAAGTCCATAGATCCTAATTTTTCTGGCTTTACTAAAACTAATAATTTTTATAGGCAGGAACGCCCAATAGTTCATCTACAGTAACAAAAGAATATCCTAACATTCTAAGAGTTTCAATCAGCTCCGGTAGAGCTTCAACGGTTGCAGCCATACTTTGACCTTCTCCTCCTGCAGAATGGAAAAGTAGAATGGATTCAGCTCTAACGTCAGGCAGAGTATTTTTTAATATTTGCTCTACATTTCGGTCCCGCCAATCCACAGAGTCAACAGACCAGTTAATTACCTTATAATTCATTTCTTTCACCTCTTCTAAAACAGGTAAGCTTATCAAGCCGTATGGAGGACGGATTAAAGCCGTTCTCAGACCGGTGATTTTATGAAGCACTTCCTCTGTCCTTAAAATTTCGGTAATTAAACGCTCTGTAGATATCTTTCGTAAATCAGGATGAGACCAGGAGTGGTTCCCCACCACATGTCCTTCTTCGATAATTCTCTCTACGACTTCAGGATATCTTTCTGCTCTGTTTCCAATTAAGAAAAATGTTGCAGGAACCTGAAAATCCTCCAGCACATCCAATACCTGCGCAGTATATTTTTCATCGGGTCCGTCATCAAAAGTCAAAGCTATTCTATTGGTATGGGATGCTCCTCTAAAATAAAATGTCCCTTGAAACATTCTGGCCAATTGAGAAACGGTGTAGTCCGGCGGTTGGAGAGATAATGACACCTGAGGAATTGTAAGAGCCTGTCCAACATAAATAATATCTGGATTTTGTAAATTATTTAGATTGATGATTTCCTCCATAGTAACTTGATACCTTTGTGCTATTATGTATAAACTTTCGTCCTGTGCAACCTGGTGTAACTGCTGCACCTGGTTAGCATGAGATATTTGAGGCATAAGAAACAGCGAAAATAAAAATATTATTACCAATAATTGAAAATATCTTTTCATAATGGCTTGCTCCTCCCTTTATTAAGAAAATTTAACTTAATTTAAGTATTATCATAAATGAATATAGCCATTACTTCTACAAGTAATGGCTGGGGGAACTGCCACTTATTTGACCATCCTCTAAAAAAAGTAACTGCTTAAAAACCCTTCCTTTTTATATAAATATCATGCCACAGCAGGAAGATAATTATGGTCCATAGTTTTCGACTGTTATCTGCCTTTCCCTCTAGATGGTCCTTAAACATTTTCTCTACTACCGGGTAATTAAAGTATTCCGGAGTAAAGCTATTCTTCAATATGTTTATGACCGGTTCTTTCAGCTGGTTACACAGCCACTTTCGTGTAGGTACCGGAAATCCTCTTTTGGGACGGTTAGTTATCTCCGGAGGTAAAATATCTTTGAAGGACTGCCGAAGAGCATGTTTGGTCATTTTTCCTTTAATCTTAAATTCTGTAGGGATGGTAGCGGCAAATTCAAAAACTTTGTGATCCAAAAAAGGTACCCTCAGTTCAATAGAATTTGCCATGGTCATTTTATCCGCTTTGGAAAGAATGTCCCCGGTCATCCAGGTATGAAAGTCAACATACTGCATCTGTACCACTTCGTCCTGGGTTAAAACCTGGTTAAAGTAGCGTTTTGTCACCTCTTTATAAGAATGAAAGGGAATATCTTCTTGTAATACCTTCTTTTTCAAATGATCGTCAAAAATAAAAGCGTTCCCTACGTAACGATCTTCTAGTTTGGTTCTGGCTCTCCGAACATAATTCTGCCCGGGGGTTCCCTCAGGGAGAAGTTCGGTAAAAAAGCTGAATATTTTTTGTGCAGCTTCAGGGAGATTTCTAAAATAGTCTAAAGACTGAGCTCCTCGATAAATGCCATAGCCTCCGAAAACTTCATCCGCTCCCTCTCCGGACAGAGTAACCGTAATTTTTTCACTGGCCATTCTAGCCACAAAGAACAGGGAAATGGCCGAAGGGTCAGCCACAGGTTCATCAAAATGCCAGATTAATTTACGGAGATTTTCAATAAAATCCTCCGGCGTAATTTTATATTCATGGTGAACTGTATTTAAAATCTTAGCTGTTTGCCTGGCATCCTCCAGTTCACTATAATCCTTTTCTTCATATCCTACACTAAAAGTGGATATCTGTTTGATTTCGCTCAAAAGTGCTGTGATTAATGAAGAATCAATGCCACTGCTTAAAAATGCCCCCCAAGGCACATCACTCTGGGTGTGCAGATGAACAGATTCCCTTAATGTTTCCCGGATCCCCTCTACAAAATGAGATAGAGGCTTATTTTGGGGATTAAACTCTAATTCCCAGTATTTTTGAATTTTTAATTCATTGTTTTTTAAAACAAAGAAGCTGGCCGGGGGCAGTTTCTTTATCCCTTTTAAAATGGTCTGGGGCTCGGGAACATACTGGAAAGTTAAATAATGCACCAGGGATTCCTGGTTTACCTCTCTCTTGATTTCATCTAAAGCAAGGATTGACTTCATTTCAGAAGCCAAAACAAATTGATCTGGGCTGTCGTAATAATATAAGGGTTTTATTCCAAAACGGTCCCTGGCTCCAAAAAGAATTTGCTTTTTTTTGTCCCACAGTACAAAACCGTACATCCCTCTTAATTTCTTAACGCATTGGGTTCCTTCTTCTTCGTATAGATGAACAATTACCTCCACATCATTAGTGCTTCTAAATTTATGCCCCTTCTTTATTAACTCTTCCCTAAGGGTCAAGTAATTGTAAATTTCACCGTTGCAGATTAAAACGATATCTCCCGTTTCATTTTTCATAGGCTGATTTCCAGTAAAAAGGTCAATAATTTTTAACCGGCGAAAACCTAATCCTATATTATGATTTATGTAACTTCCCTCTTCATCCGGACCCCGATGCACTATTACTTTTTTCATATTTTCTATCTTTTCATGGCTTACCGGTTCTCCGGATTTATTAAATATTCCACATATGCCGCACAAATATCCTTACACCTCCTGAATATCCAAGCTTCAATTCTTTTCATTACTTTATTATTATAGATTATAATAAAAGTATTTGTAAGCCATTTAACAAGAATTATTTATTTCATATTTATACAAATTTAAGCAGGTGCAAAATAATATGCACCTGCTCAAGTATAACTATGCTTCAAAATGATATTACAGTCCTAATCCCTTTCGGCGTTCTTTAATTGCCTCCAGCAGTTTTTCTGCCGCTTTATAAGGATCAGTTTCTACAATAAAATATCCGCCCAACAGTCCTTTTATTTTATCGGTGAGCACATCCACTACCAATGCACTGCCCATCACCGGGGGAATCACTCCCACGTGGGTGGGGAGACCGCCGGCTACAGACCATGTACCGATGGAGATGGCTTTTTCTGCAGTAGCTTCCGGAGCACTGGCCACCACCGGAAGTTTATCCAGATCAACTCCCAGTTTATTGGCTACGGCTACAGCTACATCCACAGCCCTGGAATTGTCCACACAAGAACCCATGTGTAGAATCAGGGGCAGAGGACCCTTTAATCCGGCAGCTTCACCTACAGCCGTCAGCACCGCCTTAAGGCCGTCACCGGCATAGTCCAAGGTGGCCTGGGATGTCATCAGTCCATGCCGGGCCAGAGAACCGGCTCCGCATCCGGTAGCCAGGATTAATACATTATTCTTGGCCAGCTCCTTAGCCACTGTTACAAAGTTGAAATCCTGGGGCACCCTGGCATTGTTACAGCCGGCAAACAGGCAGACCCCCTGGATATTGCCATTTACAATGTTATCAATCAAAGGTTTTAAGGGATCCTCACTGTCCACCGCTTTGAGAGCTCCTATGATAGCTTCTGTGGAGAAGCCCGCTACCACCTCCGACTTTTCTTCAGGAATACTAATCTTATTGGGATTCCTCTTGCCATAGGCTTCAATGCCGGCCCTGATTATATCTTTGGCACAATCTTTAGCATTTTCCTCGGAAATCTCCATATGTTCCGCCCCGCTTATTTTTGTGTTGGGCATGGTGGTTATCAAACGGGTATGATAACATTCCTGCAGGTTAGCCAAACTAGGTAAAATACACTGATAGTCCACCACAATGGCATCCAAAACTCCTGTAAGCACGGCCATTTCCTGGGATATGGAATGGGTTGCTGAAGGAACTCCATGCCTCATCAGCACTTCATTTCCAGTACAGCAGATTCCCACCAGGTTAATTCCTTTCTCAGCCCCGGCGGCTTTGGCTTCCTCCTGCATTTCCCTGCTGACTTGAACGATAATATCCGATAGAGCCGGATTATGTCCGTGCAGGGCAATATTTACAGCTTTTTCTTTTAATACGCCCATATTAGCTTCACTGACTACTGGCTGGGGAGTTCCAAAGAGAATATCCGACAGGTCAGTTCCCATATGACATCCGGCAAAATCAGCCAGGGCACATTTTACTCCGGCCAACATCAGATTGATGGGGTCAGCATCGCAACCGTAGTGGGTCCGGTGCATAATATCTGAGATAGCACTGTCGATTCCCCCGGGAACAACCCCAAGCTTCAGGTATGTGTCAACTCTTCCCTGGGTAACATTGGTGGCTGCCCAGAGATTGGGTCCATCCTTTTCAGAAAATTCCTCCAGGGCCAACCTTCCTACCTCCAAAGCAATTTCCTGCACACTCTTTCCTTCCAAGTCAACTCCCAGGCGGGAAGCCACGGCATTTAACTTATCCACATCCTTCACAGGGTAATCCTTCAGCTCACCTTTGGCAGATTTATAAAGAATATGAGCCAGGTGCTTGGCGTGTCCCGAGTGGGCAGCAGTTCCTCCGGCAATGGCCCTTATCAGGTTTCGGGCTACAATGGTATCAGCATCCGCCCCACAAACCCCTCTTTGGGCTCCCTGTTTAAAGGGGTCAATCCGACAGGGGCCCTGCATGCAGTTCCGACAGCAAACTCCTAAATCACCAAAGCCGCAGGTTGGCTGTTGTTTTTCCAGACGGTCCCAGATGGTTTCAACCCCCTCTTCCTTGGCTTTAGGGATCATAGCCTGAACGGCCGGGTCTGCGCTCATCCGAGAAAGCTTTTCTTTATCCATATTTCACCTCTCCTTTCTCAATTTCTACCTTTTTAAAAATACTTTCCTGCTGGCAAAATCATATTTACCCATGGTTTCTGCTGCCACTTTTCGGCGGCACTGGGGGCAAAGCTTCAGCCATTCTGCCGGCAGGTTTAATTTAGTCTTAAGATATTCACCGGAATTTTCCGGTGCAAAAGAAATACCGCACATCTCACAGGTAACCAATGTTATTTCTGTATTCCAGGGGATTATATTTCTTTTATTCCCAGATTCCTTTACCTTAATTGCGCCGGTGGGACAGACAAAAGCACAGGCTGTACATCCCACACAGTCTTTTGATTGAGAGTAAAACGGAGCCGCTACTTCTCTATCCGCTCCCCGATGCACAAAGCTGATAGCCTCTTTTCCAATCACCTCATTACAAACTCTGACACACAAACCGCAAAGGATACATTCTTCTTTTTGTCCATTGGAAACTTTCTTTTTGGGGAGTCGTTTTTCCTTTACTCCCACTGCGCCGGCCATTTTCTTAATAATCTCTACTTCCGGACATCTAGCCAAAAGAAACTCCAGGATATTCTTTCGAATCTTTTTTAACCTGGGAGTGTTAGTCTGAACAGAAATACCATCTTCTCTAAGGGGATAAGCACAGGAATTTACAATCTTAGTCTTTTGGCCTTTGCTGACTTCTACCACACAAAGACGGCAGGCCCCGTAAGGAATTAAGGCCTTGTGAGAACAGAGAGTAGGAATCCCGATTCCCTCACTCTTGGCCAGCTGAAGCAGAGTTATATCTTTTTCAGTTTTTAATTCCCGTCCGTTAATTGTTATAGAAACCATTTTTTCACCTCTACTCCACTGTAATAGCATTAAACCTGCAAATATCCATACAGTTTCCGCACTTAATACATTGATCCTGGTTCAAGATATGAGGTGCTTCCTTTTCTCCGGTGATAGCCTCTGTGGGACAGGCCTTTATACAACGGCCGCATCCGGTACAGGAATCAGGATCAATCAAATACTTAATTAATTCCCGACAGACACCAGCAGGACACTTTTTATCCTTAATATGAGCCATATATTCCTCTGGAAAATACTTAAGTGTGGTCAGTACCGGGTTGGGAGCCAATTTCCCCAGGGCACACAGGGAGGCACACTGCATAGTATCGGCAATTTCCTTCAATAGATCCAGGTCCCTCTCTTCCCCTTCCCCCCGGGTAATACCTTCCAGGATTTTGAGCATATGCTCCCCACCCTCCCGACAGGGGACACATTTTCCACAGGATTCCTCCTGGGTAAATGATAAAAAGTACTTGGCCACGTCAACCATACAAGTTGTATCGTCCATCACAATCATGCCCCCGGAGCCTACCATGGAACCCACTTCAGTTAGTTTTTCATAGTCCAGGGGCAGGTCTATTAGTTCCTCCGGGATACAGCCTCCCGAGGGGCCTCCCGTCTGAACGGCCTTAAACTTTTTGCCCCCCAGGATTCCTCCCCCTATTTCAAAAATAAGCTCTCTCAAGGAAATCCCCATGGGAACCTCCACCAGACCGGTATTATTTACCTTTCCCGTCAGGGAAAAGATCATGGTCCCCTTGCTCTGTTGGGTTCCAATTTCATTGAACCACCCAGACCCACGGTTAATAATCAAAGGTACAGTGGCCCAGGTCTTCACATTGTTTAACACTGTGGGTCGATCCCACAGTCCTTTTTCCGTGGCATGGACAAATTTGTAACGGGGTTCTCCTATTTTCCCCTCAATAGATGAAATCAAAGCGCTGGATTCTCCACAGACAAAAGCGCCTCCCCCACGGATTACTTTTAGGTCATAAGAAAAATCGCTTCCCAGGATATTCTCCCCCAACAGTCCTAGCTCCCGAGCCTGTCTAAGAGCTATACTAAAGTTTTTTACCGCCAGGGGATACTCGTTTCGCACATAGATATAACCTTGGGTTGAACCCACAGCAAAAGCCCCAATAAGCATACCCTCTAACACCAGGTGAGGATTGCCCTCCAGGATACTCCGATCCTGAAAACATCCCGGGTCTCCCTCGTCGGCATTGCATATTACGTATTTAATATCTCCAGAGGCCGTGTAACAGGATTCCCATTTCTGCCCGGTTGGAAAACCGCCCCCTCCCCGGCCTCTCAACCGGGAATTTTTGATTTCCTCTATAACCTCCCGAGGATCCATCCCCTTCAAAACTTTCTCCAGGGCACAATAACCCCCCAGAGATAGATAATCATTAATTTCCGTAGGCACCATCTTGCCGTTGTTTTCAAATATCAGCCGCAGCTGCTTATTATAAAAAGGCACCTGTTCTTCTTTTTCAATTTTTTCTCCAGTTATCGGATCCACATATAAAAGCCTGTCTACAATCCGACCTGCTGTCAAAGTCTCCTGGACAATTTCTTCTACATCTTCTGTCCTCACCTGGCAGTATAGTATATTTCCAGGTGACACCAACACCAGCGGACCCTGCTCACAAAAACCATGACATCCCGTAATCTTTGTGCCTACATCAGCCTGAATTCCTTTTTCCTCCAGAAGCCTTTGAAAGGCAGAAACCACATCCAATGCACCAGAGGCTGAACACCCTGTGCCGCAGCAGACGGAAACAGATGTTTCCCCGGAGTTGTTTTTCTCCAGGACAGAACTTCTATATTTTTCTAGTTCGGCTGGACTATTCAACTTCATCATTGGATCCCTCCAGCAGCTTTTCTATTTTTCTTCTGTTGAGCTTGCCAAAATACTTCCCATCATAAACTAAAAGTGGGCCCAGGGCACAGGTACCCAAACAGTTTACAGTTTCTACGGTATATTTTCCATCCTCCGTGGTGTCCCCGGGTTTTATATTCAGTTTTTGAGTAACATTTTCCAACATTCTGGGGGCTCCCCTTACATGGCAGGCAGTTCCCATACAGACCTGAATTTCATGCTCTCCTCTGGGTGTCAGCCTAAAAGACTTATAAAAAGTAGCCAGACTGAAAAGTTTACTCAAAGGAACTTCCATTTCTTCCGATACACGTTTTAAGGCTTCTTCCGATAAATATCTATATTCAGTACTGATATCCTGAAGAAGGGCAATTAATCCTTCCCGATCCTTCCTATATTTATTGATAATTTTATCAATTGCAAACAAATCTACCGTCATAATGCCAATGGTAAAATTTTTAAAGTTAACTGCCCTTTAAAAATTCTACCATAAATTCCCTCCTTTTCTCTTTGGTCAGCTGTTCCACCGAAGTATACTGCAAGGCAAAAGTAGGACAGCTGTAAACACAGGCGGGAATCTGTCCTTTGGAGGTTCGTTCCATACAAAGATCGCATTTTAAAATGGCTTTATGGTCTAAGGATAAGGTAACGGCTCCAAAAGGACAAACCAAAATACAAGATTTACAGCCAATACATAACTCAGAATCAATTAATACTGCTTCATCTGCATCTGCTTTAGTAATGGCTTTGGTGGGACAAACATTTAAACAGGGAGGCTCTTGGCAGTGACGACACTGCAGGGGAAGGTTTCTACCGTCATAGGATTCAACAATTATTCGGCTTTGGGGAAGAGGTTTTTCAGAAATTGCGGAGAAAAGCTGTTTTGTTTTTGAATGTTCTACCGCACAGCCAATCTCACAGCTTCTGCATCCCACACATTTTTTTACATCAACCACGATTAATCCTTTCATTTTCACACCCCTTTCATAAAAAAATATACTTTGTTTTGGGCAGCATATTTAACAGCAGCATATTAAGAGGGTTAGATATGGTTATATAAGGTTTTATATTATGTATTAAAGTACGTTTACTTTCTGTATTCGATGGCTGTAAAAATAATTCCTTCTCTTAAAATGTGTTATTCTTTTAACACATTCGTCCACGATTTTTTAAAAATTTCTAAAAAATAGTAATCTAATAATTGTATCAGTTTCCAAAATGTTTACAGTAAGTAAAAGTCCAATTATTATCATAATAAACAATAGAGATATTTATAAACTATTGATAGGAGGATCATATGTCAAATAAACTAGCAGACCAATTAAATCATATAGACGCTCTCACAGTACACCAAAATCTTTCCATACCTAAACTGTTGGAGGAATCTGTCTGTCGAGGGGAAGGAATTTTAACCTCCAAAGGAGCCTTAAGTGTATCCACCGGCAAATATACTGGAAGGTCACCCCATGATAAATTTACCGTAGAAGAACCCAATACCCGGGAAAAAATATGGTGGGGGCCGGTAAACCGACCCATTTCTGAAGAAAAATTTGATATACTTCTAAAAGAAATGCTTCAATATCTAAAAGATAAAGAAATTTTTGTCTTTGACGGCTCCGCCTGTGTTGAAGAAAAATACAGCACTCCAATACGGTTTATTAATGAGCACAGTTGGCACAACATCTTTGTGCAGCAGTTATTTTTAAAAGACGGCCATAAGGAACAAACCCCTGAGTTTACTATTCTTTCGGCCCCAGGTTTTCAAGCAGATCCTGAAAAACATGGCACAAATTCAGAAGCCTTCATCATTTTAAACTTTAATAAAAAGATTGGAATTATTGGAGGGACCCATTATGCTGGTGAAATGAAAAAATCCATTTTTTCCGTCATGAACTACATGCTCCCTCAAAAAAATGTGCTTTCCATGCACTGTTCAGCTAACATGGGTAAAAACGGCGATACAGCTTTGTTCTTTGGCCTTTCAGGTACTGGAAAAACTACCTTATCCGCAGACCCTGACAGAAAGTTAATCGGAGATGATCAGCATGGATGGCATGACGGTGGAATCTTTAACATTGAGGGTGGCTGCTATGCCAAGTGTATAAATCTTTCCAAAGAAACAGAACCCCAAATCTGGGAAGCCATACGCTTTGGAAGTGTTATAGAAAATGTAGTAGTGAACGCCTTAAACCGAACTGTTGACTTTGATAACGATGAACTGACAGAAAATACCCGGGGGGGCTTTCCTGTTGACTTTATTCCCGGTGCAGTTATCCCTGGGATTGGACGTCATCCAGAGGTAATTATATTTTTAACGGCGGATGCCTTTGGAGTACTTCCACCCGCTGCCAAATTAAGTGCTGAACAAGCTATGTACCATTTCCTCTCAGGCTATACCAGTAAACTGGCAGGCACAGAGAGAGGCATTAAGGAACCTCAGGCAACCTTTTCTACCTGCTTTGCTGCCCCTTTCTTACCTCTTCCCCCAAAAATATATGCAGACTTGTTGGGAGAAAAAATTCAAAGGCACAAGTCCAAGGTATATCTAGTTAATACCGGTTGGATTGGAGGCCCCTATGGAAGAGGGCACAGAATCAGCATTCAAGATACTAGAGCTCTGATTAAGGCCGTTCTAAATGGCAGCATTGAACAGTCGGAATTCCGAGTTGACCCTATATTTAATTTTCAGGTGCCGGAAGCTTGTCCTGGAATACCTTCAGAAATTTTAAACCCCCGAAATACTTGGGATAACAAAGAAGATTACGATGAGCAGGCAGAAAATTTGGCCAGAAGCTTTATAAAAAACTTCCGACATTTTCAAGATCTTTCTCCAGAACTAGCCAAAAGCGGCCCCTTGACCAGAAGTGAAATCCTGCAGTAGAAATTACACTTCTTCGGTGAGAATTTCGGAGGTGTCTTGTTCCTCTTGTTCTTGATTGATCAACAGTTCCCTGCGGATGATTTCTGTCTTACCATCAGAGTCCTCCAGGGAAATTATAAATTCCATCTTATGTAGAAAAGGTTCTTCTGCTGTAACCCAAACATTACAGTTTAACAGAACTTCCTCATATAAGGCCAAATGAGGATAATAATTTAGGATAAACTCTTCTTTCTCTTGTGGTGAAGGGCTGTAAATAATGAGCAGGTATTCTTTCTCATTCACTATTTTACTGGTGATCTTTGCCGGTTCTGTCCACTCCATGATTACCTGCTCTAATATATCTGAGGGACTCTGTATGAAATTTATTAAATCCTCCAATTCAATTTCATTAACCATCTCCCATTCCCCTTGAAGCGGATTCTTGATAAATAAATTATCGGCAACTTTATACACATCCAGGTTATATTCCCTAAAGTTTCCGATAATTTTATCAGGATTTACCACCAATCCAGCAAACTCCAGGTTGTATTCATCGGTTTCTTCTTTTATCATATAAGTATAATTATATGTATTGGTCATATTTAATACCGTATCTGCAAAAATTCCTCGGGTATCTTTAGAAGAATCATTTAAGTAAACTTCATACAACAGGCCACCGGTAACCAGAGTCAATACCGTAAATAAAAAAATTAAAAAAACAAATTCCTTTTTTAAAAAAACCCTGTTTCCATTTACTCTTAATCTTGTCCAATTCATTTTTTTACTCCATCAGCTTTTTTTTATTTCAAATTATGTATATTCCAGTAAGTAAATAAATATAACCACCTTTTAAAGTGGTTATTAAATTTCCCAGGAAATACATATATTTACCATGATATTCCTAAAAATCGACAATTATTTAGAAATTTTCTCATTTTCTTCCTCAATTATACTTATAGAAGAACTTGTCCCCAGCCTTTCAGCTCCGGAATCCAACAACTTTTGCGCAAAAGCCAGGCTCTTTATTCCCCCTGAAGCTTTGATTTTAATTTTGTCTTTAACTATTTTTTTAAAAGTTAGAACATCTTCTAATAGAGCCCCCCCCTCTGGGACAAAACCAGTTGAGGTCTTTATGTAAGCAGCCCCACTGTCCATGACAATCCTGCATATCTTTTCTTTTTCTTTTTTAGTTAGAAGTGCTGTTTCCACAATTACCTTTACTTCGGCGGGAAACGCAGCCATTACTACTTCTCCAATGTCTTTTCCAACCCGACTGAAATTTCCCTCTTTAAGAGCTCCAATGTCTGCCACCATATCAATTTCCTGTGCTCCTTTTTCTACCGCCATTTTTGCCTCAAACGCTTTTACTTCCGAAAATCCAGCCCCCAGGGGAAAACCAACCACCACCGCTATCCTTACCGGGGTTCCCTTTAACCGGTTAACAGCCAGTTCCACATGTTTAGAGTTTATACAAACAGCAGCAAACCCATATTTTACGGCCTGGTCACAGAGCGTCAGGATATCTCCTTGGGTGGCCTGGGGTTTCAATAAGGTATGGTCAATAAATGAAGCTATTCTGAAATCCATCTAATATCCCCCTTTTAGAAAAAACTCTTTTTTTTACCCTTTAAACCCCTGGTGAAGTTAACTTTGTTCTTGTATTTGAAAAATACCAACCTATAATTTAAAATCCCAGTCTTTCAAAGCACCCATTACTTCATAATTAGTAAAATCAAAATGAATGGGAGAAACAGAAATATTGTTGCATCTTATGGCAGACAGGTCCGTATCATTGCATTCGGTTTCCTCAATCACTTCCCCGGCCATCCAGTAATAGGAGCGTCCTCTGGGATCTACTCTCTCTTCAAACTCGTTATGGTAGCGGGTTACCCCCAGACGGGTAACTACAACACCGGCTATTTCCTCCCGGGGAATTCCTGGAACGTTTACATTTAAAAGAGTACCCTTAGGCAGGGCTTTTTTTAGCACTATTTTTGATAGTTGGGCCGCAAACTCCGCTGCCAGGGTATAATCAGGATTTTCTACCGCCGTTAAAGATACAGCAATAGAAGGCAGGCCACTGATGACTCCCTCCACTGCTGCAGAAACAGTCCCTGAATATAATACATCTGTACCCAGGTTGGCGCCCCGGTTTACACCGGAAATTACTATATCCGGTCTTTCCGGCAATATAGCCTCTACTGCCAATTTAACACAATCTGAAGGAGTACCGTTCACTGCCCAGGCCGAAAGATTAGGGTTATGGTATAGCTTTACCTTGTCGGCCCTTAGAGGGTTGTGCATGGTAATGGCGTGTCCCACCGCACTCCGCTCTCTGTCCGGGGCAACAATATATACAGCAGCAATCTTTTGCATAGCTTTGCTTAACTCTTGTATTCCATCGGCAAAAATACCGTCATCATTAGTTAGAAGCACCCTCACATGGAATCCCTCCAGTCAATATAGAAGCCATTTTCTGTGCATGGTACATAATTTTTTCTTGATCTAAATTTTTTATCTCTCTGTTTTCCATCACTACTTTACCATCAATAATTACCGTTTCAATATCTGAACTTTGTGCCGCATAAACAATATGGGCTGTAAGGTCATGGAATGGACAAAGATGAGGCTTTTCAAGGTTTAAAAGAATTAAGTCAGCCTTGTAACCGGTTTTTAACATTCCAATCTCACCCTCACAGAATATGCTTTTGGCTCCTTCTCGGGTTGCCATTTCCAGAGCTTTACAAGCCGGTAATACTGTAGGGTCACCAGTAACTCCTTTATGAATCAAAGCTGCCAGCCTGACCTCCTCCAGCATATCCAGGTTATTATTGCTGGCTGCGCTGTCGGTACCCAAGGAAACAGTCACTCCGGCTTCCAGGAGCTGAATAACAGGAGCTATCCCGCTTCCCAGCTTCAAATTGCTTCCCGGGTTATGGACTACAGTAACTTTATTACGGGACAATATTTCTATATCACCGGGACTGAGATGCACGCAGTGAGCAGCTGTCACTGGATAGTTAAATAAACCTAATTTTTCCATATGTTCTATGGGAGTCATTCCATATAATTGTTTTGACTGTTCCACTTCAAATTTAGTTTCGGCTAAATGTATATGCAGGGGGAGTTTGTGCTGTTCCGCTTTTTCTATAATTTTTATAAGAAATTCCGGGGGACAGGTGTAGGGAGCATGAGGGCCCAGCATCATTTTTATTCGTCCGTCAAAGGCATTATGCCAGGAGCCAATCAGTTTTTCTGTTTCTTCCAATCCTACGGCTGCTTTTCTTTCCTCCAATCCTATAAGCCCTCGGGAAAGCACTGCCCGCATACCGCTTTCGCCCACAGCCTTTGCCATATCATCTAAGAAAAAATACATGTCATTAAAAGTCGTTGTTCCGGACTTAATCATTTCCAAACAGGATAGAAGAGTACCCCAATATACATCCTCACCCTGTAATTTATCCTCCGCCGGCCAAATTTTATCTTCAAGCCAAGTCATCAGCGGCAGATCATCGGCAAATCCTCGAAACAGAGTCATAGGAGCATGGGTATGGGAATTAATGAATCCCGGAAGACAAACCTTCCCCCGGGCATCAATCACCCGGCTGAAATCCTTTTTGTCATTTTCGCCATCCCGAACCTCTCCAACATAACTAATAACATCCCCTTCAATTACAATCTCACCAGAATCAATAACTTGGTTTTCCTCATTAAAAGTATGTATATGGCAATTGGTGATTTTTATTTTAACCACAGTATTTTCCACCTCTTTTTTTAAAAATGCATGCAAAATAATCCCACTGGTTCATTAATAATATTTTACCATCATTTAGAAGACTTAGGTCTCAACGCTTTTCTCTGCTTGTAGAAAAATGGGTCTCATTATATTTTATTATTTTTGACCATATTGTTCCTTAAAATATTTGTGCAGTCTTACGACATGCTGTTCATCAATTACCACCGGTCCACCTAACATATTGGCATAAAGGCTGATAAGTGCGGTTTTCTCAATGACTTTACAGATTAACAGCACCTCTTCCAGGGTTTTACCCACGGCCACCAGACCATGATTGGCTATCAAAACTGCAGACCTGTCTTCTAAAGCGTCAACACAATTTAAAGCCAATACATCAGAACCAGGCATAGCATAATCTGCAACCTTCACACTACCCCCCAACACCTGGGAAAAATCTTCTACTACGGTATTGATTTCTTTTCTGGCTACAGCAAAAGCAGTAGCATAAATACTGTGTGTATGCATGACCGCATTGACATCATGTCTCCGCTGGTATATTAATCGGTGCATGGGATGTTCTGAAGAAGGCTTCCATTTACCCTCCTTTACATTTCCATGAAGGTCCATTACTACCATATCCGTGAAATTAAGCTTTTTATAATCCAGGCCGCTGGGAGTTATGACCATCCCTTCTTTAGAACGGGCACTGACGTTTCCCCAGGTTTCTACCACCAGATTTTCTTCCAGCATTTTTTTTGCGATTCTGGCAACTTGTTCCTTATTTTTTTCCGTTTCCAGCATTAAACCCGACTCCTAACTTTTCATTTTATTAAAAAAAGTACTTATATTGTTCTCCCGGGGATTTTCAATAACCCCCTTTTCCGTAATAATGGCACTGATTAAACCAGCTGGAGTTACATCAAAGGAGGGATTAAAAACATGGCATCCATCAGGGGAAATCCTTTGATTAAAAATATGAGTTACCTCCCGGCAGTCTCTCTCTTCTATAGGAATCTCTTCCCCTGTTTTTATATTTAAATCAAAGGTGGAGAAAGGTGCAGCAACATAAAAAGGTACCCCATGGTATTTGGCCAACACCGCCAGACTATAGGTGCCGATTTTATTAGCTGTGTCTCCATTAAGAGCAATCCTGTCTGCCCCTACCACCACCAGATCAATATTACCCTTTTGCATGAGCATTCCGGCCATATTATCTGTAATCAGAGTATAAGGTATTTCTTCCTGTTCCAATTCCCAGGCGGTTAATCGGGCTCCTTGTAAAACAGGCCGGGTCTCATCCACATAGACGTGAATTTCTTTCTCCTGCTCCACTGCCTTCCGCACAATTCCCAGAGCGGTTCCATATCCTGCTGTGGCCAGAGCCCCGGCATTACAATGGGTTAAGATAAAAGCACCTTTTGAAACCAGGGAAGCACCGAATTGTCCAATTTTTTTGTTAATTTCAATATCTTCATGGTAAATAGTAAGGGCTTCTTCCTCCAGACCTTTAATTATATCCCCTGTATTTTTCTCTTTTAAACTTTCAAATTCTTTTAACATACGACTTACTGCCCAGGATAAATTTACTGCTGTTGGCCTTGCCTTGAGCATAGCCAATGCTTTTTTTCTAAATAAAGTTTCAAATTTATTTCCGGAAAAATCCCGAAGTTCCCGAGCCCCCAGAACCATACCAAAGGCAGCCGCAGCCCCAATAGCTGGAGCTCCACGGATGGCCAAATTGTAAATATGTTCTTCTACCTCACGGCAGGTTGTACAAAAAATATAATCCATAGAAAGAGGAATATTCCTCTGGTCCAGTATCTTTAATTTATTTCCCTGCCAAATCATGGGACTAATCATATTTTTTCCAATCCTTATACCACCATTTTCCCGGGGGTTTTCTCACAATTACATTGGACTTCCTTGGGCATCTTAGCAATAGTTCCCATTATTAATTGCTTTACTTTATCAATATTTTCTGCCATCATCTGCAGAACTTCCTCATGAGTTAAAATACTCTTGGATATTCCGGCTGCATAGTTGGTAACCAGTGTAACTGTGGCATAACACAAGCCCACTTCCCGGGCTAAAACTACCTCAGGTACGTTGGTCATTCCTACTACATCTCCACCCCAGGACCTAAACATCTTTATTTCCGCAGGTGTTTCAAATCGGGGCCCTTCAGTGCACACATAAGTTCCATAATCCAATACTTTCAAACCTGAAGGGGCAGAATTTTCCAACAAGTGCTTTCTTACCTCCGGACAGTAGGGTTCGGTAAAATCAGTGTGCACAACCCCCTCTTGACCATCTTCAAAAAAAGTTAAAGCCCTTTGTTTGGTAAAATCGATAAACTGATCTATTAATACGGCTGATCCAGGTGGCATTTCCTCATTTAAGGAACCCACTGCAGCAGTAGAAATGATACGGTTTACTCCAACCTTTTTCAATGCCCAAATATTAGCCCGGTAATTTATTTTATGAGGCGGCACCCCGTGAGTCATTCCATGCCGTGGAAGGAAACAAACCTCTTTTCCCTGAAAAGAGCCCTGGTATATTAAAGCTTTCCCATAAGGAGTATCCACATCTATCTCCCTTAAATCTTCTAATATTTTCGGATCATAAACCCCTGTTCCTCCAATTACCCCTACCCTTATTTCCATTAGTTACCTCCCTCTAATATTGTTTATACCTAAAAAACTATTTTTCCAGATGAAGCGTCAGCCTAAAAGCACTGGAAGCCCTGCCTGAACTTTCCTGAACTTAATTATTAACCTAAATTACTTTTCTCCCTAACTAAATAACGGCAATTAATAAGGTTTGGCAAAATAAGACTCATAGCTTATTATAACTAATAATTATTGTTTAGGCAGTATAATTTTAGCAATTTATGAAAATATGCCATTTTTTATTTGTTTTTAATTTTTGAATATTGATTTTTTGCTTTATTTTTTTCTCCACTTAATTCGTAAAGTACTCCTAATTCCAAATGAATAGCAGTTATGCCACCCTTCAATTGTGAGGCTTTTTCAACATAGTAAATAGCCTCTTTTAAAAAGCCTAAATTACCATATGATTTTCCCAAGTAATAAAAAATTTCCCAATCGTCATCAAAATATTTCAAAGCATTTTTGAAATGCTCAATACTTTCTTCAAATTTGTTCATATTATAACAGGTGGCCCCCAAATTAAAGTAGACATCCACAAAATTATTATCCAGTTTTAGAGTATTTTCAAATTCTTGTAAAGCCTCTTCATATCTTCCCTGTTCCGCATAAATGTTTCCTCTGCAGTTATGAGTAACTGCCTTAAACTTAGGGTTCTGATTCAAAGCCAAAATCAAGTTAAATTCTTTTAAAGCTTCCTCATGATTGCCTAATTCACTATAAGCCATGCCTAAATAAAAATGACCGGCCATAAAATTTGGCTCTCTTATTATTACATTTTTAAATTCTTCTACTGCCTCATTCATCATAGATAAGTCAAAATAGCCTATACCCCTTCGAAAGAAACGTGTAGTTTCCAAATCATCTATACTCATAAAAACATTCTCATCCATATTTTGAAAGACATTTCTGGTTGTGGTGCCAGGATTACTAATTTTATCCTCCTCATTTTCAAAAGTTAAATCATCATCAATTAAATCTAATTTTTCCAATAACCCATCGGGTATAATATCAAATAGTTCTTCCGGTATATCTAATTTATATTTTAACTGCATATTATTCACTTTTTCCTCAAATTTAAGCCAATAATTCACCATTTGATCCATCTGTCTGCGAAGCTGTAAAAGTTGTTCTGTTAAAATTTCTGTTTCCTGGTCACTGGGAACTGATGACAACTGTCTATCAATATCCTCAAGTTTTGAAAATATTTTGTCAAAAAACTGGTCAATCATATTGTTTACCCTCCAAATAAAAAAATTCTTTGTACTGTTATTTGCAAAAATGATAGAATGTATACCTTAACATAAATGGGTGTAAATTAAAATATGAAATCTTTTATACCCAGTCTGTGTAGGGATTTGTAGTGGATTTGTAGAAATTTGTTTAATTATTTTTATTTTTGATTTGACGTGTTAAGAAAAATAAGTTATACTATAAATTGTTGTTTTGGGGTGTAGCCAAGCGGTAAGGCACGGGACTTTGGATCCTGCACGCGGAGGTTCGAATCCTCCCACCCCAGCCATTGAATTATTTATAAAATGTGTTATAATGTTTTAGGAGAGCCATTAGCTCAGTTGGCAGAGCACCTGACTTTTAATCAGGGTGTCGAAGGTTCGAGCCCTTCATGGCTCACCATTTATGCGAGAGTGGCGGAACGGCAGACGCGCTAGGTTCAGGGTCTAGTGCCCGTACGGGTGTGAGGGTTCAAGTCCCTCCTCTCGCACCATTATTTTTAAAAAGATATTTTAGTTAAAAACATTTAAATCTTATAAATAAAAACCGAGAGCCCCCACTCCCGGTTGATTTAACACAAATTACTTACTTTCTCCTTCTGATAATTAAGGAGATTTTTCTTTTTCATAGTCTAATACCTATTAATGGTTACATTAATACTTGCTATCGAATTAATCTATCTTACTACTGTTATTCGAAGTTAATAGTTCTAGCAAGATTAATTTCTCCGGTGAAACTCTCGGCTCCCATCCTAACCATATATATACCTGCTTCCTGGCCAGTTATTTCACACGAATCTTCCTCCCCGATTGCAAAGTTATATAAAACTTCATTATTTGGAGAAATTAAAAGTAAACCTAAGTTTCCTGATTCAACACTTGTAAAACTGTCAATCCTCAATCTATTCCCTTGCTTTATTTCTGTTGCCATTATACTACTAACTCCAGATGTTAAACCACCCTTCATAACAAGGCTGTCCAGATCAATATCCTCAAACTGAGTGACTATTGTAATATTATTCCGGGTTGTAGCTGTACTAACTCCACTGGTTCTGGCGCTTATAGTTTTTCCTGATAATTTTTCTAATGAAATTGTTGTTAGTTCAGTACTTTCTCCATTTGTGTCCTCAATATGACCGCATCCAGTTAGAAAACAAATCAATAAAAATATGATTACAGTTATTAATGTCCTTTTCATTTAAGATTCTCCTAAATCCTGTTGTATTTTATTAGTTAACACATCCAATGCAGCTTTTATTTCACTTCAAATTTGACAGTTTCTTCATGATTGTTATCTATGTAGAGTTCTACCTCATATTTTCCTTCAGGCCAATCATTATCCGGTTTAGATAAACCAAAAACAAATCCTGTATCTATATCTTTTGTAGTCATTTCTACCTCATCAATAACAAAAACAGGATCCATTTCAAGGTAAACCCAACTTGATTTTATTTTTGTTCCATCCGGAGCGTTAACTACATCCCCTGAAACATAAATCATAGGAGCATCTGTTGAAAAAGTATTTGTAACAACCGTCGGTTCATTAGTTTCTTTGTTTATGTCTGACGCAACCTGAATATTTTTGAAATTTGCAGTGCTTGCACTAAATTCACAACCAATAAGAAATAATAGCAACACCATACAAATCATGAAAACTGAAATACCAAAACCCTTTTTACCCATAAAAAAAACCTCCCTCTTTTTTTAAAAAAATTTTTTGATGGACATAATAAGAAAAACATAGCATAAGATACATTAATATGCAATAATATTATTTTTTTCTTAAATATTAGTTATTCAAACATACTACTGTTATAGAGGTATTCTTCCCTGCTGTACCATAGTGTTGTTTTTCCTGGACCCAAGACTTCTGGTTACGGGACAAATTAAGTCCAATTAATGTAAAATGAATTTAGTGCAAATTGACTTTTCCCTTCCAATATTTTATAATTTATGAAACAATATGTAAATTAATACCGATATATTATAAAATCAAAAAAAGGGTTATTAATATTATGGGAAAAGATAAAATCAAACTGACAAAAAACCGATGTAACGAACTAGATGGTAAAACCTGGATTCGTAACAGTATAAGCGTTTGGGATGATATAAGTAAAACTTCAGAAGAGAGCAAGCTAAAACACCCTGCCATGTTTCCTGTTTCCCTGGTGGAAAAGCTTCTAAAAACTTTTTCCCGCAGGGGTAATACGGTTATAGACCCTTTTATGGGAAGTGGAAGCACCCTGGTGGCTTCCGCAGAAAACAATAGAAAATCAGTTGGGTTTGATATCTCTAAAGAATTTATACAAATTGCTGAGAAAAGACTAAAGTCTTTTGATTCCGATCATTATAGAATCATCCAGGAGGACGCCAGAAACCTTTTAACCCACCTGGCCCTAAACTCTGTTGATCTATGTGTTACTTCTCCTCCTTACTGGAATGTGTTAAGGGAAAAAAGAAGCGCAGATAAAAAAAATATTAGAAATTATGGCGAACTGGGAGAAGACCTTGGAAACATAGAAAATTATCAGCAGTATTTAAACAATCTTACGGATATTTTTTGTGGTGTTAAAGAAGTCTTAAAGCCTGCAGCTTATTGTATCGTAGTAGTAATGGATATCCGAAAAAGAAGTGTTTTTTTTCCTCTACACATGGATCTCACTCATAAATTGACAGAACTTGGTTTCCTGCTGGATGATATTATTATCTGGGATAGAAAGAAAGAATACAACAATTTAAAGCCTTTGGGGTTCCCATATGTCTTCAGAGTAAATAAAGTGCATGAATATATCATGATTTTTAAAAAACCTGATTCTTAAGTTCAAAATATCATAGCAAACAAATAAGCGGCAAATCTGCCGCTTATTCTTATGTAATATTTTGTTTTCTCGATAATCTACTGACCATACACCCAGCAATTCAGATCTTTTGTGTAACTTAGTATCTCTTCTGTTTTAAAAAAAAGATTAATTTCTCTCTCCGCACTCTGGAGTGCATCAGAACCATGTATCACATTATTGCCAGTATAAATGCCAAAGTCTCCTCTAATTGTGCCGGGAGCCGCCTCTGAGGGGTTAGTTTTCCCCAACATATTTCTCGCCAGATTTATGGCCTCCCGACCTTCCCAGATCATAGCCACCGCAGGACCAGAAATAATAAAAGAAACAAGTTCTTCAAAAAAAGGCTTCTCAACATGTTCTTTGTAATGCTCCTCTGCCAAAGACCTGGATATAATCAGCATTTTCATGGCCACCAGCTTGAGACCTTTTTTCTCAAACCTTTTAATTACTTCTCCAACCAGGTTTCTTTGAACACCATCAGGTTTAATCATTACAAAAGTTTTTTCCATTATCGCGACCTCCTTGATTAAATCAACTAGAAAGTAAACAGGGGGCTGTCGTCCTGAATAATTCGCTTCTCTCTCTCTTTTCTGCTCCTTACATCTTTAGTAATGGAAAACAAATGCCTGTGAGTCTCACCATCATAGTATTTTAAACCTTTAATATTTCTCTCCTGTAAAATCTCATCAATTCTTTTCTCCGTTAAATGGTCAGGATTTATTTTTTTAGAAGCCAAGGTGAAACCCCACTGTGCATCATAAGAAGGTATAAAAGCGGCATAAGAACTAACATAAGGAAAAACCAAAGACATTGTGTTACAAATTGCAGTGTGACAGTCAATTAGATTTATGTTAAAAGAACCAGACTGTAAAGCCATTATTCCATCTTCACCAAGCCTATTATTAATAATTTCATAAAACTGCTGTGTAAAAAGCATGTAAGAGGGCCCATCATCAAGAGGTTCAGTTAAATCACTAAATATTACATCAAATGTTTCTTCGGTCTCCTCCAAATACTTTCGGGCATCCATGAAAAAAAGATTTACCCTGGGATCTTGGAAAGAACCGTCATTCAATTCCGGTAAATATTTCTCACAAAGAACTACTACTTCCTTGTCAATATCTACCATAATTACTTTTTTTACCGATGGATGCTTTAAAATTTCCCTTATAACAGCTCCTTCTCCACCGCCCACAATCATTACATTCTGTGGGTTTGAATGCAGAACCATAGCGGGATGTATTAAGGTTTCGTGGTATATATATTCATCTTTTTGGGCAGATTGAATTTTACCATCCAGTATTAAACAGCGGCCAAAAAAGTCTGTTTCGACAATTTCAATTGTTTGATAACGGGTTTTTCCACTATAAATGTATTTTGATATTCCATGCATATGAGCCTGGGTCTCGGTTGTATATTCAATAAACCATTTCCAGGTTGGTACAGTCATAAACTCTCCTCCCTTTACTGGTTTACCACCTGTTTATGAGACACTTCAAAATCAAAAATTCCACGCTTAACTTCATTGGCAGCCATATTCTGAGCGCAGAATTTAACTTTAATGTAGTCGCATGAAACCCACGGGTCGACAGTATCGCCGCAGGTGAATATATCCACTGCTGCATAACCTAGTTCCGGCCATGTATGAATTGCCAAATGAGATTCTGATATCACCACAACCCCACTAACCCCCTGAGGACTAAATTTATGAAAGGCTACTTCTCTTATTTCAGCTCCAGCTTCTAACGCAGCGGCTACCATAATATCTTCTATTTTTTTTAGGTCGTTTAACACCTCTGGGGTACAACCATACAACTCCGCTAAAACATGACGGCCTAAAGCGTTCATTTACGTGCCTCCTTTGTGTTTATTATTGTTCCAAACAGTTTCCTTTTGAACGTCAAATTAAATTTTAACAGATGTACATAAAATGTCAATGATTTTAATATATTTATTTCATTAAATAAAAATAGCTATTGTTTAAAGGGCAATAGCTTAAAAAAACAATCATTTCCTCTTATTATCTCTAATTATATATAACCTTATACTGTAAAACCTGAAATTAGTTAACTTCATCAATTCGTCACCAGAGCCTGATCATAATCCTCTTGATGACAGTAAAGGACTTTTTATACAGCGTGTGGAATTCTTATATGAGTAACAGTAAATTTAATACTGAGGAGAAT
This sequence comes from Candidatus Contubernalis alkalaceticus, assembly GCF_022558445.1. NCBI lineage: Bacteria > Bacillati > Bacillota > Dethiobacteria > Dethiobacterales > Dethiobacteraceae > Candidatus Contubernalis > Candidatus Contubernalis alkaliaceticus. The sequence goes on from NZ_CP054699.1 coordinate 2,049,241, forward strand.
TTTTTATGTGTGATACCATGGTAGCTTTGGGAAACTCTACAACAGACGGGTCCGTCATCTTTGCAAAAAACAGCGACCGCCAACCGAATGAACCCTTAATAATGATAAGAATTCCTCGAAAACATTATAATCAAGGTGCAAAAGTCCGGTGTACTTATATTGAAATAGATCAAGCCGAAGAAACCTATGAGGTCATGCTTTTAAAACCCTCATGGATGTGGGGCTGTGAGATGGGATGCAACGAATTCGGCCTAAATATTGGAAATGAAGCAGTCTTCACCAAAGAAAAATATGGGAAGGATAGTCTCTTGGGTATGGATATGGTGCGTATCGCCCTGGAGAGATGCAGAACCAGTGAAGAAGCCCTAACCCTGATCATTGATCTGTTAAGTAAGTATGGCCAGGGGGGAAACTGCGGCTATGAAAAGCATTTTACCTATCATAACTCTTTCCTGATAGCAGATATAAATTCCGCGTGGGTCCTGGAAACCGCCGGGGAATACTGGGCCGCAGAGAAAGTTAAAAATGTTAAAAGCATTTCCAACTGCCTGACCATCGGTAGAGAATATGACCGGTGCCATCCCCACCTGGTAGAACATGCGGTGGACAAAGGATGGTGCAAGAATGAAAAAGATTTTCACTTCGCTGCGTGTTACGGAAATCCCTTAATTACTCGTTTTAGTGGATCTAAGCAGAGGTTAAGTGCCAGTAAAAACATCCTTGAAAAAGAAAAAGGCAGCATAAATGCTGACACCATGAAAAAAATTCTTCGGTCCCACGATGCCGGGACTGAAGGAAAACAATTTTCAAAACACTCTCTGAAAAGTATTTGCATGCATGGAGGTTTCCTGATAGGTGACCACACCACAGGCAGCTATATTGCTTCATTGAATGAAAAATTATGCACCTATCTGATAACCGGCAGCTCTACTCCCTGCCTGGCTGTCTTTAAACCCTTCTGGATGATCCAGGAAGATATATTCTCTTTCAATGAAAAAGAAGAAGAAGCCGCCATAGACTTCTGGAGAAAAAGAGAACTGCTTCACAGGTCAGTTCTTGAGAACAGAGTATCCAATCTTTTATCTTATTTAACTGAAAGAGATCTTTTAGAAAATAATATAAATGCCATGATTGTTTCCCTAGACTTAAACAAAATAAATGAAGACCAGCTGTTAAAAATTATGGATTTCGCCCTGACAAAAGAAGAGGCGCTTATAGATAAAGTTTTATGCTCTGCCTCCAATCAACCAGACAAAAACCAAGGAGGGGTTTTTTTCCGAAATTATTGGAAAAAACAAACCCAAAGCTTATACAAAATGAAAGGTAATTAATCCCCTAAGGAGTAATCCTTAAACAAGTTATTTTTTAATCGATTTACTTTTTATTTTCTGAGGTAAAACAACAGTAAGATAACCTGCAGCAAAACCAATCATCATGGAGAGTAAGATTATTATTACCTGAGGCATGCTTATCTTCCAGAACAGCAGATTTATTATTGTAACGTAGTTGTTCTGTACTAAAACAATTATAAACAATAAGACAAATATAAAAATAGCAATAAGTTTTGGTTTCATTTTTTATTCCTCCTAAATTTATATTTTTTCCATTATTTTTTTTAATTGATCGTCTGGCCTAAGGCCCAAATCCTTCCTCAGAATTCTTTCATACTCCCGGTAATGCTTCAATACACTGGCCCTTCTATTGGTCAGTATATACAGGTTAATGAGTGATTTTGATACTTTTTCATTGTATGGGTTTTTCTTAAATGCCTTTAATAAAAGCTCCTCCGCTGGAATAAATCTTTCGCTGCGTATATAAATCTCTGCCAGCTCTAAAACAATATTAAAATAATACTTCGATAATCTTTCCCGCTCCGCCTCAACCCATACTCCCCAGTAATCCCCCTCTAAATAATCACCTCTATATAGTGCTTCTGTTTGCTCCAACATTTCCAAATCCCTGTTCTCATTCCGTATGCTTTGAATGAACTGCGTTCTGTCTATCTCTATTTCACCTAATTTAAGTTTATATTTTCCTTCAATAGTAATGCGTTTTCTTTCAACTCCATAGTCCTGGAGTGTTTTTCTGATATAATAAATACAGTTGTGAAGTTGATGTACAGCTCTGTTAATAACGATATCTGTCCATAGTGCCTCTAAAATCTCATCTTTTGTTATTTCCAGGTCTGCATGTTGAAGCAGAAAAGCAAAAAGCTCTTTGGTCTTTCGTGAGCGAAACTTTATTGGCTCCTGTCCCTCCCATCCTGCCTCAAACCTTCCAAAGGTTATAATCTTAAATTTTTTTTCAGTACACTGCAGTTTTTCCCTGCAATTCTTACGAATAATCCTTTGTATGGTTTTGTCAAGTCGTTCTTTTGAAAAAGGCTTCATTATATAATCCAAGGCATGAAGCTCAAAAGCCTCTACTGCATACTGGTCATAAGCAGTAACAAAAATAATATCCGTCAAAGGACACAATTCAACTATTTTTGAAGCAATAACCACTTTACATATTGGTACATTGATATCCATAAAAACCGCCTGCGGCTTCAATAATTGTATATTTTTTATTACTTTTGGCGAATTTTTATAAATACCTACTATTTCAATTAAAGGATACTTCTGAAGCAAATATTCAAGCTTTCTCAGAGCAGGCTTTTCGTCATATATTAAGATTACTTTTATCACGTTTTTTTGATTCACCTCTTTACTACTTTCCAAAGGTATATAGTTATTTACAATTATGTCTTGGGGTCTATATTGTATGTCCATGCTCATTTTGAAAATTTTTATGTTCCTTTATGTTCCTCTTCATGAATTATTTAATTTTGATAAAATATTCTACAATTTCTAACATAATCCTTTTCTTTTCTTCAAATTAAATCAAATAAAAAACTTTGTTCCACATTATGTGAACAAAGCTGAAAAAGGATGTATAAACTAACATTATAATTAAAAAATCCAATAAATTACTTTAATACTGCAAATTCCAGGTTACTTTGTTTCAGGATTTCTATAATATCTGGTAGTGATTGTACCATTAAACTGTTTTCGTGTAATACATAAACTCCCCCAGAAGGTTCTGATTCTAGAAAATATTGAATCATATTATCCTTACCGTTTAATTTCCAGTCTTTTGGGTCACGGTTCCACATCATTACCTTCATTTGTTGATTTGCAATCTCTTCCAATAAGATATCATCCAACAATCCGTATGGAGGCCTAAAAAGTGTTATAGGAACTTCTGTAAGACTCGATAATAATGTATTAGTTTCAACTATTTCTTTTATTTTATCAACAGGCAATAAACTTGTAAGATTACTATGGCTCCAGGAATGATTTCCCACGGACATACCATTTGATACAGCATACTTAACATTTTCAGGATACATTGCAGAATTCTTTCCCAAAAAGAAAAATGTTGCACCTACCCCCTGTTCTACCAGGATATCAACAATATCTCGTGTGTACTTAGATGGCCCATCATCAAAGGTTAGCGCAACATATCCTTCCGGAACACAATATTCAAATCGCTTTTCCATTTCCAGATATACGAAATCATTCTTTTTTTCTCTAGTTGATGCCTTATTATCACCAACTACATCTGTTTTTGGATTTTCTGGTTGGTACTCTTCTAACTCATAGTCCACAGATACTCTTTCCGCAGTTGAAATGATTTCCTCTCCACTGACAGAGGAGCTGTTAAAATAATGTAAACCATCACTAGCATTAACTGAGTGTATGAAAAAGAAAATTGCTAATACTCCCGCCTGCATCAATATTTGAAGAGATTTGGAAACCATAATGTGACTGGTGCCATTTCTTTTTACCTTAGATATGTTGTTATTGACTGGAACATCTTTAGTTTCTTGAGGTACATTTTCTGGAATCTTGATTTCATTTATAGAAACAATTTGTTGAATATTTTGTATTCCTTGGAGTTTATAAAGTATATCATGAAATTCAGGGGAACATCTAAGATAATTGGACTCTCTTTTTTCTCCCATTATCTTAGTAATTGTAATAAAATGCTGCTGCCGAAATGGATCCCATCTACTGTATAAAGAAAGTCTATATCTACAATTCTGCTGAAATTTAACAACCTCATTTAGTTGTGTATAAGTTTGCTCATCTATACTGAGCTCAATAGGATAACAATCTTGTTGAAAGATTATACATCCAATGATTGACAAAGAAAAACTACTATTGCTTAAAGCCCGTATCTCTAACAGTTTTTCAAAAAAAAACTTATTTTCCTCTATTGAAAGCTGTTCAGTTTTCATAATTGCTTTTTTGACCTGGTATTTTCTCAAAGGACATTGACATTCGGTCTGTAAAATCATTTATCATACTTAACAAATATTTATTTTCTTTGCGAATATTTTCAAATGCTTTTGACAGATTATTGTTTTCCGACTCAAGTTGGATAATTGTTTCATCTCGTTTCTTCAGTTTCATTATTAGATTTAAACTTTCTTTTTCATATTGTTCTTTGTACTTTAAATATTTTTGCTGTTCAATATCAATAGTTTTATGTAGTTCCTTGATTTCATTAGACATATTTGATTGGTTTTCTCTAATTTCTTCCATTAAACTATCTATTTTAATATTTTTATCAGATATTTTTGATTCTAATAAGTTAATCTCTTTGCCTTTTTGTGCTAAAATTCCCTTAACTAAGGTGATTTCTTTATTAATTACTAAATTTTGATTCTGAGAATGCGAAAGCCGAACCTGGATTTCCTCTAAGTTTTGCTGGGTAAACTGCCGTGCACGTAATATTTGGTTTACGGCATTAACCAGGTCTAAATTTGCTTTATCCATATTATCATTTAAGGGAAAGCAGTTAAGAGAGTCTTCTTTCTTTTCATTTTCCTCCTCATGATCTTGATCGGATGAGACCGAGACTACATCTTCCTCTTTTGATTCCATTGATATTGGGTTCGAAATATTAACTTCATCTAAAACACCAATATTTCTTCCAATGTTTTTAATCTTTTCCATAATTTTAAGCGCCATTTCTTTCACCACCTAATAATTATTTACCTCCACTTAGCTTTTAAGAATTACCCTCTCTGGATAAAAACAATCGTTTGTAAAACAAAAGTTTATCAGATTGTTCTCCCAAATTTCTCCCAAAACTCCCCCCAAAACAGTAATAGCGACAAAAAATGCAAAACTATTGGTTTGTATCTACCGACATTTCATATTTTTTTTTCACAAATCCTATTTCATTATTGTATAAAACTGCCCTTACTGAAAAAACTAAATGCAAATAACAAGGGATAGGATGTGTTAACTTTGACAGTACAACTTACGCAAAAGGAGAAACTACTTTTACAAGACCAAAAAACCCACGAAGAAATATGTATACAAAAGTATAAAAGTTATGCCAACCAGGCTTCAGACCCTCAATTAAAACAACTATTTAACTCTTATGCTCAGCAAGAACAGCAGCACTTAGACACAGTAAACCAAATGCTCAAGGGACAGGTTCCTGACGTGAATCAGCAGCAGAACCAAATAGAAGGGCAGCAGCAAAACCAGCCGCAAGAACATCAAATAGACCCCACTATGAACAAATCTGATAGACAGAAAGATGCTGCCCTTTGTAACGACTTACTTATGACCGAAAAATATGTATCAGATACTTACAATACTGCTATCTTTGAGTTTCAAGACACCAAGATGCGTCAGGCTCTTAATCATATTCAAAAGGAAGAACAACAGCATGGGGAGGGTATTTCTAATTACATGATAAACAATGGAATGTACGATCCTCAATAAGTAAGGGGAACAAATTTTTGTTCCCCTTACCTTTGCGGTTATGGATTTTTCCTTTTTAGGCACGTCAACTAAAGAAAAAAATAAAGGACCCTTTTTACATTATGTAAAGGGTCCTTTATTAAAATTAATTCCGGCGAAGACCTACTCTCTCGGGGACTCGCGTCCCAAGTACCATCGGCGCTGGAGGGCTTAACTTCCGTGTTCGAGATGGGAACGGGTGTGGCCCCTCCGCTATCTTCACCAGAAAAGGTTGTCTTTGAATAAATTTCGTTCACACGATTTTGTAATGGAACTAATGTTTACCTTATAGAGAGCTCGTCAGTGGAATGAATCCGTGTTCACACGATTTTCAATCGAACTGTTCACACAGATTCATTCCACTGACTTGCAGCTTATAAGGAATCTGTACTTACTTCTGATTTTTAAATCGAACTGTTCACTTGATTCTTCCGCAGACTTGCAGCTTAAACAATATGACTTTGATAGTAATGCTCATGTCTGAATTTCGGGGACAGTTTACTTAATTACTGAATTTCGGGGACAGTTTACTTAATTATTTGGGAATTTCGGAGAAATTTCGGGGACAGCTTACGATTACAGAAGTGAAAAGCCCAGAATTCCTTCCATAAGGCAAACAAGTTTTTATAGTAAGAGCTCTGGCTGAAACGTAAACAGCGAAAATAAAAAAAGAACCCTTACGTAATTGTAAGGATCCTCTTTTTAAAATTAATTCCGGCGAAGACCTACTCTCCCGGGGACTCGCGTCCCAAGTACCATCGGCGCTGGAGGGCTTAACTTCCGTGTTCGAGATGGGAACGGGTGTGGCCCCTCCGCTATCTTCACCAGAAAAGGTTGTCTTTGAATAAATTCCGTTCACACGATTTTCAATCGAATTGTTCACGATAATTTATTCTGCAGACTTAATATATTGAAAGAGTTGTTCTCTCAAAACTGTACAGCGGAAACAAATTTTTTAAAGGTCAAGTCCTCGACCTATTAGTACCGGTCCGCTGAAAGCATTACTGCTCTTACACTTCCGGCCTATCAACCAGGTCTTCTTCCTGGGGTCTTATTCCTTTTACGGATGGGAAACCTTATCTTGGAGAAGGCTTCGCGCTTAGATGCTTTCAGCGCTTATCCCTCCCGGACTTGGCTACTCAGCTATGCCCTTGGCAGAACAACTGATACACCAGCGGTCCGTCCATCCCGGTCCTCTCGTACTAGGGACAGACCTCCTCAAGTTTCCTACGCCCACGACAGATAGGGACCGAACTGTCTCACGACGTTCTGAACCCAGCTCACGTACCGCTTTAATGGGCGAACAGCCCAACCCTTGGGACCTACTACAGCCCCAGGATGCGATGAGCCGACATCGAGGTGCCAAACCTCCCCGTCGATGTGGACTCTTGGGGGAGATAAGCCTGTTATCCCCGGGGTAGCTTTTATCCGTTGAGCGATGGCCCTACCACTAAGAACCACCGGATCACTAAGCCCGACTTTCGTCCCTGTTCGACCCGTCGGTCTCACAGTTAAGCTCCCTTATGCCTTTATACTCTACGCGCGATTCCCAACCGCGCTGAGGGAACCTTTGGACGCCTCCGTTACATTTTGGGAGGCGACCGCCCCAGTCAAACTGCCCGCCTGACACTGTCCCTAGACCGGATTCACGGCCAAAGGTTAGAATTCCAATACTGAAAGGGTGGTATCCCAACAGTGGCTCCATGCAGGCTGGCGCCCACATATCGATGCCTCCCACCTATCCTGTACATCCAGTACCAAAATCCAATATCAGGTTGCAGTAAAGCTCCACGGGGTCTTTCCGTCTTGTCGTGGGTAACCTGTATCTTCACAGGTATTACAATTTCACCGGGTCCCTTGTTGAGACAGCGCCCAAGTCGTTACGCCTTTCGTGCGGGTCGGAACTTACCCGACAAGGAATTTCGCTACCTTAGGACCGTTATAGTTACGGCCGCCGTTTACTGGGGCTTGAGTTCAGAGCTTCGCAAGTTCCGAAAAACTCACTAACCCTTCCCCTTAACCTTCCAGCACCGGGCAGGCGTCAGCCCCTATACTTCGTCTTACGACTTAGCAGAGACCTGTGTTTTTGGTAAACAGTCGCTTGGGCCTATTCTCTGCGACCCCTTCAGGCTAAAGGAGCAAGTCCTCTCACCCTAATGGGGCACCCCTTCTCCCTAAGTTACGGGGTTAGTTTGCCGAGTTCCTTAACAAGGGTTCTCCCGCGCGCCTTAGGATCCTCTCCTCGCCTACCTGTGTCGGTTTGCGGTACGGGCACCTTTTATCCTGACTAGAGGCTTTTCTCGGCAGTGTGGGTTCAGCCAGTTCGCTACTTAAATTTCGCTCCCCATCGCGCCTCGGATCAACACAGGGACGGATTTGCCTATCCCTGCTACCTACACGCTTAGACGCACTCAACCAACGGTGCGCTGTACCTACCCTCCTGCGTCACCCCTTCGCTATTAACGGATAAAGGTGGCACTGGAATATCCACCAGTTGTCCATCGCCTACGCCTTTCGGCCTCGGCTTAGGTCCCGGCTTACCCTGAGCGGACGAACCTTCCTCAGGAAACCTTAGGCTTGCGGCGGGCGAGATTCTCACTCGCCTTTTCGTTACTCATACCGGCATTCTCACTTCCATATACTCCACTACTCCTTACGGTATAGCTTCTATGCGTATGGAACGCTCCCCTACCCCTACTGGAGGTTAGAAGTTAGATGTTGGAGGTTAGATCTTTCGCCAGGTTTGTATCAGCTCACTTTAGCTGCTTTCCCAATATATCGTATTCTTGGCGATATTTAATGGGATACTGACGGCTGAACGTCTAATTTGACTGCTCAACTCATACCTCTAATCTTTTTCCAATTTCCAACCTCTAACTTCTAACCTCCAATAAGCCGTAGCTTCGGTATCAGGCTTAGCCCCGTTACATTTTCGGCGCAGAATCACTTGACCAGTGAGCTATTACGCACTCTTTGAATGGTGGCTGCTTCTAAGCCAACATCCTGGTTGTCTGGGCAATTCCACATCCTTTTCCACTTAGCCTGAATTTAGGGACCTTAGCTGACGGTCTGGGCTGTTTCCCTCTTGACTATGAAACTTATCTCACATAGTCTGACTCCCAAGAAACAAATCTGCGGCATTCGGAGTTTGACTGAGATCGGTAACCTTGTAGGGCCCCTAGCCCAATCAGTGCTCTACCTCCGCGATTCTTTTATCTTGAGGCTAGCCCTAAAGCTATTTCGGGGAGAACCAGCTATTTCCGAGTTCGATTAGCATTTCACCACTACCCACAGCTCATCCCCCAATTTTTCAACATTGGTGGGTGCGGGCCTCCACTCGCGTTTAAACGAGCTTCACCCTGGCCATGGGTAGATCACTCGGTTTCGGGTCTACGACCAGCAACTAATAGTCGCCCTATTAAGACTCGCTTTCGCTGCGGCTTCGGCACTGAGTGCCTTAACCTTGCTGCTGATCGTAACTCACCGGCCCGTTCTACAAAAAGTACGCCATCACCCTTGGAGTAAACTCCAATAGGGCTCTGACCGCTTGTAAGCATACGGTTTCAGGTTCTATTTCACTCCCCTTCCGGGGTGCTTTTCACCTTTCCCTCACGGTACTGCTCCGCTATCGGTTGCCAGGTAGTATTTAGCCTTGGGAGGTGGGCCTCCCTGATTCACACGGGGTAACACGTGTCCCGCGCTACTCGGGTAATCGCTTGAGGAGCCTTGAGCTTTTCGTCTACAGGGCTTTCACCTTCTGTGGCTCTACTTTCCAGTAGATTCGACTAAACTCAAGGTTTTTGACTCCTCTGAATGGCTGCCGCCAGTCAAAAAGCAATCCCCACAACCCCTATACCGCAACTCCGGCAGGATTTAACACGGTACAGGTTTGGGCTCTTCCCCCTTCGCTCGCCGCTACTAAGGGAATCACTATTGTTTTCTTTTCCTCCGGGTACTAAGATGTTTCAGTTCCCCGGGTCTCACCAGCTGGGGTTAATGGTTTTGGCCCCAGCTTAATGCGGCTTTACCGCATTAGGTTGCCCCATTCGGGAACCTTCGGATTATCGCCTGCTTGCGGCTACCCGAAGGTTATCGCAGCTCGCTGCGCCCTTCTTCGTCTCCTGGCACCTAGGCATCCACCGTACGCTCTTTCTAACTTGACTTTACTTAAATCTTCGTTTCCGCTGTTCAGTTTTCAAAGAACAATAATGCTATTTACTTACTATAAAACTTTTTCATTTCAGGGTTCTGTTGTTCCCTGAAAACTAAGCAGGACTCACTATTTTGTTACACACACCTAGCTGATTCCGGGGTTACCGGAACGCTAAGGATTTTGGAGAGAGAGTAATGTTTTTACTCATATCTCCCTTTAACTATACCCTAAACGTCGTTGTCAGGTTTAGTTCTTTAAACTCTGGCCCGTTTTCACGGTAGTATCATAAACGGTGTAACCGTTTATTGGCTGTGCCAGGGTTTGATTATCCTTAGAAAGGAGGTGATCCAGCCGCACCTTCCGATACGGCTACCTTGTTACGACTTCACCCCAATCACCTACCCCACCTTCGACGGCTGCTTCCGTAAACGGTTAGCTCCACCGGCTTCGGGTGTTGCAGACTTTCGTGGTGTGACGGGCGGTGTGTACAAGGCCCGGGAACGTATTCACCGCGGCATGCTGATCCACGATTACTAGCGATTCCGACTTCATGCAGGCGAATTGCAGCCTGCAATCCGAACTGAGACCTGCTTTATAGGATTAGCTCCAGGTCACCCCTTCGCAACCCGTTGTACAGGCCATTGTAGCACGTGTGTAGCCCAGGACATAAAGGGCATAATGATTTGACGTCATCCCCACCTTCCTCCGGTTTGTCACCGGCAGTCTCCCTAGAGTGCCCATCTTTACATGCTGGCAACTAAGGACAAGGGTTGCGCTCGTTGCGGGACTTAACCCAACATCTCACGACACGAGCTGACGACAACCATGCACCACCTGTATACCCGTCCCCGAAGGGAAACAATTAGTTTCCTAGCTGCGTCAGGTATATGTCAAGTCCTGGTAAGGTTCTTCGCGTTGCTTCGAATTAAACCACATGCTCCACCGCTTGTGCGGGCCCCCGTCAATTCCTTTGAGTTTCAACCTTGCGGCCGTACTCCCCAGGCGGGGTACTTAATGTGTTAACTGCGGCACAGAAGGTATCTAAACCCCCTACACCTAGTACCCATCGTTTACGGCGTGGACTACCAGGGTATCTAATCCTGTTTGCTCCCCACGCTTTCGCGCCTCAGCGTCAGTTACAGGCCAGAGAGTCGCCTTCGCCACTGGTGTTCCTCCCGATATCTACGCATGTCACCGCTACACCGGGAATTCCACTCTCCTCTCCTGCACTCAAGTTAAGAAGTTTCAACTGCAGGTCCAGGGTTAAGCCCTGGGTTTTCACAGCTGACTTTCTTAACCGCCTACACGCCCTTTACGCCCAGTAATTCCGGACAACGCTCGCCCCCTACGTTTTACCGCGGCTGCTGGCACGTAGTTAGCCGGGGCTTCCTCCAGGGGTACCGTCTTTTGGTCTTCCCCCTTGACAGAGCTTTACAACCCGAAGGCCGTCATCGCTCACGCGGCGTCGCTGCGTCAGGGTTGCCCCCATTGCGCAATATTCCCCACTGCTGCCTCCCGTAGGAGTCTGGGCCGTGTCTCAGTCCCAGTGTGGCCGTACACCCTCTCAGGCCGGCTACCCATCGGAGCCTTGGTGAGCCGTTACCTCACCAACTAGCTAATGGGACGCGGGCCCATCCAAGAGCGATAAATCCTTTCCTATAATGGAGATGCCTCCTTTATAGGGTATCCGGTATTAGCAGTCCTTTCGAACTGTTATCCCAGTCTCTTGGGCAGGTTGCCCACGTGTTACTCACCCGTTCGCCACTAGGTAACAGCTTCTGGCAAGCCAGATGCTGCACCCCGTTCGACTTGCATGTGTTAGGCACGCCGCCAGCGTTCGTCCTGAGCCAGGATCAAACTCTCCAGTTATTATTGAACCTCTTACCCGAAGGTCTTAGAGGATTTTAACCAGTTCGTCTGCCTTTGCTTCGTAACGCTGACCTTTTGTCCGTGATAAGAACTATTTATCCCTACCAATTTTGAATCGGTCGTTATTAGGAATTGAAAGGGATTTATTAATGATTCATCAATAAATCGCCTTCTTGGCTTAAAAACTTTTTGACTCATGATTTATAAAAAAACCAGAGTCTAGTGAGTCCTGTTTAGTTTTCAAAGAACACGTCCTTTTTTTCGGACAAGAGTTATAATAACACGGTAACATTTTATTGTCAAGCTTTAATGGAAAATTACTAAGACTTTGCTCAATTGTAATTCTTCTTTCTTAACCTCTATTAGACATAATTCAAGATTACCAACAGATACTATGTTTGTCCTACATTATTAAAGATAAGTTCTTGAGTTATGTGGAATCATTTTTACTTCCATAGTTAAAAGGTTTTGTTCAGCTAACCTTTGCTCTTCTATGTTTTTTGCCAGGTTATTAATAATTGCCCGGCTTATATCATCGGCTTTTGATCTAGCTGTTAATGGATTTATTAACTCGCCAGAGCTCCTTAGTGTAAGCATAATTTTATCTGATATCTCCGAATAATCAAGCATTAGGGTTAAAGGGGGCTCAAAAAGAAAAATTAGCTCTTCCGTAAGCAGCATAGTATTGTGTACAATTTTAGGAAGCAAATATTTCTCGCAAAATTGTTTTATCTCCCCATTCATTCCATAAAAATCAAAATCCTTATTTTTAATCTCATACTCGAATTTTCTAATTCTGTTTATAAATATTTTTGTTTTTTCTTTTTTGGGATTATTAAATATTTCCTGTGATGGTCCATCTTCATATATAAGACCTTCATCCATATAGAAGATTCTGCTGGAAACATTACGGGCAAATTCCATCTCATGTGTTACAATAGCCATTGTCATTCCGTCTTTAGCTAAACGGCGGACAACCCCTAATACTTCACTTACCATAGTGGGGTCAAGGGCTGATGTAGGCTCATCAAACAGCATTATTTCCGGATCCATTGCCAGACCCCTGGCAATGGCCACTCTCTGCTTTTGTCCACCGGAAAGCTCATCAGGAAAACTATCTACTTTTTCTGAGAGACCTACCTTTTTTAGAAGTTCGCAAGCATTTTCACCCGCTTCTTCCTTACTTTTTCCAAGCAACTTAACAGGGCCGATGGTCAAGTTTTCCAGCACTGAAAGATGAGCGAATAAATTAAAAGATTGGAATACCATCCCCATTTTTTGACGTAATTTTGGCGCATTAGCACCTTTTGCTAAAATATCTTCACCATCAATTTCAATACTGCCGCTATCAGGTACCTCTAAAAGGTTAAGGCAGCGCAAAAGTGTGCTTTTACCTGTTCCTGATGGACCGATTATGGAAATTACCTCACCCTTTTCTATTTCGCAATTTATATCCTTTAAGACCTCAAGCTCTCCAAACTTTTTTGAAAGATGGGTAACTTTTATCACTTTTGCTCACCTTCCTTCTTTTAGATTTTGGATCAGTTTGTAAGGAGATATAGTCCAGCGAAAGAGTTAATAACCAAGACACTACAAAGTATAGTATCGCTACCATAACCAGCGGAAAGAATGCATCATAGGTCCGGCTGCGGATAATATCACTTGCTTTGGTTAAATCCTGCACTGCAATATAACCCACAACTGAGGTCATTTTGACCATGGAGATAAACTCCCCTTTGTAAACGGGAAGCACCTGTTGAATCGCCTGGGGCATAATAATATATAAAAAAGTCTGAAACTTATTAAACCCTCCGGCAATTCCTGCCTCATATTGTCCTTTATCTATGCCTTCAATAGACGTTCTAAACATTTCCGATACGTAAGCGGCAAAGTTCATGCCAAAGGCGATAATTGACACCAAAACAGCACTAATATTTACGGATGCAAATACTACATAAAATATCAACATCAGAAGAACCAGCACCGGCATTCCTCGCAAAATGGATATGTATATCCTGGCCAAAATAATAAGAACCTTCTGCTTTGACATGCGCATTAAACAAATAAGTCCACCAAGGAGAGTTCCAAAAAGACATGCTAAGACGGAAATGATAATCGTAGTTTTTAGACCATTGATAATAAGTAAATATCTGTTCTCAAAAATAATATTTTTATAAATTCCGTCTTTAATACCTGAAAAAAACAAAAGGGTAACCATAGGATATGAAATTTTCGGCTCAAGAATAATTTCACCCATAGCCATAAGTAATTGTTCGTTGCCTTTATTGACTGCAATAGCTGTATCCCCATAAGCCAATTGTTCAGGTGAATGCCAGACTTTAGGAGTAAAAAATAACGTGAATAAAATTATAGTCAATAAGAGAATTATTATTTTTTTCATTAAATCAGTTACCTATTCCCTAACTAATGCAGCAATACCACCGACGTAATAGGGTTCGCTGAACAATACACTTTTAGCTCTTTCTTCGGTAATTGTAATACAAGCACCAATCATATCAACTTTTCCAGACGTAAGTGCTGGTATTAAACCACCAAAATCCAGATTCATAATTTCTAAATCCATTTCAAGTCGTTGTGCAATATACATGGCAAGCTCAATATCAAAACCCACTTCTTTTTGTGAACCGTCAATAAAAGAAAAAGGTTCGGTTATGGCAGCTGTTCCATACTTTAAAGTTCCTTTTGTGCCGGTCAACTCAATTTCCGGCATAGGGGCAGGGTCACCTGTTTCAGGCAGCCAGCGGCTCATCATATCATCATAAGTCCCATCTGCTTTGAGTTCTGAAACAACCTCATCAATCACTTTTTTCAGTTCTTCATTGGTAAGCTCTACTGCAAAACCATAATTATCATATGTAATCATATCTGGCAAAACTTTAAGCCCAGAATTTTTTGCAGCTATATTTTTTAAAATAGGCTCATCGTAAGCAGCTGCATCCGCTTTTTCCGATTTTACGGCTAAAGCACAATCAAGAACGGTGTTATAATACTGAAATTCAGCATTTGGAAATTTTGATAGTACCAATTCATCGGCTACCGTACCTGTTGGAACCGCAAATATTTTACTTTCCAATTGCGAAAGATCTGTAATTACTTCTTTCTCACCACAACCTGCAAGCAAAACGAGTAACAGCATCAACATAAGGCCTGTACATAATGTTCTTTTCATAAAATGAACCCCCTAAATATATTTTTGTTAATAAATTATTACACAAAATTATCATATCAGTTATTACCTATTTTATCTATCCTAAATTACCGATTGAAGTAAAATATTTGGACTCATGCAATGAAGAGATCTTCTCGCTTAGATATAAATTTTTGCCACCTTAATTATTAAATGATAGCAGGACAAACTAATAAGCAGCACCAACAAAAGGGTTTCTGTTATACTTGGCATATAACAGAAACCCTTTAATAATCAATAATATTATGGTCGGAGCGAGAGGATTTGAACCTCCGACCTCTTGACCCCCAGTCAAGCGCGCTACCAAGCTGCGCCACGCCCCGATATATTTGCTACAATAGGTAATATAACATATTTAGCTTATAAAATCAACCTCTTTCAAAAAGGTATTTTATATAGGTATTTATCCATTTTTTTCTTTTAGACTTATTCTAGTTAAAGCTGCTAATGCATAGTTCTTCACTCTCTCATCAGCGGAAGATTCTATTATTTCTAAGCAAATATGTTTTGCTTCTTCAAATAAATAACTATCCTCATATGCTTGCATCAGAGCCAAAATTACTTGGTGTGATCCAGGTGTTATTGCCTTTGCCTGTTCTAGATAAAATATTGCCCTCTTGTTATCACCTGTTTTTCTATAAACCGCGCCTAAATTTTTTAAAGCAAAAAAATTATCTGGTTCTAATGCTAAGGCTTGAAGCAAAACATTAATCGCTTTTTCATATAAGTCCTTTTTATAATATGAAAAACCTAATGCAACAACTGCATTTGTTATAAAAGGATTTAAGTCTACACATTTTTCAAGTATCAAAATTGATTCTTTGTAATTACCCATTTCACTATAACAGATACCTAAATTATATAATGCTTCTATATTCTCGGGGTCATTTTCTAAAATAAAAAGTAGAATTTTCTCTCCTTCTATGTAGTTTCCATTCTCAAGCTCTTGAACAGCAAAGTCAATTTCCCTCATCTGCTTTACTCCTTACAATAATTGATTTTAAAGAATGAATACAAAAATATTATTTTTTTTTCGCTTTTTCTCTTTTTTTAGGGTATAAGACCCCCACCTCTAAGCGTTAACGTAAGTGGGGATCTTAATCAGGTGGAGTAAAGTCTTCACCTGATTCCCCGATTTTAAAGCTTGCTAAAACCAGTTCCCTAAGAGGTTAAGAAAATTCAGCAGCATAAAGTAAGTATTCCATTCTTAACATAGTTTACAGTACTGTTCTGTACAATTCTTCGTACTGTTCAATTATTACAGATGAATCAAACATCGCTACGGCTCTTTTTCTGGCCTGATATGAAAATCTATGGCAGACTTCAGACCGGGTAAAAATTTCAAGACAGCCCTCGGCCATTCCCTCAACATCTCCAACCGGATAAAGCAGTCCTGTTTCTCCGTGATTAATCACTTCAGGGATTCCTCCAACCCGGGAAGCCACCACAGGCACCCCGCAGGACATGGCCTCCAGAATTGCCAACCCGAAGCTTTCTTTTTCAGACGGCATCAATAAAACATCAGCTCCCTGAAGTACTTCCAAGATTTCATCGTGATTTCCTAAGAAATGAACCTTGTCTTTTATCCCTAGCTCTTCTGTCAACATGGAAGCCTCATCCCGATCCGGGCCATCTCCTACCATAAACAACCGGGCAGGTAATTCCTGATGAACCTTATAAAATATTTTAATGACATCAAAAACCCTTTTAACAGATCGAAAGTTGGAAATATGAAGAAGGATCTTTTCTTTCCCTTTTCGATAATGTAAGAGGCACCGGTTTTTGTCTCCTGGTTTATACAGAGCAGTATCTACAAAATTATAAATAACCTGTGGTTCACCACACTCTGGAAAAAATTTAACAGTTTCTTCTTTCAGGCTGTGAGAAACTGCAGTCACCGCATCGCTCTGATTAATGCTGAAGGCGGTGATCTCTCGAAAAGAAGAATCGCTCCCCACCAGGGTAATATCTGTGCCGTGCAGGGTAGTTACAACCTTTAATGTAATATTTGCTACGATCTGGCGGGCCAGATAGGCACATAGAGAGTGAGGAATGGCATAATGGGCATGAAGTATATCCAGACCTACCTCTCTGCTTATGGACACAATTTTGTTAACCAGGGCTAAGACATAAGGGTTGTGCTGAAAAAGAGGATAATCTAAAGCTCCTACTTCATGAAAAAAAATTTGGGGATGATATCCCTGAAGTCGGAAGGGTTTCTGGTAACTGATAAAATGAATTTCATGCCCCTTTTCTGCTAAAGATTTTCCAAGTTCCGTAGCCACCACACCACTTCCACCGTGGGTGGGGTAACAGAGCATTCCTATTTTCACTTACTTTCCCTCCCCTAAAAATAAATCCGGTAAAGATACCTTGCCTTCAGGAACCAGGCCTTCCGCATAAGGAGCTTTAATAAAAGACCCAAAAAACTGGTCTCTGCTTTTTAGATATTGAATAAATAACGGGGAATTAACCTCAGTTTCCACCCTGAATTCTGAAGGAAGAGCAAACTGACTATAATGGCAGGCAATTGCCTGCCATTTTTTATCCACCTGACTGCTGATATCAATTAACAGCGTTGGATTTGCAGTTTTACCTAAAAAATAATAGAATATTTTAGAAGGACGATACGCCTTTCCCTCAGCCGGGTATTTTAATAGGCCAGAAAGGTGACAGGCTTCTTTTACCAGCAGAGAACCATTTATATGATCAGGATGATTGTCTTCATAATATGGACATAGGACGATTCTTGGCCTAAATTTTCTTATTAGTTCAATCACTATTTTTTTAGATTTATCATCGCTTTTTATAAAAGCATCGGGAAGATTTGCACATTCTCTCACCTCTGCTCCCAATACCCGGGCTGCCTCTTTCCCCTCCCGAGCCCTCTCCTCCGGAGTTCCATGACTGGCTCTCTCCCCTTGAGTAAGGTCCACAATTCCACAGCGGAAACCCTTTGCGGTATGAACGGCAATAGTCCCCCCAATTCCAATTTCCACATCATCAGGGTGAGCTCCAAAAGCCAGTATATCTAACATATATTCACCTCATAAAATATATTTTAAGTTAAGCGATAGAAATGATGACCTTCTTTTAAAGGAAATTCCTTTACAAGTTTATCCCAAAAAGCCGGACCGTATTTGATAATATAGGGAAAAATATTATAAATCCTTTCCTGAAGCTCGTTTACCGGATAACAGGCATTCTCCAGTTTATAGAAATGACCCAGCGCAACTTCATGCTTTTCCTTCAATTCCTCCTGAGCCTTTCCCCGAAGGTAAGCAATATCTTTTAATACAATATTCCGGTTAGTATCCGTCAAGCTTCCAAGTTGACTGTTTATATGCTTAAGTTGTTCTTTAATTGTCTCGTACTCCCTTTCCACTGTTTTTTCCAGGGATTCAAACAGTCCAGAAATACTTATCTCCTCTTTTTCTTCCAAATAGCTTAACCGGGCCTTATTAATATTAAAAAGCTCCTTTTCTGTTAAAGAGTACTTTTTTAGATACCGCACCATGCGTGGTTCTATCAGAGTAACTGAGGGTCTTGGGTAAAGAACCGGAGGCTTTAATTTAAATAGCGAGTAAAGGGGCATCAACTGGCCAAAATAAGATATCTCCCCAGGACCACAAACCTGCATTACCGTTGGCAGAAGCATTTCCTGAAGCAGCGGCCGCGTAATTACATTAGGACTGTACTTCTCTGGATGCTTAATTATACTTTCCGTCGTTTCTTGAACCGTGCCTAGATCTGCTCCCTGTCGAGTGACCACCCGTCCGTTCTTCTCAAAAAGAGCGACTCTACCTTTTTCTCTCAAACCAAAAAGGTTAATCTGACTTCCTTCTCTTTTTACCTGAAGATGATATCCCAATGCTTGAATTATCTTTTCCTGCTTATCTAAAACATCTGCCACTTTTCCCCTGTGAACGCAGAAAGAGGAAAGCAATGAACCAGTTCTATCTCTTATCCCTTTCAACAGTGGGTTAAAAAGAATCAGTCCCTGTTTTGCAAAAAGCCAGGCCATAAGACGACCAAACCAACGGGTAAGACTATCGCTTTTTCGAGCGCTATTTTGAAGCAGCATTAAAACTGAATCCCTGAATTCTGTAGGAGAAATATGTTCCTCCAACTGAACTATCAATTGTAAAAAACGGGTAAATTCTATTGGTAGATATTCAACAGGAAGATATCCGTTTTCCCCTCCGGGCAGAGTTATTTCTTCAACTCCTCCGTCCAATCCCTGTAGATGAATGTGATTCACTTCTCGAAAATCATGATCTTCAGAGGCAATCCAAAAAACCGGTACCGTAGAAAGGCCCTTTTCATTTAGTCGTTCCACCAATTTTACCGCTGTAATTGCCTTATAAACAGTATACAAAGGACCGGTAAAAATACCGGCCTGCTGTCCTGTGGCTACAACTACAGTTTGGGGGTCTTTGAGTTTTTCAATGTTTTCTAAAGTCTCAGCGGAAGCTTCCAAAGAAATGTTGTATTTAATTAAATCCTGGACCAGTGCCTGCCGATTTTCCTCAGGAAAATTATCTGTCAACCAGGAATACTTGTCCTCAATGTCATCAAAATGTTTATAATGACTTAAATAAAGCTCTTTGATTCCATCTGCTTCGTCCCGATAATCTAAAAATAAACTGGGATAATGCCTTTCTTCTTGTTCTCGCTTCAATTTTATCCAACCCTTCGTTCAAACTACCTGAAATGCCGTATGATTTATACAGACAAACTATGTAATTATACATTAGAGAAACTAATTATTTCTCCAACAAATCTTGTTTAATTATCACAAAGAGAAATGTCACCTACAGTTTTAAAGAATTACATAACTACCCAAATATTGTATCACAAAAATAAATGCTTTGTGTTAATTTTACCAATAAAGGAAAAAGAAATAAAGTACTGAACAAATTCCACTGGAAAAAGGTTATAATATATAAGAACAGCAATAACAAGCATTCGATTAATATAAACAGTTATCCAACTTGGAGGAAACAATAGTGAAACGAAGTGTACCTGTAACCATTGCCCAACAGTTGGAAATAGATATTACCGGTTTAAATCATTTTGGAGAAGGAGTGGGCCGATACCAGGGCTTTACCCTATTTATTCCTGGAGGAATTCCGGGAGACCGCCTGTTGGTAGAAATAATATCCATACAAAAAAATTACGCCCGAGCCCTTTTGCAATCAGTGATAAATTCCTCTCCCTTTAGGATTAACCCTACCTGCACATTTTATCCGGAATGCGGTGGCTGTCAGCTGCAGCATATCAGTTACCCCGCACAATTAAAACTAAAAACACAATTGGTAAAAGAAACTTTATCTCGGATTGGTTCCATAGACCCCGATATTGTCAAAGAAACAAAAGGTATGAAAAACCCCTGGAACTATCGCAATAAGGCCCAGTATCCCGTAAGATTACAAAAAAGCATGGCGGTTACAGGATTTTTTGCCCCCAGAAGCCACAATCTTATAGCAATTGACCGCTGTAAAATTCAATGCAATTCCACTGAAATAATAACGGAAACCATAATAGGAATAATGAATCAAAAAAATATTTCTGCTTATAATGAAAAAACCGGACGGGGACTTATTCGTCACGTCCTGGTCCGGGAATCCTTTTATAATGGAGAAGTTATGGTTGTGCTGGTGACCAACGGTGAAACCATCCCACAAGAAAAGGAGCTGGTAAAAGCGCTTAAACAGCGAGTCCCTAATCTGGTATCTATAGTACAAAACATTAACACCCGCCGAGACAATATTATTTTAGGAAAAAAGGAAAAAGTTATTTTTGGAAAAGACCATATAATAGAGTCAGTTGGAAACTTTAAATTTAAGATTTCCCCGGGTTCCTTTTTTCAGGTAAATCCTAAGCAGGCTAAAGTGTTATACGATACAGTACTTGAATATGCCGGTTTAACCGGTATAGAAGTGATCTTTGACCTTTACTGTGGTACCGGATCCATAGCCCTTTATCTGGCGCCCAACTCTGCCTGGGTCTATGGTATTGAAATGGTTCCCCAGGCGGCACAAGATGCCCAGGAAAATGCTCAGCTCAATCAGGTACAAAATTCTGAGTTTTTTGTGGGAAAAGCTGAGGAATATATGCCTAAACTGATGAAAAAGGGGGTTATTCCAGATACAGTTGTGGTTGATCCACCTCGGAAGGGATGCCACAGGGATTTACTGCAGTCAATCCTGGAAGCAGAGCCCAGAAAAATTATCTATGTTTCTTGCAACCCATCCACCCTGGCCCGTGATCTTGCAATCCTTACTGAGAAAAACATATACCGTATTGCTGAAGTCCAGCCTATTGACATGTTTCCCCACACTTATCACGTGGAAACCTTGGTCTTAATGTCGAAAAAGTAAGACAATTACAGCGTTGAAATACTAATACAAATAACAGACAGCAATAGAGCAGCGGTGTGATGTCAAGTAGTTAACTGGAAATTATTTAAGAAATTCACTGTTGTTAAGGGGGTGCTTGCTCAAAAAAGGCATCACTTAACTAAGCCACCCAAATTAACAGTACTAAAATTACATTAACGGTAAATTATGGGTGGATGGAATCGCAGCTAATCTTTATAATATTTCTTGTTGGTTTCCTCCTCTCGGTTGGTAGAGTTGGTTCGTCTTTAGCAGATGAAAGACCAACCGTACCAGTTTACGTGCTGTAAGAGCAAGGGCCCGTTTATGGGCGAACTGTTTCGGCTCTGCCTTTTTCTTGGCATAATACTCTGCAAAAACAGGGTCGTGCACCCGAACACTGTTAGCCGCCTCCATTAAGTAATATCGCAAATAGCGGTTACCAGAGTGAATTAGCCGTGTTTGGCTGGCCGTAAAGTTTCCCGATTGATTCTCAGTCCAGGCAATGCCAGCATGCTTAGCCAACTGCTTATGGCTGGCAAACTGGTGGATGTCACCAATTTCAGCCAAGATACCAGAAGAAAAGATAGGACCGATCCCCGGGACAGAATCTAGAGTTTGAGGAATCGTTTTTAAATGGTCTTCGATAGCCTTTTTTATAGACTTAATCTGTTCCTGAATTGTCCGAATGACCCGAATACTGGAGGCCATAGCCAGGTTAACAGAATCAGCCATAGCCTTAGATAATCGGTAAGAAGAACGAGCTGCTTTCTGTAATTCCTTAGCCACAGATTGAGGATCATCAAATCGATTTTTACCATGCTGGATTAAAAATTCCACCAGCTGGTCCACAGAGATTTCTGCTAAAGTTTCTGAGGATTCAAACTCCTCCATGACGGCCAAAGAAGTTGCCGACAGCTTGTTTTCAAAAACAAGCGTGTAATCGCTGCATTTTAAATACAGGTTGGTCATAAGGAAATTACTTTCTCTTACCAGTGCCTTCATGAGATGGTACCTGGTCCGGGTCAGCCGCTGCAGTGCCATCATCGGTTCACTCCAGGTGAAGGGATGAGGTAAGTGGCCGGACCGAACCTTGGCGGCAATATACCAGGCATCCAACCGGTCATTTTTAGGGGCGGAAAGGAAATGAGACTTTTTATACTCCTTAATTAGACTGGGGTTAAACATATAGACTTTAACATTAGAGCACCCAAAATCTAAATGCCGATGTAAGTATATGGCGGCGTGAGTCGAGTAGCAGCCGGTATGTTCCAGTCCAAAACGAATTTCATCAAAACTATGCTTATCTACCAGCTGATTAATCCGTTTCTGCAGCTCCATGATACCGGGTCGGTTATTTAGAACAGTAAAGCGGCATAAAGCTCGTTTCTCTTCTTCATCGGTTAAACAGCATACTACATTTTCCTTGCTGCTTACATCAATACCGACAAACAAAGGTATAGTCATCGTCGTTTTCACCTCCTTAGAAAAAGGATGTGATGTCTACAGTCCTGGGATGTCCCTGGGAAACCCATGAACGACAGCCTTGCGAGCTATTGGAATACACCGGTTCCCCTCGGTGCACTGGTCTCCCTCTGCTGGCAGGAGAGAGGGGCAACCGGGAAACAGTCAGCGTGTTGGTCTATAACATGGGGCCAGGGGAACACTCTAAAAAAGGAAGACACCCGATAACGGGGCAACGGGAGGAGATTGAACATTCCCTTGGTAGACACCTATGGCTATATTTTCCCAAAGACATCCCAGGACTGTAAACCCTATTTTCAAATTATTTTGATATGATAAGCGGAAACGTATTGTTTGATAGGCTTGTGAATATGCCGCAGTTGTGGATTCTGATGGATAACTCTTCGAGTTACCCACAGACCCCACGAACTGCTTGGACAACACTTCGCGTTGACCACATATTCACAACCCCTACTACTAATTTTTTTAATCCTTTTTAAAAAGATCATAAGTACTTTAGATAACAATAAATTTGATTCTGTATAAAGTTTTCAAAGAACAAATGAGCACCATACGAACTGGAAATTTACGTCCAAATCGTCTGCTGCTCATAGTATACAAGGAGGAAGATATTATGAAAAAGATTACCGCATTGTTAGTAGTAATGGTACTACTATCTTCCCTTATCGTCGGTTGTGCATCAAAAACAGTCTTCGATGCAGATACTCCGCTCAAGCATACTCAAGCAGTTGAAATTATTTATAATGCTGCAAAAAAGTATAGTAATTCGATTACAAAAGCAGAGATAGAAGCTGCTTACACTCTTGTCCAAGAGGAAACAGCCAAAAGTGAGTTCGCCACCAAGCCCGAATGCTATGCTATGTTGGCACATGCCTTTGATTTATCCGATGTACCTACAGGGAACAATCGGCGAATTGGCATATTTGATGCAACCTCGCTAAGTGCTGCCAGAGACGAGGATAAATATATACAACAATTTTGTGACTTGGGTATTGTTACAGCTGACGAAGTGGTTAACAGAAATACCATGACTACAACAGAACTAAAGCGAATTTTGAGTAAGATTTATACATATATAGGAACAAACAAAAAGGATGATTTTTATACGGCTGTAAACAAAGAATGGTTTGAGACGGCTGAAATTCCAGCGGGAGAGTTTTATTTTGATACTTTTACGGAAATTAAACTGCAAAACGACGAGAAAATTAAGGAAATCATTTTTGCGGCTGTAAATTCACAATCTGAAACCGGAACGGTATCTCAAAAACTCGGTGATTTTTATAAATCATTTATCAATGTAGAGGAACGTAACAGAAAAGGGATTGAGCCCCTTCAAAAATATGTTGATATGATTAATGGTGCTAATACAGTAGATGAATTAGTTAGTATAGACGCCTATTTTAGCAATAACCTCGGCGTTGAAACATTGTTTTATTTTTACATAATGAGCGATAGCATGGATAGTACGAAAAATTCACTTTACTTTTTTGGGCTTCCATATAAAAATGCAAAGCCCGAATATTTAGAGCCTGCCCATGGTTTTACAGAAGCTTATCTCGAATATTTAACAACTGTTCTTGGTTTTTTTGGGGGTAATAGTAATGATGCGCAGGCACTATATGATCTAGAAAAAGAGATTGCCACAGCGTCCCTTGAACCACAGGACTATTACAATGTTGATAAGTATTATAATCCATACAAAACGTCCAGCCTGGCAGAGTTTTTTACTGGGTTTGATTTTGAAAAGGCTTTAAAGATGTTCGGCTTTGAACAATCGCGTACCGTCATTGCCTATGATGATGGTGCGGTAAAGCGTTCAGCAGAGCTTATGACACAAGACAATTTAGCAGTACTTAAAGATTTGTCAAAGGTTAATCTATTCGAAGCATTTAGCCATGTGCTTGGAGAAGAGCAAGTTATGCTTATAGAAAAATTTAATCAAGAGGCATACGGCATTGAGGGTGAAAAAACACTTGAGCAAAAGGGTATTGATAAAGAGAAGTTGCTTTTTCCGGATTATATTGGCAAGCTGTATGTTGAGAACTATTTTTCAAAAGAAGCGAAGGCTGATGTAGAAACCATGGTAGAGGAGTTTATCACCCAGTATCAAACAATGCTTCAAGAAATCACTTGGCTATCCTCGCAAACTAAAGAAAAAGCAATAGAAAAACTTGCAGCAATCAATGTAAAAATTGGCTATCCTGATCAATGGGATACAGCATTAGATGATGTTGTTATAGAAGATAAGGTTTTTGAAAACTGCGCCGCAGTTTTCAACGCTAAGAACAGAAAAGCTAAAAGCGAACTATATCAGCCTGTGAACGAAGACAAATGGTATATGTCAGTTTATGAGGTAAACGCATATTACAATCCTATGGCCAATGAAATCGTATTCCCTGCAGGCATTCTACAGGGTGATTTCTACGACATAAATCACTCGAGAGAGGAAAATTTGGGTGGAATTGGCATGGTGATTGCCCACGAAATTACCCACTCCTTTGATAACAACGGTGCAAAATATGATAAATACGGTAATGCAAACGAGTGGTGGACAAAGGAGGATACAGCTAAGTTTGAAGAGTTATGCCGTAATGTTATCACTGAATTTGATGGCATTGAGATTATCCCGGGAATTTTTAGCAATGGGACTCTTACACTCAGTGAAAATATTGCAGATCTAGGCGGTGTGAAGTGTGCTCTTGCTGTATGTATGCAGGATGAAAATGCTGACCTTACAAAATTCTTTGAAAGCTATGCACGGATCTGGAAGTCAATTGCGTCTCGTGAAACAACAGAATATTACAGCAAGGTGGGTGTTCATTCGAATGAAAAAATAAGGGTGAACAGAGTGCTTAGCAATTTCGAAGAATTTTATAAAGCTTACGATATAAAAGAGGGTGATGATATGTATGTTAAAAAGGCTCGACGCGTTAATATTTGGTAGTGATATATCTAACGATCGTCTAGGCCATAATTTTCAAGGTGATAGATAAGATTAGTCACTTAATAGGGCATTATAAAGGGTTGCAGTAAAAATTGCTTTTTGTATTTTTGACTGCCGGTGAGTGCATTTTTAGATTAACATAAACAACAGCAAACTTACTATTAATTAATTATGTGAGGGTATATGAAACTTAATTTTTCTAAAAAAGTACATTATTCTTTAATTATATAATAGCTTTATTGGCTGCATTTGCTCTTGTTAATGTTTATTTTAACAGGGATTGTTTTTCTTATAAACCATTTGCAAATGGTCCGGAATTATCTTCGCCTTTGTTTTACAAAATTGTAGATAACAAAGACCAGTACTTTATTGATCAAGGAAATCAACGCATTATTGCTATAGATGAAGAAGGCAAAAGCAAATGGACATATATTAATACTGATACAAGCTATAAAGAACTTGTACAAGCTCCTAATGGCAGAATATTTGTAACAAATTATAGATATATTCATGATACGGTTATTTCCACTATTTCAATTGATGAGTTTTCTAATTCAGGTAAATTCTTGGGTAGTATTTATTCTGTTTCCTACCCTGTTAAACAACTTTTTGATAAAACAAGTCAAATAATGGACTTGCAGTTTGTTGATGATATGCTTACATTTGTGACAAGAACAGATGAAAAACTTCATCTATATTCAATAAATTTGAACGAAAACAATAAATTACAGCTCAAAGCCTCAGTTTCTTGGGACAACAAAAAAGAACATGCGATAAAATACTGCTATGATCATGACAAAGAAATTTTTTATGTTATTACTGCTATGGGCAATATTTATGAAATAGCAACTATTGAAAATGATGCTAAACTGCTTTTTTATCCAAAAGAGGATGGTTTTAACATTCCATTTTCCATGACGCTTGTCGGTGGTAATCTTGTTGTTTCGGATATTGGTTCACGAACTGTAAATGTTTATGATGGACAAAGCTTTATGAACATTGTAACAATGAAGAAAGGCCATGACTTTTTCACTGATCCTGCACTTTACTATTCTATTACAAGCGCCTCCCAAAATGAAGTGACTCTAACAACGGGTTATGATGCTTATCTGCTTAATGTTGACACAGAAATACTAACCCCAATAAACACAGATATTACATTTTCTACCATGGAGCATGCTCGAATTATTTTCGCTTGGGTTTGTGGACTTATCTTGCTTATCTTAGGATTTGGATTAATTATTATTTATGCAAAATACTCTGTCGTTATATCTGCTACAATAATATTTTATGGATTCAATCAATCGGTTTTGGGGCTTGTGCTTTCCAGTGTTGCTTTTGCTTTTGTCGATAGTTTTTTCGATGCAGTGCGGAATATCTATCTCACTCAACTACCTGAATCAATCAAATACGGGCAAGGCAGTACCCTTGCATTTAGCAATATTGTTACCAGTATAGCACAGTTTGGTCAGTCCTACATATTCGCCTTTGCCATAATTTTTGGTATCAAGAAGAGCTTTTTAATAATTGGCGTTACTTTACTTGTTTTAACAGTATTATTCCTAAAGGTAAATAATAATAGGGATAATAAGAAAAAACAAAATATTTTCGATAATGTTTCAATATAAAAATGAGCCATGGAGTTGGTATTTTTATGCGTTTTTTTCCACTTTGTGATGCAAAAGCTTAGGTAAGAAGAGGATACATCCCAAACAGGAGATTCTGGAAATTGCCGAAGGCAAGGGCCTGAATCTCCAGGCATCAGGTACCGCAAAAGGTTCGGTAAGGACGGGTTGAAAGCTCAGGCAGTGTGGAGTAATCAGCCTGTTGGGGGGAGTGCCCGTAGGGGTTTGAAAGAACATCAAGAAGCCGTTCCATCACGCTGTAGTCTCCTTGTTTCACTGCGGCTTCTAGCGCGGCTTCTACCCGGTGATTGCGAGGGATTAGCGCAGGATTGGAGTTTCTCATCAACTGATGCCAGGAGTCTTTGGGTTCCTGCTGCCTTTCTACTCTCGCCTGCCACAGCTTATACCACTGAGCAAACGCTGTGGTGCCAAACAGGGCTGTATCTTCCGGCTTATCAAAAGTTAATGCCAGGAAAGTATTGGTATAGTCTGCACGATACTTCTGCATCATACTGAGGAGGTCTTCAATAAGGGATTCATCCTGTAGTTCTTCGTTAAATATTCCTAGTTTTGCTCTCATTCCCGCCAGCCAATTACAGTGATACAACTCAGCAAACTCTGAAATAGCATCCTGGGCTAGTTTGACAGCCTGAGCCTCATTGTCATGTAAAAGTGGCAATAGGGTTTCAGCAAATCGCGCTAGATCCCACCCGGCAATATCCGGCTGATTGCCATAGGCATAGCGGCCATGAATGTCAATGGAACTGAATACCGTCGCCGGGTCATAGGTATCCATGAAAGCGCAGGGACCATAATCAATGGTTTCTCCTCTAAGTGCCATGTTGTCGGTGTTCATCACCCCGTGAATAAAGCCAACCAACTGCCATTTGGATATCAGCACGGCCTGACGCTTGATTACTTCTTGAAGTAGGAAAAGATAGGGGTTCTCTCCAGTGTTAATGTCTGGAAAATGTCTTTGCAAAGTATAATCTGCCAGGGTCTGGAGATCCTCAACTGTGCCCCATTTTGAAACGTATTGAAAGGTGCCGACCCGCAGATGACTGGCAGCTACGCGGGTCAGAATCGCACCAGGCAGGTGGGTTTCCCGGATTACTGATTCACCGGTTGTCACCACCGCCAGGCTGCGGGTGGTAGCAATACCCAGAGCATGCATTGCTTCGCTGATAATGTATTCCCGCAGCATCGGACCAAGAGACGCTCGACCATCGCCCTGACGGGAGTATGGCGTTTTACCTGAACCCTTGAGCTGAATATCAACCCGTTCACCCAGGGGAGTGATCTGCTCCCCCAGCAGATGAGCCCGGCCGTCCCCTAACATAGTAAAATGCCCGAATTGATGCCCCGCGTAAGCTTGAGCAAGAGGCAAAGCACCTTCAGGAATCTGGTTGCCAGCAAGCACCGCTACGCCATCTTTGCTTTGCAGCGCCTGGCCGTTTAACCCCAGGGATGCTGCCAGTGGGTAATTGAGAATAATCAACTCCGGTGAGCGTACAGGAGTTGGGTTGAGGCGGGTAAAAAATGATTTTGGCAGCCGGGCATAACTGTTGTCTAAGTTCCATCCTGTTTCTATTATTGCTTTTTCCTTTGTCATCATATCTCCTTATTATATCTTTTGTATTTTAATTTTCTTTTTTTTTAAATAAATAAATCAAACAAAAGACATTATGATATTTTTAGTTAATAACTTTCTATACTAACACAACACAAGGCAGCCACTATTAGTGTCTGCTTCTGCCAATTTTGTTATACCCTTTCCATACATAGGGGTTTACCTTTACGAAAAGGAATTCTGCGTAATTTTGTTTCTGCGAAAAGGTAAGACCCCCTATGACTAAAGATAATCTGTACCATATTTTAGGAGTTCAGCCAGTTGATATGTTTCCGCTAACGATGGCGACCCTATGCTAGTTGTGTCACATCAGAACGGGAGACGTTTCTCCTGTCCGGCTAACTGCCCTTTAATCTTTTAACTCTTTTATTAGCCATTAGTTTTTAAATTTTCTCGTATGTAAGGGGAGGTCCCGAACCTATTTCCTTGTCCTCGATATAGAACCCTTCAAAAATTCCCCACTTCAAAAAAACATCTCTGTCAAACGTATTGATCTCTTGAAACACCACCTTGTTGCCAAGCTCCGCCGCCGCCCTTTTTGCCCTTTCCAACACCACATTTTGCACAGGGCAGTATCCGTTAGTAAAGGCGGTAACCGTTATTTTCCCGGGATTCGCTCTTGCCGGAGGCTTTTTCACTTGCCTGACCCAATTGGGCGGGACAGCATCAGCAATAAAAGGTTTCCATAAAAGAACCTTAATACCGCTTTTGTCCACCTTTTTGTATCCCTGTTTTTTTACCACGAGTCTTTCATCCACAAAATACAAATTCTATCTTCAGCAATTGCTTTTTATAAATTTCCATTATATCACAATTAAGGAGAAAGGAGAACAATAGTTAGTTCGTAAAATTTTTCCGTATTTTCGGCATCCTTTTCCCACCTGTAGAGGATGAAATACTTCTGCCTAAGAGTAGAGAAAAGCGATTTATCCCCTACCTTTCCCTTTGCTTAGAGGAAGGGGTCTTCTCGCTAAGATGATAAAGAAGCGGGCAAGCCGTGCAAAAATCTTATGCCTAATTTTCGTTGTACGATACATTCCATTTAACTCAAAATAAGATGAAAGGTTGTTTAGCGTATGATTGCTGTTGGACTATATGAGACCGGCCGTATATAGTGAATCTTTCACAGAGAAATTAGCTGCTTAAAAACTCAAACTAACTCAGGCTGTCAAGGGCGAGCGTTTTCCAGCGAGTTCATCGGAGGCGCAGCCGGAGACCCTTTACAGCCAAGACGTTTTATCACCCTATCAGAGGGCTGACAATGCCGCAATTTGGCATTGGCGGCATGACTACAAGAAGGGGGTTTTCGAAATAATTAGCAATTGACTAAATTTAGGAGAATAGCTAACTTAATAGTGTCCGGTTTAACGGGAAAACCTCAGTCCTCTGATTACCGCTCAGAAGTATGGCTGCCGATTGTTAAAAACAATGATATAAGCACAACAATTCAGATATTACTAATAATCCGGAAAATGTTGTAGTTATCAGGCCGGAACAAAGGCAACAGTTTGTTGCAACAGCTAATAATTTTAATTCTGCCAAGATGCATCAATATCGCAACCCGGAAATTGATGATTGGCGCTCTGATGAGCGTTACCAGACAGCATACAAGGCACTAAAAAACAGTAAAGAACACTATTCAGTTGATTTTGCCCAATCAATATTGGCCGGAAGGTATGGATTCATGTGTCAATATGACCGAAAGAAAAATGCAGATACTGTTTGGTCAGTTATTTATGACTTGAAGCGAAAACAAATTTGGCGAGTTGAAGGAAACCCTTCGAGGAAAAAATTTAAAAAAGATACTCGGATGAAGGTTTAATAGAGTATAAATGGATGCAGGCATTGCTTCTAGTTATCCAAGTATCATTTCTAGCCTCATTAAACAATATGTCAAATACATTAAATTCTTTTTTTGCTTTAATTTTTTTATATACTCAATAATCCGAAATTAATGTAGTCTGTTTCTTTAAAAATATAATTCTTTTATCTATTACTCTAAGCATAATATCATATATGCCCATTTTACTTTTTTCTCTTACTATTCTAGCCATATTAATATATCATTATTTTTATCCTATCATCACCTTTAACGTGGCAATCAAAGCGTCCCCTTGGCTATCCCCTTGGCTACCGTTAAAATATTTTACAAACCCTATTGACATTAACGTTACGTCAAGGTGTATAGTTAATACTGTCAGGAGGTAAGTGCGTGGAATACACCGTGCATAAATTAGCTAAGATAGCAGGCGTCAGCACCAGAACACTTCGATATTACGATGAGATTGGGATCCTTAAGCCGGCCAGAATTAACTCGTCAGGATATCGTATCTATGGTCAAACTGAGGTAAATAGGTTACAGCAAATTCTTTTTTATAGAGAGCTTGGAGTAAGTTTGGAATGTATTAAGGATATTGTGACGGCGCCGTCTTTTGATGGATTAAGAGCACTGAAGGAACATCGTGACAAGCTTCTTGATAAGAAAAAGCAATTAGACTTGTTAATAGATAATGTCGACAAGACTATTGCTTTAACAGAAGGGAGAGTTAAGATGACGGATAAAGAAAAGTTCGAAGGTTTTAAGAAAAAAATGATTGATGACAATGAAAAAAAATTTGGCAGTGAAATCAGAGAAAAATACGGCGATGAAGCAATTAATCTATCAAATAAAAAAATCAAAGGGATGACGAAAGAACAACATGCTGAGTGGGAAAAACTAAGTTCCAGCCTTATGTCCACTCTTAAGGAGGCATTTAAAACCGGGGACCCCGCAGGGGAGCTTGCCCAAAAAACTGCATATCTACATCACCAATGGTTAAGCTGCGCCTGGGGTCATTACAACAAAGAAGCCCATGCCGGCCTTGCTCAGATGTATGTGGATGATGAGAGATTTACTGCCTTTTATGATCAGCAGCAGCCCGGTACAGCTGTGTTTTTAAGGGATGCAATCCTTATTTATACTGGAATGAATGAATAAGAGCGTTACAATCAGCATGGATAGACAGAGGGACAGGGCTATTTGGCTAAAAGAGCATTCGGCAGGGAGACCAAACAAGTCCCCGTCCCTCTGTCTGGCTCCCCTGTCTGGCCCTGTTCAATCAGTTTCTGTCATCAGTTCAGTAACCGTTAAAAACTCATAACCTTCCTCCTGTAATATGCCAATAATTTGCGGCAGAGCCTTTACCGTATTTTTCCTGTCACCTCCGCTCCTAGTGATGATGCTTCCGCTGTCATGAAAAAGAATAATATCTCCTCCGGAAACGTTGAAAACAATCTGTTCCTTTATCTGCCTGGCGCTGATTTCCGTCCAATCCCTGGAACTCAAAGACCACAGCACCAGTTTATAATTATGTTCATCTATGATTTCTCTAACAGCATGGCTGTATAACCCCCGGGGAGGCCTAAATAATTCCGTTTTTATACCGGTCACCTCTTCAATAACCCGGTTGGATTTAAATATTTCGCATTCCGCCTTATCTTTTGATAGAAATAGCAGATTCTTATGGGAGTAGGTGTGGTTTCCTATTTCATGCCCTTCCTCCACAATTCTTCGGGCAACCTCCGGATACATCTCTACATGTTTGCCCACCATAAAAAAAGTTGCTTTTACGTCCTGTTCTTTTAATATATCTAATATCTGGGGAGTATAAACAGGGTCGGGACCATCATCAAAGGTTATGGCAATATAATCCTTTTTTAGGTTCCCGGCTCTCACAATATCCGTCTGCAGCTCAAACCCTCGGTAAACATACATATTTAAAAAAAGAAAGCTCACCACAATAAAAGCTGTAATTAAAAACAGCAGTCTTCGGACAATCCGGCCAGGTGACCGGACTTTTTTCCGGTATTCCGCAAACCTAACCCGGGGAGATTCTTCGTATAATTTAGGTTCCAACCCCCAGGCAATCTTTTCTAATTCAGTAATCTGGTTATAAACTACCACAGCTGCCGTAATTACCCCCAACACAATATAAAGGTCGTATCCATATAATTTCCAAATTATTAGGGGTAAAAACAACGTTGAAACAATAGTGGCATATGCCATATAACGGGTGAATATTAAAAATAAAACCCAGATTACAACCAGGGGCAGTATTACATGAGGAGTTAATGCAGCTAGAACCCCCAACAAAGGAGCAAGCCCTGGCCCTCTGCGGAAGCGATAAAAAAGAGACCAGAAATGGCCGAGAGTCAACGCCAGTGCGGCAATAGCCATAGCTATATGGGTGTCGATCAGATACATCGCCAAAAAAACCGCCGCTATCCCTTTAAAAAAATCAAACAAGTAAATAAAAGGATACAGCAGCTTGAGGTCTTTCTGCTTAAAAAAACCTCTCCAAATCCGGTTTAAAAACAATTGAGTGGGAAAAGAGCCGATCAAATAACTGATTAGAGCTATAAAGAAGAAAGTATCCAGTTTCATGTTGTTTGATTACCCTTTCTCTAAAAACCGAACTTTTGCTATAATTTATTTACTATCGACTTAATTTCATTGTATATTAACCCTTAATAAAGGGCAATTTAAAATTTTGTACAATAAAAAATGCGTGTTTTCAGCACGCATTTTAACGTTCCTACAGTATGATAGCTATGAGTCCACCGCTGCCCTCATTTATGATTTTTGATAGGGTCTGCTGCAATTTCTCCTGGGCATTGGGAGGCATATTGGACAGTTTGGAACTAATGCCGTCTTTTACTAAAGCATGCAGGGATTTTCCAAAGATATTGGATTCCCAAATTTTTTCTGGATTTTCTTCATATTCCTCCATAAGAAAGTTTACCAGGTCTTCACTCTGCTTTTCACTACCCACGATGGGAGCAAACTCTGAAATAACGTCCACTTTAATCATGTGTAAAGAAGGTGCACTGGCTTTAAGTCTTACTCCAAAACGATTTCCCTGTTTAAAAATTTCCGGCTCCTCTAACTCCATTTCCTCTAGAACAGGGGGAACAATACCGTAACCAATTTCTTTTACATCTTCCAGAGCTTCCTCTAGTTTATCAAACTCTCTTTTTGCTTTGGAATAATCTCTCATAACCCGCAAAAGATCAGCCTTATCCTTAATTTCTTCTCCACAGGTTTCTGATAAGATCTGGTCATATAAGGCTTGTGGTGATTCTATTTCAACAAAAGCCTGCCCGGTTCCCAGTTCCATATCCGTTAGTTTTGCAATTTCTACAAAGTCGTATTCTTTTAATCTCTCTACCAGGCCCTCTACTTCCCTGAGACGTTTTATGTCTGCTACGTTTTCCCTAATCGCCTGATTAAAACTGTCCCGTAACCAGTGTTCATCGGACAATACCTCTACCCACTTGGGCAGGTTTATACTCACCTGCCTGACAGGGAACTCCAGAAGTACTTCTTGCAATATGGTGTCAATATCGATTTCTTCCAGGTCCAGACAGCTTAAAGTAATTACCGGGACATTATATTTTTCCTCAAGCTCTCCCTGAAGAGTAAGGGTTTCAGCAGCAGTCGGTTGTGTAGAATTTAGAATAATGACAAAGGGTTTATCAATGGCTTTTAATTCTTCAATGACCCTCTCTTCGGCGTTCAGGTAGCTCTCTCTGGCAATATCGGTAATTGTACCATCTGTGGTGACCACCAGGCCTATGGTAGAATGGTCGCTGATTACTTTTCTTGTACCAACTTCGGCTGCCTCTTCAAAGGGTATATCATAATCGAACCAGGGAGTGGTAACCATTCTAGGCCCATTCTCATCTTCGTAACCTACTGCGCCAGGGACCATATATCCCACACAATCCACCAGTCTAACACGCATGCTGATATTTTCTCTGATTGTTACCTCTACAGCTTCTTCAGGAATAAATTTCGGTTCAGTAGTCATAATAGTCCTACCACCACTGCTCTGGGGAAGCTCATCCTTTGCTCGTTCCCTGTTTTTCTCACTGATGTTGGGAAGGACAACTATTTCCATAAATTTTTTTATGAAAGTCGATTTACCGGTCCTTACAGGCCCAACAACCCCAAGGTATATGTCTCCGCCAGTTCTTTCAATTATATCCTGAAAAATGTTTACTTTTTCTCTCTCCAATCTTCTTCCCTCCTTTAGGTTTTTTCGAGGAGATCAGGAGTTAGTTCTTTTAACGTTATATATATATGAAAATAATTGGTGAATATTACATATGCAATAAAAAAAATATACCGCTTTCACAATTATTTATATACGAAAGCGGTATATTTCTGTTAGATTTAAAAAAATAATTAAAAATAAATAATCAAATGTATCCTATTCTACCAACCGGAGACACCCTGGTTAGCAATTTCCTCCATTTCATGCTTTTTCCCCCTGAGCATAAGTTCAGAAACACCCTGGTGAGGACTTTTCCCCTGAAAAAGCACATCGTATAGCTGGCGGGTAATAGGCATCTCTATACCGTATTTTTCTGCCAACTTACAGGCAGCTTTCGTGGTTTTAACTCCCTCCACGGCCATCTGCATCTGTTCCATGACCTGTTCCAACCCGTAACCTTCTCCTAACAGCATTCCCGCTTTTCTGTTTCTGCTGTGTCTACTGGTGCAGGTGACAATCAGGTCCCCCACACCGGCCAGTCCGGCAAAGGTTAAGGGATTGGCGCCCATTTCTATGCCCAATCGGCTTATTTCCGTTAGTCCCCGGGTCATCAAAGCAGCCTTAGTGTTATCTCCAAAACCCAGTCCGTCGGATGCACCTGAAGCCAGAGCTATAATATTTTTTAAGGCTCCCCCCAGTTCCACCCCTACCATATCAGGATTAGTATAAACCCTGAAATACGGACACATAAAAGTCTCCTGCACAAATTCAGCGGTACTGCGCCTTTTAGATGCCACTACCGTAGCAGAGGGGATCTCCCTGCTGACCTCCTCAGCATGATTAGGCCCTGATATTACTGCAATATTTGGATTATGGCCGGGACCCATTTCCTCCTGCAATACTTCAGACATTCGAAGAAGGGTATCCGTTTCAATTCCCTTGGTGGCACTGACCAGAATAGTATCCTTGGATATAAATTCTTTTGCTCTGCTGATAATTGTTCTAAATCCATGGGAGGGAACTGCCATTACTATCAACCTACTGTATTTCACGACCTCCTGAAGATTATGGGAGACTTCCAGTTCTGGAGGGATATAAACTCCGGGAAGATATTTTTCATTCATTTTTTTTTCTTTTATATCTTTACATTGATTTTCAGTTCTAGTCCACAGTTTAACCTTATACCCTTTCCGGCACATTACCAAAGCAAGGGTTGTCCCCCATCCACCGGCTCCTATTACAGAAAATATTTCCTCCATAGCTTTCCCTCCTATCCATTTAATAATCAGAAATATTACTATCTTTTACTTACGTGAATCCACCTTTATTCTCTGACCGATTTTACTTTCCGTGCCTGCTCGTATTCTTTTCAAATTAGGAATATGTCTTGCTACCGCCAGCAGGCTGAGGAAAGTTCCAAAAACCAGATAAGGAATATTATGGCCTTCTACGAAAAACCAGATTAAAAAGGGCAGAGATACTGCACCCACCACAGAACCCAAGGATACAAATTTACTTAAACCAACCACCGAAAAGCCGATAATAGCAAGGATAAGTGTTACTTTGGGAAAAAGCCCGGTTAAAGCCCCCAGGCTGGTAGCAATCCCCCGTCCCCCCTTGAAACCAAAAAATAACGGCCAGTTATGTCCTGCTACCACTGCTACTGCTGAAGCAATTTCTATGTAAGGGTTTCCAGTCAAAGTTTTAGCTGCATATACTGAAAAAAACCCTTTCAAAGCATCCAACAAAAATACCGTCACCCCAGGACCCACCCCTAAAATCCGCATAATATTGGTGGCTCCGGTACTACCGCTGCCGTGTTCTCGGATATCTACTCCCTTTAAATATTTAACAAAAAGATATCCAAAGGAAATCGAACCCAAAAGATATGAAAAAGCAATAATTAATAATCCCATATACATCCCCTCCTGTTTACCCTCAACTTAAACATTATAACATGTTTTAAGTGATAAATGATTATCTGCTTTTATTCTAATCTGATAATATTAGCACTTTTAATACTTAAAGGGATATTTGATGATTTTAGGGTTTTTAATTTCGCTAAACGGGGATAAATTACCCGATGGCTAAACTCTACTGAACATTAAAGATTATCGTTCCCGTTCTCTAAAAAAAATCCTGATGGGTGTCCCGGTGAAATCAAAGGCTTCCCTTAATTGATTCTCCAGGTACCTTTTATAGGAAAAGTGAAGCAGCTTAGGGTCATTTACAAATATGATAAAAGCAGGGGGTTTTTCTCCCACTTGAGTAGCATAATATAGTTTTAGCGATTTCCCCTTGGCGGTGGGGGGCGGATTTACCGCCACCGCATCTCTGATTAAATTGTTCAAAATACCGGTGGTTATTTTTGTTTTACAGTTTTCATTTACTTCTTTTACTCGGTCTATAATGGCGAAGACCCTTTGTCCCGATAACGCTGAAACAAATATCACCGGCACATAAGTTAAAAAGGATAATTCTTTACGAACATTTTCTAAAAAAATTTTATGGGTATGGTCATCTTTTTCAATCAAATCCCACTTGTTTACAGCAATCACCATTCCCTTTCCCTTTTCATGGGCATAACCGGCGATTCTTTTGTCCTGTTCCGTTACCCCTTCCTTCGAATCTATGACTACTACCACAACGTCCGACCTTTCTATAGCTCTGAAAGACCTTAAGATACTGTAATACTCTACAGATTCAAAAACCCTGCTCTTTCTTCT
This sequence comes from Candidatus Contubernalis alkalaceticus, assembly GCF_022558445.1. NCBI lineage: Bacteria > Bacillati > Bacillota > Dethiobacteria > Dethiobacterales > Dethiobacteraceae > Candidatus Contubernalis > Candidatus Contubernalis alkaliaceticus. Next base: position 2,087,100 of record NZ_CP054699.1, read on the forward strand.
TATTCCCGCAGTATCTATGAAAACAAACTTATCTTCTCCAATCGTTCTAAAAGAATCCACAGCATCCCGGGTGGTGCCGGGAATATCGGTAACAATCATTCTTTTTTGATCCAACAGGTAATTAATTAATGAAGACTTCCCAACATTTGGCCTGCCGGCAAAAGCAACTTTTATCAAAAATTCATCCTCCAGCAGTCCCTCCTCTTCTCCCAAAGGAGGCAGCTGCTCTATAACTGCATCTAACAAATCCCCCGTATTCATACCATGGGCCGCTGAAATGGCGATGGGTTCACCCAACCCCAGCTGATAAAATTCTCCTGCCTGAATATGTAAATCCAAGGTTTCAGCTTTGTTAGCCACCAGGATTACCGGTTTTTTAGTTTTGCGCAAAAGATGTGCTATTTCCATATCGATATTGCTCACCCCGGCCCTGACATCCATTACTAAAAGAATTAAATCTGCTTCGTCAATAGCCGCTTCTGCCTGCAGCTTAATATTTTCCTCTATTTTATCTAAAGAACCCGGCACTATACCACCGGTATCAATGAGAACAAATTCTCGACTGTTCCAATATGCTCTGCTGTAGAGCCTGTCCCGGGTCACACCGGATTGCTCTTCCACGATAGCTGAGCGGGTCTGCGCCAAGCGGTTAAATAATGTAGATTTTCCTACGTTTGGTCTTCCTACAATAGCTACTAAAGGATCCAATTATTTTTCCCTCCTATAAACTGAACAGATCAAAGGGCGTCACACCCTCCAGCAGACTGTTAATCACCTTAGTTTTTACCTGAAGGATATCTTCAATCTCCTCCCGGGTATAATCATCTAAAAATAAATCTTTGCCATCTCTAACCATAACATCGGGAATAATCAGCAGATCTCCTAATTCCTTGTCACTTAAGGAATCAATCATATCCTTTCCACAGATTAACCCGGAAACAGTCACTTCCTTTCCAAAAAATATATTCTCTATATCCCAAACCTTAACCTTTAGGTTTTCTACTGTATTAAAAAAATGGGCTAATTTTTCAATATATGGCTTGGCCAGATTACCGGTAACCAAAGAGACTGTAACGGGAGAAGATAACTTCAGGGGAAGGTCTGTATTTGTCCACTTTTCTAAATTATTTAATAAGATTCTTATAAGTCCTACTCCATTTTCCGTTTGTGGATATTCTTCATAAGAGTAATCCAGGGGTATGTCAATTCCTGCTTTAAGGAAGAATTCATCTGCGGGGAAAACAAACCTGGTCCCTAAATCTTTTAAAAATTTTGCCTGCCACCTGCCAACACTCTCAATAATATCCTGAGCTCCTTGGGATGTTACTGCAGTCAAAGGGAATTGATTCTCCCGGTACCGGGTAATACCCACCGGGACAACAGCTAAAGATTTGAATGAAGGCCACAGTTCAGCTAAATCCTTTATGGTCTGATTCAAAACTGTTCCATCGTTTATTCCAGGACATAATACCACCTGTCCATGCATTTCAATGTCCACTGATGCAAGCCTTTTTAAGGTTTCTAAAATATTTCTTCCTTGATTACATCTTACCATTTTTTCTCTTAAAACCGGGTCAGTTGTATGAACAGATACATACAGAGGAGAAAGGTGCTGTTTTTCTATCCTTTCTATTTCCCTTTCCGTAAGGTTAGTAAGAGTAATAAAATTTCCATGGAGAAAAGAAAGACGATAATCATCATCTTTAACATATAAGCTGCTGCGCATTCCTTTGGGCATCTGGTCAATAAAACAGAAAATACAGCGGTTGCTGCATCTTTTTTCTGGACTGATGGTAGGGCTTTCAAACATAATACCTAAATCCTCATCATAATCTTTCTCGATGTCAATCAACCATTGGTCTCCATTCTCTTTAAAAGCCTCCAACTCCAGTTCCTCATCAGCACAAAGATATCGATAATCCAGGACATCCTTAAATTTCTCACAATTGATACAGCTTACCCGGTCACCCTTTTCTAACCCAATTTGATCCGCAATAGAACCTTTTTTAACATCTTTAATCTTCCAACCCTGTTTTTCCATTCAGCAAGCACCTTTCTAAACAGATGAGGTAAAAATCCTAACGTTTCATTAATTATCCTACATTCATCTCACCTCTGTCAAGGAGTTACTCAGTGGAGTCTGGGTTTTGTCCCAAAGATTCTCGTATTCTTTCCTTAACTGAATCAACCAAATCAACAAATTGATAATACGCCTTTTTTACCCCCTTGATGGTTAAGGGCCTTCCTACCTTCACCATTCCTAACCTCCTGGATAAATAACCTCCCACCCTGGTTATCATATTAATTTGGGAGAGACTGTTTACTAAAACCAGCTGGTTTTCTGGAATATTATATATTTTTAAGAGACTGTCAATGGACCTGATCAAAACCTCTTTATTGTTAGCCATACCTATAATGTATACTTCAATACCGTATTCATCTCTTCCGATATAAAAGGGGTTGCCAATTTCTTCTCGCCGGGTCTGGTCAAAATGAGGAATGGTAATAATCTCTTCGGTACTGGGAATACGATTTTTCGGCAGCATACCCACATGAATGGCTGAAGCAATTACTGATGAATGGGCGGAACCATAGCAGTGATATATAATGTACATTTTTTTCCTTCTAATTTAATTGTTTTAATAATAAATCCTTTTCAACTTTTTCAATAAGCTCGGTAAAATCAGAAAAAGCCTTTTGGGAGCCTTTCAAGAGCAGTCTAAAAGCCATTTGAGTTACTACTTTTCGACTGTACAGAAACATTCCCGCTCTCATCTCCAGATTGGTCAAGGGAAAAGTGTCTACAAAGTAAAGCTTTCGGGGATCTTCCCTCACTATTTCCAGTACACCCCGTAATGTATTTTCTAAGATCTGAAAAGCCTTCCTGCTGCCCATAAAATAAATCTCGTTTCCCTTTCCATCAGACCCTGCATAATGAATCACCCCATGATTTTTTGGTGTCCCCCGATGAAATAGACTGCAGGACAAAAGCTCCTTTTTCCCTGGGTATTTTTCTCGGGGAAGCATGCCGCAGTGAATTCCTGCTGCCAGAGCCGGAGTAAAACTTCCCCCGCAGCTGTGATAAATCACCTGCATTTATTATCGCTCCTAATGTTTAACTATGATAAATACTCCGTTTTCCAGGTCATGAACCACACCCTCCAGAATTCTTCCCAAGTATTGTGAAATTTTTTGTTGTTCTTCTCTTTCACTAACAATAAAAGTAGGGATACTCCCGGCAACCTTATCCGGTTCCAAAGTTACAGCCGCCAGAATTATTTTACTGATGGAAACCTGCATGTAAAACTCACCTTTCTATAAAGCATAACTGACAAGTAAGATTATTTAATCCTCTGCCATCTTTCCAGCCCTGGATTTTAAAGGTTTCCCTGTGGCACTCTCCAGTACAGGCACCCCTTTTACAGCCATAATTAAAAATTCCGGATCCTTCTCAATGGGTACAATTAACATGGCGGTTCTGCCGGTATCTAAATCTCTTCTAACCAACGGCATAAACTCCGGAGTGTCCACATCCTTGTAAATACCCAGCTGGGATGCGGCGTCATGGGCGATGGCCATACGCTGACCAGTATTAGCCAGGGTTTCCCGCTCATTGTCATTAATGGGTTCTATGATAACCCCTATTCCCCTAGTTAGAACAATATCTTTCGTTTCATCCCCGGCTAAATTCATAATATGAATATTTTCTACGAATACATTGGGCCCTTCAAATTTGACTTCTCCTATCCTCACCCGGGCAATATCGCCAATTACCTTCCCGGACATCAACCGAATACTCATCATAACTACCAGGGCCCCGGCCCCAAATCCTATGATCCAGTGTGAATACAGCGTCACAGAGCTTACGATTAATGCCGTAAAGATCACCAAATAATTCCTTGACTCAAAAACCTTAGCAATCCCTTCTATATAATCAGGGCCCCTCTGTACCAGTTCAGTCTTATCTAAGTTCAAAAGCATTTCTCTTTCGGCAGCCCTTACATCCCGGAACTGTTGAGCTGCCAGGGCCAAAAAGCTCACCGCGGTAAACTCCTGAGCTATCAGTGCCGGAATGGCTACCGAACCCAGAACGGCTGCAATAAATCCTAAAGAAATATGATTCATCACCCCATGAGGATAGCTGGGATAAAAACGGTAGTCCGTTTTTAAAATAGCAAATCTAGTCAAAGTACCCAACAGAACCCCAAATGCAATAGGGAATATATTAAAAGGCATTCAATTCACCTCTGGAAAATCTTATTGTTAATTATCTTCTTACTCTTGGGAATCTTTTTCTCCCTCTTCAGGGTCATTCTCTTCAGAGCTGCTGCTATCTTCAGGACTAATTTCTTCAGCAAATTCGGTATTTTCTTGATTATTGAATTTTTGTTTAATTTTGCCTCCTGCTATATCCCTAAACTCCTTACTGGTAAAATGTTTAAGTTTTGCCTTTGCTTCCTCTAAGTTTTCGGTGCTGATTAAAAGATATGCAGCTAAAGCCGCAACCACTAAAGCCAACAGACTAAAGACCTGGGTAATGGCTGTACCTCCCGGTCCGCCGGGGGAATCCTGAGTCAAACCAATCTGCTCCCCGCCTTCATCAGTTCCATACAAATATTTACTTATTACATCTGCAAATAGAACAACGGACTCTTGGGCCCCGGCCTTTTCATTTTCATGGGCTCCCACCTCCAACAGCATGGCATTGGGGGACATATCCTGATTATAGTTTCCCTGGGCCATAAAAATACCCTTCACCAGGTTGGGATAAAGCTCATCCCCTTTTTCCTTGAGACCTTCGGCAAACTGCTGGATGTTGGAAGCATTCTGGTTTTGACGTCCTACTATTAATTGAATCTGAACCCTTTCTTCCCCTTCCACCTCCGCCAGGTATTCATCGGGAGGTACTGCATCCCGGTGAACATCAAACAAGGCATCAGGATCCTCTTGAAGCATTTCTTCTGCTGTCCTGCGAGAGCGGACATAGGCTCCGGAATCATGGGGAACATGAGTCTCTTCTGAATGAATAACTTCTATTCCTTTATCCTCCAAAGCTTGAGCCAATGATCTCCCCACATCAAGTATTCCTCCACCTTCGTCTATGCTCTCCTCCCCGTCACCAGGCACATATGCCTCGGCACCATGGCTGTGATATACTCCCAATAATCGGTTTTCCTGCTGAGCTTCTTGACTCTGTAATAGGACTGGAATGTTAAAATTTAACCTTTCTCCAACACTACTTATAAAATCACTGAAGAAACTGCTGCCGGCCTGTGTCCTTTCAATTTCTCTGGCATGGGCGGTATAATCAACTACACTGTGCACCTCATATAATTTATTTTTGCCACAGATATATTGGTCTCCTACGTGAATATGCCTTGCAGTTCTCATAATCCTATGATCATTTTCATCAACCATAGAATAATAATTTCCCTCAGTGGCCTCGTCCAGATTCAAAAGTTCAAAAAATTCCTGGCTTTCAACTGTTTGGGTTTGGGAAGTTACAGTATCCATCTCTGAGGTACTATCTAAGGACAACAGCTGGAATACACAAACTATAATGATTAAAGATACAACTACAGCAAGGGTTATTCTCCTAAGTAATTTTTTCACCCTATTCACCCCCCTGGCGGTCAGGATTATGGTCGGGATTTTGATTTTCTTCCTGTTCACCTTGATTTTCATGATGTTCTTGATGTTCATTTTCCCTGCTAAAAGTTGCAGGTCTTTGTATATGTTCTCTGGTTTCGCCAACTATTTCCGCCAGAGATACAGCGATTAAACCGGCAATAATAATTCCATCAAACATTCCCGCTCCCCCAATAACTAAAGAACCCTCTCCCCCGATCAATACAACTTCAATTCGGGAGACCACATCAGTTAAAATCATTGCACCAGACCCTGCGATAAAAGCAGACCTGCGGGATCTTCCGGCCAGATAACCTACAATACCAGCCAGTAATGCAAAAATATACATGGGGTCTAAAAAAAAATTATAGGTTGGTTCCACCGGAATGATTTTAGCAGCCCCATAAACAACCACTGTGGCAACGATTAAAGCAGTAACCGCCCTCCTCTTTTCTTTGACTGTATCTGCTTTCATCAGCAGATAGCCAATTAATAAAATAGGAAGAACCCCTCCCCCAATATTTATGCCCAAGTTATCAGTGATTGGAATATCCGGAATAAAAGTACCTATTAAGACGGCCCCGATAAATAGAAGTGCCTGTCGATCCGTCAATCTCATCTTATCCAGTATCCTTTGAGCAAATCCCAGATAAATTAAAACTCCTATTACTACCAAAAGAACCATACCTGATGCCATAATTTTCACTTCCTTCAAATTTTCTTAAGAACTATTTGTTATAGTAACCAAAACCCATTTTTTTATTCCAGCTTTAAGGCATTAAAAAACTATCCAAAACTTATCAAAAGTTTTGGATAGTCACCTGAGGCTTGAATTTATCAATTATTGCTTATCGGCGAGCCAGCCAGCTTAGATCTACTCCCCTTTTATCCATCCAGCAAGCAGTTTCACCTGTAATCACCAAGGGCTTGTTTCTAAAGTCCTCTATATTAGCAGCTCCCACCATAGCCATAATTATTTTTAAGTTATACATCAAGTTTTCCAGCCATTTTAGAAAAAAATCTTCCCCCTGCTCTAGTATAATCTTAATGGGCAAACCAGCAATTCCAACTGCTTTTGCACCCAAGCACAGGGACTTGGCTGCTGTCATTGCATTATTTATTCCCCCGGAGGCAATCACATCTCCATTATTTTTAACTACGTCCATTACCTCCAGCAGACTGGTCAGGGTAGGAATACCCCAGTTAAGCAGTTCCTTATCCGGCTGTATTCCCCTTCGACTCGCTTCAATTTGCATGAAATTAGTACCTCCCCGCCCTCCTATGTCCAGTATTTTTACTCCAATACCTGTCAACTTAAGTGCAGTTTCCCGGCTCATACCAAAGCCCACTTCTTTTACAATCAGTGGAACACTTATGTTTTCTTTAATTCTTTTTATATTATCCAGATAACCTTTAAAATGTCGATCCCCCTCCGACATTAACAACTCCTGCGGGACATTTAAATGCAGCTGTAAAGCACTAGCCTCTAGCATCTTCACCGCTTTCTCCGCATCCTTCGGTTTAGCATAGGCTCCAATATTGGCAAAAACAATACCCTCAGGATATATTTCCCGGACGACTTTGAAGGTTCTCTCCATCTCTTTGTTTTCTATAGCTGCCATCTGTGAACCCACCGCCATAGCAATTCCGGCTTTCCTGGCTGCCGAGGCCAGCTTACTATTGATTTCTTTGCTTAGAAGGGTTCCTCCGGTAATGGCGTTAATAAAAATAGGCAGGCTTAAAGATAAGCCTGCAATAGTTGTTTTTAAATCAATATTATCAAAATCAACGCCTGGTAAACTCATGTGTACGAAAGCGCAATCTTTAAAATCTGCAGAATGTGTTGGAAGCTCCATACTAAAATTAATATGGTCGTCCTTTCGAGAAATTCTGGTCATTCTATTATCTCCATTTATTCTTCTTCTGTTTTAGCATTGTCAAAGAAGTCTCCTAAATCCATAACCTCACCCATGGTAAAACCTGTTCCTTTGGGATCTTCTTCTTCTTTTGGCTGGGTTACCCGGGGCTTTTCTTTTTGTACCTTTTCCTTCTTGGCTTCCCGGAGACTCAAACTAATTCTTTTATCACTGGGATTAATATCTAATATTCTAACCGTGAGTTCCTGGCCCTCACTTACCACTTCATTGGGATGAGTGACATGTTCTTCCGACAACTGTGAAATGTGAACCAGTCCCTCTACCCCAGGCATGATCTCTACAAATACCCCAAAATCAACAACGCATTTTATGGGTCCGGTAACCAACTCTCCCTTTGTAAAGTTATTGTTAACTACCGTCCAGGGATCCGGCTTGGCCTGCTTAATACTGAGGGAAATCCTTTCCTCCTCAGGATTAATAGAAAGTACCTTAACATCCACAAATTGTCCAACTTCTAGTTCTACTGAAGGATGCTCGATTCTTTGCCAAGATATCTCAGATATATGCACCAAACCGTCAATACCGCCAACATCTACAAAGGCACCAAAGTCTGTCAGCCTTCTTACTTCACCTTTTATGACTTCTCCCTGGCTAATTTGACCCAGTGTTTCTTTTTTCGTTTCTTCCAATTCCTGTTCCAATACCTTTTTACGGGAAACCACAACTTTATTTTTTGACCGGTTCAGTTCAATGACTCTTACCTTCATTTCTTCCCCTACGAACTGCTGAAGGTCAGGAACATATCTTAAATCAACCAATGAGGCTGGCAAAAAAGCTCTTATGCCTAAATCAAGGATTAATCCTCCTTTTACAACCTCAGAAACCCGGGCGGTCATATCATTTCCCTCTTCATGGGCCTTCTCCAAATCATTCCATAACTTTTCCCGGTCAAATCTCTTCTTGGATAGTATCACCCGATCTTCGTCTGCCATAGGCACTTTCAGCACATAAAGCTCAAGCTCATCTCCCACCTGAAATAACTCCTGTAAAGACTCTCCCTCGTTTAAACTAACCTCGTTTCTCGGAATAACACCATCGTTTTTTAAATTAAGGTCAATATTAACCTCACTTTCAGTCACCTGAATTACTTTTCCTTGAATAGTACTGCCCTTCTTAGGAATACTGCTGGAATAATCATCAGCAGACAATTCCTCCCCATCTTTCTTAAAAGACACATCTTCTTTTTCTGCTGCATTTACCTCAGTTTCATCCTGTTCTATCTGGATATTTTCAACTACTTGTTCTTCTTCAGTCACTGCTTCCTCTGCCTCTCCTTCTATCTTATCTTCCTTTAGGATTTCTTCCTCTTGAACTTCTTTTTCATCGTTTTCCTTCATAAATTCTGACATTCTACTGTATACCTCCTTTAGACTACAGATGGGTGTGGAAGCACCGGCAGTCACACCCACAACATTTATATTATCCAACCAATCTTTTTGTAAATCTATCGCTTTTTCGATATGATAGGTCGGTGTACCGGTCATATTACATGCGGCAGCCAGTTTGCTGGTATTTGAGCTGGTGTACCCGCCAATCACAATCATGAGGTTCACCTGCTCTGCCAACTTCACAGCAGCCTTTTGACGTAAACCTGTGGCTCTGCATATAGTTTTAAAAATATGTAATCCGGGGCTGTATTTTTTTATTTCTTCCACTACCCGGTTAAAATATTCCTCTCCCAGCGTAGTTTGAGAAACTACGGCAATTTTTTCTCTATGGGAGAGTTCCTTTACTTTATTTATGTCGTCTATTACAACTGCCTGTCCTTTTGACCAACCAATCAGCCCTTTCACCTCCGGATGCTCAGGATCCCCTACAATGATGATTTGATACCCCTGATCAGCCAAATGTGAAACTTTATCTTGTACTTTTTTAACAAAGGGACAAGTAGCATCAATAATCCTTAAACTCTTGTCCTCCGCCTCCTTTACAACTTCCGGCGGAACCCCATGACTTCTAAAAATTACTGTCCCCTCTTCAATTTCCCCCAACGTATCTACATAATTAATATTTCTCTGTTTTAAAAAATCCACCACCTGCTGATTGTGTACTAACGGACCCAAGGTAAAAATTATATCACCTTCATCTGCTTTTTCAAGAGCCATTTTAAGAGCTCTCTCTACCCCAATACAAAAACCTGCATGTTCAGCAAATTTTATTTTCAAAAGCCATCTCTCCTGCTGGAATTATCAACAATTGATTGAATTTAGTTCTTATTTAAAGCATATCTTTTATATTTTGCATTAGAAATCTGCTTACATATTCTATAGCTTTTCCTTTTCCTTCGATTTTAACATCATCTGCATAAATGGGAGGCCCTATTTTAACTTGAACTTTCCTAAAAACCTTATACGGACCCTTAATAGCTACTGGAATGATAGGAGCCTTGCTCTTTAACGCTATGTATCCTGCTCCGGGCAGGGGGTTTAATAATTGACCGGTTTTGCTTCGGGTTCCCTCGGGAAATAAAGTAAGAACCTTTCCCTGATTAAGATTTTCTAACGCTGTCTTAATGGCTTTTCTATCAGGCACTCCCCTTTTTACAGGAAAACCTCCCAAAGCATAAATAACTTTTCTTGATATATAATTTTTAAACAATTCTTCTTTAGCCATGAAAGTACTGGGTCTGAAATTCATTGCAGCCATCAGTGGTGGATCCCACCAACTGATATGATTGGAGCAAATAATCGCCGGGCCATTGGCAGGAATGTTATCAACCCCAGTTAATTCTAAGGGAAAAATTATTTTAAAAATTATGCGGAATAATCCTCTGACTATCATATAAAACATATAAATACCTCATTATCAGGCTGTGCCAGCCTGGATACATTCTTTTACGTGTATTACTATTTTTTCTTCAACTTCCCTGGCAGTAAGATTAGTTGTATCGACAAAAATAGCGTCCTTTGCTGCCACTAACGGAGAAAATTCTCTCTCTGTATCAATCTTATCCCTCATACTGATTTCTTTTTGAACATCTTCTTCACTTATTTCATGACCCTGTTTAGTTAATTCAAGATAACGTCTATGGGCCCTTTCTTCCAAAGTAGCATTGATAAAAAATTTAAAATGTGCACCGGGTAAAACATGGGTGCCAATGTCTCTTCCATCCATGACTATTCCACCGCCGGAAGCAATCTCCCGCTGTTGGGCAACCATCATGTCTCTTACCTGTTGGTTTTTGGCCACCAGCGAGACTTTCCGGTTGACGGACGGGTCTCTTATTTCCGTGGTAACATCAACACCATCAAGGTAAATTCTATTACTATCATCGGAACCTTTTTTAATGTTAATTACAGTATTTGAAGTTAGCAGTTCTATTTCCCTGGATTTTTCAAAATCTATTCCTTTTAATATACCTTTCCAGGTGATTGCTCTGTACATGGCCCCGGTATCTATATACTTTAACCCCAGCCTTTTAGCAACACCCTTAGCAGCAGTACTTTTCCCTGCTCCTGCTGGTCCATCTATAGCTATATTTACATGAACCAATTTTTCACCCCCAAAACTATCCATACCATATGTTGATTCTCTAAAAATTAGCTATTTCCTCTTAAAATTTAAAAAAACGCAAAAAACAACACAGTTAGTGTTGTTGATGTTTACAGATCATCCCGTAATTTTTTAGCTTCTTTTAGATAAACATGCTTAATCTGATGCTGTTCTAAACAAGTATTAACCTGCATAAGTACCCTTACACACTGACGTAATGAATCAGGAACATCTATTTCCACAGAACAAAGCATGGGCACATACTTCCATCCCAGTTTTCTGGCAGCCAACGCTGGAAAAGCAGCGTTCAAATCCAGGGTGCTGGTAAATAAAACACTGCAGATATCTTCAGTACAAATGTTATTTCTTTCTACCATTTCCACTAATAATTCTTTTGTCCCTCGAATAATAGACTCAACTTCATTCTTTTCGATAAATGTTGCTCCTCTTATGCCTCTAACTAATCTGTTCACCAATGTCATCCCCTAATTACTGCGCCTCTTTTACAAATAATACAATATTTTTGTAACATTGGCAAGTCCTTTATTCTGTTATCACCCATCCCAGAAGTTCAATGGTTCCGTAAGTAATCACAAAAGCCTGTGACAAGGTAGAAGTCAAATCCTCTGAAGCATCACTTACCATGACTCTGACGGGAAAACTATAACTGCTTCCATCTATTTCAATAACATCCCCGGAATATACTTTTATTTCAACCTGGTTGTCCTGAAAACTATATTCTTTTTCATTGTTAATAATTACTTTCAAGTCTTCTAATGATGCCTCTGACTCAGCCTCAGCTGCCAACAGCATAAAATATTCTACATCGGATCCAATAGTATTAGAAGGTGAAACCACCGGCTGATCTTCTTCATAGTCTTCCAAGGGAATCCCCTCCCTCTGGTCAACCAAAGATAAAAATGAACGAACATTTTCATTGCTCATTACTACCTGAGTTACAATAAGCAGAACTAATAAACTGAGAGCCGCTCTAAACAAATAAAACTCAAACTTTTCCGTTACCCGGGCAAACCATCTTTCAAAACTCATAAAAATCCCCCGCTCATCCTATAAACTAAATATAATAACAATCTTACATTATATTATGTCTCAATGGCGGAAATCATTCTTTATACTTCTTCGCTTTTAAAAAAATCATATTCTTCATTTCTTCGTTAAACTTAAACAACAGTCTTTCCACCTGATGTTTAGACAAATCTATATTGTTTGGTTCCAGAATTTCAATTTTTCTAAATTCATCCTTCACAATAAATCTTACAATATCCTCGACATTGTATACCATCACCAGAAGTTCCATAGGAGCATAAGCAATTTCCTCCTCCAGTTCTTCATCATATACCCTGTATATTTCTCCCAGGTCTATGTTTTCCACCTTTACCCCCTGAATCGGGATATTCCTCCACATAGCAACCTGCTGTTCTCGCATGTCCTCTGCAATATTTTCTGAATTTTTCCGTCCAAAAAAAAATTTAGCTGATTTAGGCCTGCCCATATAGTCAAATCTAACTTTGAATTTTATGTTTTTTTTCATGATTAGTTCTTCATTTTTTTCACAAACCATATTATGTCCTCCTAAAAGAGGTAGTTACAGTAAAATAATAATATAAATCCTATTATTTCCTATTATTTATATGTTAATTCGTCAATGCAGTTAAAAACTCCTGCCCAAAACATGTCGAATCATATATCTTATTCATATTTTACAGGCCTTTTAGGTGACATGTATCGTTAAAAAGAATAACATAAGGCTGTTTTTCGTAGTATTGGAGAATACTCAAAGAGACGGGAGAAATAACCAGGCTGGATAGATGGGAAAGGTTCATATGTAGGGCCTTGGCAATAATGATTTTTATGGGGCCGCCATGGGAAACCAGCAGAATTTTTTCATCTTTCTTTACCAGGACAGTATCTAAAAAATTAATAACTCTATTTTTTACGTCAACCATAGATTCCCCCCCGGGAACAGGATAATTTACCGGATCCCGGAGCCAGGATTTATAATATTCCCTTTCCTGGCCGGTGATTTCTTGCAAGTTCTTTCCTTCCCAGCTGCCAAAGCTGACCTCCCTAAGTTTTTCAGTCCTAATGACTTCATTTTCCCTTCCTTCAGCAACAATTTCTGCAGTTTTCACCGCCCGGCTTAAATCACTGCAGTAAATAGAATCAAAATCAACCTTTATCAAACTTTCCGCCGCCCTTTTGGCCTGCAGCATACCCTTTGGGCTCAAATCTATGTCTTTCTGCCCCTGAAGGCGCCACTGGTCATTCCACAGGGTTTGACCATGTCTCAGCAGATAAATAGTCTTAAGCATTGATCCCACCACTCTCTTTGAAAGAATTAACGCCCACAAGAGTTTTCCCTCGGGGTATTTGTTTCTATCCCTGACTGATAACCTCCTGCAGAGCCCTGACTAAATTCCGATTCTCTTCCCTTTTTCTTACGGCTACCCGTATAAAATGGGAATCTAAGTTGGGATAATTTGAGCAGTCCCGGATCAATACCCCCTTTTGAGCTAGAGTCTCCCTAAGTCCTCCTGAAGTAAGGTTTTTTTGGGTTAGCTGGACAAAAATATAGTTTACCGAAGGGCAATAAGGTTTTAGCCCCTTAATTTTCTTCAGTTCTTGGTACAAATATTCCTTTTCTATGTCTACATACTTCCGACTTTTCTGAATATATTCTTCATCCAACAAACTTTCTTTTCCTGCTGTCTGTGCCAGGCTATTTACATTCCAAGGGTCTTTAGCCAAATGCATTTTTTTTATGATCTCTCCCGGTCCCACACCCCACCCCAACCGCAGCCCCGGTATAGCAAAAAATTTAGTCATAGACCGTAATATAAACACGTTATCTAAATACTCCTTTTCAAAAAGAAAGGAATATTTCTTTTCATCCTTCAAGAAATCCATAAAAGCTTCATCCAGCACCATAAAAAGGTTATTCCTTTGAGCAATGTCAACAATCTCCCTTACCTGTTCCCTATCCCACAAAGTTCCAGTAGGATTGTTGGGATTACATAAAAAAAGCACATCGTTTTTAACAGCTTGCTTTTTCAACTGCTCAAGGGGAAAGGAAAACTCATCTTCTTTATTCAATTTCAAAAAATGCACTTCACTGCCCACACTCATGGCTGCAAACTGGTATTCAATAAAGGTAGGTGCCGGAATTAATACATTACAGGGTTGGAGTACTTTCATTAAAATAAAAATGAGTTCACTGGCTCCATTTCCAAAAATGAGGTTTTCATTATTAAGGGGGTAAAATTTTTTTAAAGCCTCCCGTAATTCCCAGCATTCCGGATCCGGATAATTGATTATTTGCCATAAACTTTCTTTTATCTTCCCCACTGCTTTAGAGGAAGGCCCCAGGGGATTAATGTTCGCACTAAAATCAATCAGTTCCTCTTTACTCAAGCCCAACTTTTTCCCCATTTTTTCTACGTCTCCACCATGAATTCTATTGGTCATACCCTTCATCCTTTAATGTTATTTTTTAGAAAAGCAGCATAACTGTTAAAACCAGCACGTCTGCCATTTCTATAGTGGCTCCCAAAGTATCCCCTGTGATTCCCCCAATCTTTCTTTTAAGATAACCATTCCATAAAAAAAGAAAGAGAATTAAAACTGCAGAAATACTAAAAACCCTAAACCCAATAACTGGAAACACTAAAAGCAAGCTGAAAGCCGTAGTTACTAAAACTTGTTTCCAACCCACTCCGTCTATCATTACCTTCCCCAGACCGTAGCCCTCCCGAGCATAATCCCCCATAGGCATAGAAACTACAACAGCCAACCGGGATAAAATAGGCATTACCAGTAAAACATCTGGGAAAACGTGTATACTAAGATTTTGTAAAAAACTCAACTTAACAATTAATAAAATAATTGCACCTAAAACCCCAAAAGCACCTACCCTGCTGTCCTTCATGATTTCCAGGGCTCTTTCCTTTTCCGCACCACTTCCCAGGGCATCCATAGTATCCATAAAACCATCCATGTGCAGGCCTCCCGTAAGAAAAACCAGGGAGGCCAATATCACTGTGGGTATAACCCCTGAAGGCATTACCCCGCTTACCAGTTGGTTTATAAAAAACAAAATTATACCGATAATCAACCCGATAAGAGGATAAAAATAAATAGATTTTAAAAGTTCATCCTCCTCTATGCTGCCTTTCACGGTAACTGGTATACGGGTTAAAAACTGCATAGCAATCAAAAATGCTTTCATGGAATCGCCTCTTTCCTTTTTCAAGTACATTACTTAAATATTATCTGTAAAGCTTAGGACCAAAAGGTTCCACATGTCTTTAATTAATTAATATTTTTATGATTATTCCTACGGCCAACGTTATGAATGAAGTGAGATACATAAGTCTTACGGAATAAAGAATATCCCGGGGTTCAATATCCCGGGTCTTAATACCTATAACAGGTCTTTTGGAGGGAACCCCCAGATAAAAGTTGGTTCCTCCCAGCTGAATTCCCAGGACTCCTGCGGTAACCGCCTCGGAATATCCGCTATTAGGACTGGGATGATTCCGGGAATCCGTCAGCAGAACCTTCCATCCCCTTTTCCAATTATATCTTAAAAGCAGGGAGCAAAAAAGCATGAACATCGCAGTCAACCTGGCCGGTATATAATTCACCAAGTCATCTAATTTTGCCGCAAATCTTCCAAAATATGCATACCGTTGATTGTTATACCCTATCATAGAATCCATAGTATTGATGGCTTTATAAAGCAAAGCCAAAGGCAGCCCGCCTAAAAGAGCATAAAATAAAGGCGCTGTAACCCCATCCACAGTATTTTCAGCAACAGTTTCCACCGCCGCCCGGGCAACTTCTATTTCAGAAAGGTTTTCCGTATCTCTACCAACAATCTCACCGGTTTTTTTTCGGGCATTTTGAATGCTGTTTTTTTCCAAACTCTTCAATATATCCAATCCTGCCTGTCCCAATCCTTTCACCGCTAAAGTTGAAGCCAGAAACCATATGTATACTAAAGAATAAAGATAAGGATCTATAAATCGAGAAGTGCACAAAATTACTCCAATACTTCCCAGGGTAAAAATCATTACTACGAGTGCCAGCAGAAAACCCCGATAGTATAATATTCGGGGAGATAAATTTTCATTATAAAGTTTATTCTCAAGAAAAATAATAAATTTACCTATAATTACCACCGGATGAGGAATCCACCTGGGGTCTCCAACCACCAGGTCAACACAATATGCGATTATAAGCAGTTCCATATTAGCAAATCCTCCGCCGTCATTAGTATGGTTATGATGGGCTTTAAGTATTTCCTTTAATTTTTTGAGAAATCCCACTAACCAGGAAGTAAACCTCATCTGCAGCTGCTGCTACCATCTGATTTGCTTTTCCCACCACATCTCTGAAAATGCGCCCTAAGGGGTATTCGGGAACCAGTCCCATGCCCAATTCATTGGATACCACGATAATACTGAATTCCTGTTTTTTTTGCTCCAGTTTTAGAGCCAAAATCCTGGCTTCTTCAAGTAGTTCCCGCTCCAATCTCTTAACCTCTTCTCCACCAGGCTCTTCTTCTCCCAGTCTTTCCATTAAAAGATTGGTAGTCCAAAAAGTAAGACAGTCCAAGAGAACTACCTCAGTTCCTTGGGGAATACGGTCTAAAGCAGCAGCAACTTCTCTGCTCTCCTCCAAAGTTTGCCAGCTAGCAGGCCTGGCCGCCTGGTGATCCTTTATTCTTTCCACCATTTCTAAGTCTTTTGCCTCGGCAGTAGCCAAATAAACCACCTTTTCACTGAGTTCTTTAGCCAGTTTCTCTGCATATATGCTTTTTCCACTTCTGGCACCTCCGGTAACCAGTACCAATTTGTTTTGAGCCTTCATTTTCCCACACCCCTTTAAAGTTGGAGCCTGTCAAGCCTGTCAAGGGCAATCTTGACAAACCACATGCTCACCCTCACTACTTAACATGATATTTATTCCTATAATATTCGGTACAGGCTTCAACAAACCTTTGTGCAATTAGAGGATTGCTGTAAAAATGTAGATGTGCATAAGAACCCAGGACGTTTTTGTAGAGGAGGCCATCTTTCCGGTTCCCTTTGTTAGGGAAACTGTAAACATAATCCGTCAAACCCTCCCGGGTGATATCAGACCAGTGAAACTCATGTCCCCGGGTTTCTTCTCCTTGATGGGTTAAAAAATTATCCACCTGAGTTTTTGCCAGCACATATCCCAGGGCCTGCCTTTTTTCAGTCATTACTGCATCACAGTCAAATATTGCAGTTAATGGATAGAACCTGCCCTGAAAATCTTTTATTCCCCGGGTTAAATACATAAAACCACCGCATTCACCATAAACAGGCATTCCCCTCTGAGCAGCTTGCTTAACACTTTTAACCATAGATTCATTTTCTGAAAGCTGCTTTGCAAAGACTTCAGGGAAACCTCCTCCAATATATAATCCGTGACAATTATGAGGAAGCTTTTTGTCTTTCAATAGATTTACTTCCATAATGGATGCTCCCTGGGATCCCAACAATTCCAAATTCTCTGGATAATAAAAGGTGAATGAATCGTCCCTGGCCACAGCCAAGTTACAGCGGGCACTTTGAAACGTTTTGGGAAGAGTGGTATTTTGCGGAATGGGAGCTTTAGGGAAGCTGTCGCAAATTTTAATTATTTCCTCGAGATTTAAACATCTTTCTACCATGGCTGCCCAGTAATTTAAAAATTCGTCTAATGAGCTCATCTCCGACGTTGGCACTAAACCCAGGTGCCTTTCCGGTAGAAGCATCTCCAATTCCCGGGGAAAATAACCCAAAACCGGTATATTTAAAGGCTCCACCGATTTTTTCAATAAATCATAATGCCTGTTCCCACCCAAACGGTTAAATATTAAACCGGCTATGGGAACCTTCTGGTCCAAAGTTTTAAAACCCAAAGCCACTGCCGCCGCACTACGGGCCATCTTTGCCCCATCTATGATTAAAAAGACCGGTGAATTAGTAATCTTAGCGATATGGGCTGTGCTTCCCTCCTCTCGATCAGCAGCATATCCATCGTAAAGACCCATGACCCCTTCTATTACGCCAACTCCTCCCCGAGGTATGTTGCGGGATAATACTTCCTGTACCTGCCCAGGGGTCAGCATCCAGCCATCCAGATTTCGGGTCTGCCTATCAGAGGCATGAGTATGATAACCCGGATCAATATAATCGGGCCCCACCTTAAAGGGCTGAACCTCTAACCCTCTCACTTTAAGAGCTTTTATAATACCGGCTGTAATGGTTGTTTTCCCGACCCCACTGTGGGTTCCGGCTACAATAAACCTCATGCTTAAAAAGCCTCCTTAGTTAAGTGCTGCCTTTATCTGGCAGGCACCCCCTTATAAGCATCAATTTAAAAATAAATGTCTTAAAGCCATCTGCTTCTCATCACACCGCTGCTCCTATCAATGTCTACCCGTCAGCCAACTTTAATAAAGCGTTAGTTATAGATACAGCCACCGGACTTCCCCCTTTTACCCCTTTCAGGGTAATATAGGGGATTTCCTGCTGCATTTCCAGGGCTTCTTTTGCTTCAGCAGAACCAACAAAACCCACGGGTACGCCTATAATAAAAGCTGGTTTTACTTCCTTTTTTTCGATGATGTCCAGCAGGGTAAATAAAGCCGTGGGAGCATTCCCTATGACAACAATATTCCCGTTTATTTTTTCTTTAGCCCAATGCATAGAAAAAGAAGCCCTGGTAATTTTTTCTTCTTCAGCACCCTTTATAACCTCCGGATGATGCATAAAACATTCCACCAATCCCCCCAGACGGCCCGTAATTTTCTTGTTGATTCCTACCCTGACCATTTCCACATCGGTAATTATATTTTTTCCTTCTTTTAAGATGTTCACCGCTGTTTTCACTGCCTGAGGGCTAAAAGCCATAATTCCTGCATAGGTGGGGTCCCCGGTAGCATGGATAACCCTTTTTGTCACCTGCTTCTCTCCAAAGGGAATATTCATTCCCTGAAGGTGCTCTTCAATAATAGCCATACTTTTTTCTTCAATTTTTAAAGGTTCATTAATGATGTCCATAGTCACATTATCCTTTCCTAACTTCTTGGACACGCTCTTTTACGATTTCTGCGATTCTCCGATCCATCCCCAAAGCCTCAGCGGCAAGTAATTTTAGAGAAGGATAGTTTTTCTTTTCCTGCTCTATAATTTCAGGAATATCTTCACTGATATGTATGCCGTTAAATAAGAATACCGGAACTATGGTAACCTCTTGAACCCCTGCTTCCACCTGTTCCTTAATGGCCTCTTGAAGAGTGGGATTACTAAACTGTAAAAAAGCGTAGTTTACTTTATCAGTTCCGAAATCCCCCTTAACCATTTCCATTAACTGTTCAATTACTTCGTTGGCACCATTCTTTCGACTGCCGTGTGCTAATAGTATTATCCCTGAATTCATTTTAGTTAAACCTCCTAATTATTTTTCATTATTAATAATCTGCTCTATTAATTTATTCATTTGATGGTAAACATTTTTTCCGTAATCCAGATTCGGTCTCTGAATAAAAATAACCGGAATATTTAATTCCAAAGCAGCTTCAATCTTAGTTAATGTTCCCCCGGTGGTGCCGCCGTCTTTAGTAACCAATACACTGGCCTGGTAAAATTTAAATAACTCCTTATTCAAATCCTTACTACCGGTTCCCTGTAACGCAACAATCTGTGAAGGCTGCAGTCCATTTTCCCGACAGGCTTTCAAAGATGATTCCAGAGGCAAAACCCTGGCTACAATATTCTTTTCTTGCTTTTCGGCTGTAGAAACAAAAGGTTGAAGGTTTCTAACCCCAATGGTTAAAAAGATTACTCTGCCAAAACCAACCGCTTCCTCCGCTGCCTGCTGAAAACCATCTGTTCTTTTAATCAAATTATTTTCAGGAAGAATCAAAGGAGAACGTTCATACCTTAAATAAACCACACCCTGTTCCCGGGCTGCATCCATAGCATGTTTGCTAATTTCCAACGCAAAGGGATGGCTTGCATCTATAATTTTGGTTATGGATTTTTCCTCTATCAATTGGCTTAGCCCTGTTTTGTCCAAAGAGCCTTTTACGGCTTCAAAGTTTGAGTCTCCCTCACCATTTAACAGATTTATTCCATAATCCGTTAGAGAGGTAGCAATCAGTTTTAGTCCGGTCCCTTTCAAACGGTGAAAAAGCACTCTTCCCTCAGTAGTCCCTGCTATTAACAGTAACAATTTAGTAGGCTCCCCTCCTTTTTATACAGCCTGTTAGAATCTGTTATAATCTAAAATGAACTCAATGTGTTATGGGAGGTTGTAACCCCGTGGGGTAATCATCTGATTGCCCTGTTGGTAAGTCTTAGAATTTCCTACTACCACCGTGGTAAACATGTCAATGTCCTGCTTCAACATATTATCCAAATTGCTAATTGTAACCTCTTGGCCATCTCTATATAGATTTTTCACAATGCCTACCGGTGTTTTTGGGTCTTTATGCAAAAGAAATATTTCTCTAGCTTTGATTATTTGTTTTTTCCGTTTTTTACTGGCAGGATTATATAAAATTACAATGAAGTCCCCGGCCGCTGCAGCCTCCAACCGCTTTTCTATAACCTCCCAGGGGGTCAAAAGGTCGCTCAAACTGATGACGGTAAAATCATGCATTAGGGGGGCCCCCAGGACTGCCGCAGCAGCATTGGCCGCTGTAACTCCAGGGACTACCTCCACCTGAATTCCATGGGGCGATGAAAGCTCTAATACCAGTCCCGCCATACCATATACACCAGGGTCACCGCTGCTTACCACCACTACCTTTTTCCCCTGCAGGGCCATTTCTACCGCCTTTTGGCACCGATCCACCTCTTTCATCATCCCCGAAGAAATGGCCTCTTTCCCCTCCAAATAGGCAGGTATCAATTCCAAGTAGGTGGAGTAGCCTATTATCACTTGAGCTTCGGTTAGGGCCTGGTGAGCCTTAAAGGTAAGCTGAGACAAATCTCCCGGTCCTATTCCCACCACCTGTATAGTACCCGGGCCGCCGCTGTGGTCATGCCCTGATTTTTTTTCTTCTTCCACAATAGTTCCTCCCTTCCTGCTCCAAATAATGCCGCCGGCTCGCAGACACAACCAACACCCGTAATTTTTTCAACAAATTTGGACCGACTGACTTCGACTTTTACATTTTTTATCTGTTCTTCAGTCAAAAATTCTGTATGAACTTTCAATCTACGGGCAGCTTCCAGCAGCCCCTCTTCATTGTTTTTAATATCTATGGAAACAATTTTCTTTAAACAAAGAGGACTGATGCCTTCCTCCTGAAAACACCTTTGGATAAAGGAGATCAGGTCCTCTTGGCTGGTGCCCCTTTTACATCCCACTCCTAAAACAATATTTTGGGGCCGGGCCAGGATAGTATTATTGTCTGTAACAGGTTCTAAAAATAAGGTATTTGAGATAATCAGGCAGGGAGAACCCGAAACTTTCTCCCTGGTTCCCTTTTCTCCTTGACAAACTGGAACTTCATAGGGATAAGGACCTTCAAAGGTTTCATCATCCTCAGTAAATATGGGAGGGACCTGAATATCTCCATCAACAAAAACTTTTATCCGAAGGCCATCTGCCAGAGCCCAGTTAATTCTTTTAATATTCTCTCTAGGCTCCAGCACCAACTTCCAATCCCGGGCCAGCATTTCTACTGCCGGCTTGTTACAAACATCAGTGGCCGTGGTCACGACCGCCTGAGCCCCAATTTTTTGGGCTATTTCCCCGGCCAAGGCATTAGCTCCCCCCAAGTGCCCCGAAAGCAGACTAACAGCAAATTCGCCTTGCTCATCCAGTACCACCACCGCCGGGTCTTCATATTTATCCTTTAAAAGTGAAGCCAACGTCCGTACTACAATCCCTGCAGCCATAATACATACCAGTGCCCGGTATTTTTTAAACAAAAAACAAAATGTTTCTTTGAAGGAACCCTTATAATAAGTCCTGCCCTTTTGAGTTTTTGTCCCACTGTTCTCAGACTTTAATTTCTCCGGGAGAAATAAATCAACCTCACCTTCAGTATAAGACCTTTGAATTCTAACAGCGGTTAACTCTCCCCCCCGGGTAAGGGCAAGGACTGCTATTTTCAACTTTTGGCCTCCCGATAACCATGGGTAAAGCCGGAATCATACAGCTTTGAGGGTTCCCCACCCCCGCTGATAAAATCTCCCACCAGGATCATGGCAGTTTTTTCAATGCCCTCTTCTTTTACCTTCTGAGTAATATTTGAAAGATTCCCCAGAATAATTTTCTCCTGAGGCCAGGAAGCCTTATAAACTACGGCCACGGGAGTTTCAGGGGTATATCCCTCCAGCAGCCGGCTGACCACATCCTCCATCTTCTGCACGCTTAAAAATATGCACATGCTACCCCTGTGCTTGGCTAAAAGGGATAAGTCTTCTTTCGATGGTACTGGAGTCCTGCCTTCAATACGGGTAACAATGACACTCTGGGTTATTCCCGGCTGAGTAAATTCCCTTTTTAGTGCTGCCGCCGCAGCAGACATTGAACTGACTCCGGGGATCACTTCATAGGGAATCTTTTTTTGTTCCAGCAGGTTAATCTGTTCTTGAATGGCGCCATAAATACCGGGATCCCCAGTATGCAGCCTTACTACCTTTTTAGCCTGAGCCGCTGCTTTCTCAATTACAGAAATAATTTCCTCCAGGTTCATGGAGGCACTGTCAAAAATTTCTGCACTGCTTTTAGCGAAACCCAAAACTTTCGGGTTTACCAGTGACCCTGCATAAATAATAATATCTGCTTCTTCTAGAAGCCTTTTACCTTTTAAAGTAATCAATTCCGGATCCCCAGGACCGGCACCAACAAAAAATACGCTCATATAATTTCACCCACTTCATCTCTTTTTTTAGGGTATAAGGCCCATACCTCTAAGCGTTAGCGTAGGGGGGCTTAAAATCTGGTTCAGTAGAGTCTCCACCTGATTCCCCGATTGTTTCAGCTGGCTGAAACGAGTTCACTTTTTAATAATAAGCATTGACAAATAATCTAATTTTTCTCCGGCTAACGTCTCCAGGTCTTGAGAAAAAAATTCCTTGCTGCTGCCGCAGCGGCTGACATAATAACCGTTATTTTCCAGTCCTAACTCCTTTAAACAATCCAGCACCTGTTCAAAATAACGGTGAACTTTTAACAGCACTACAGTATCAAACAATTCTATTATTTCTTTTAGGCGGGAGGTGTTCTGTGGGGTTGAGACTACCGCCATGTTTTCAGAGCCCTCCACCAGGGGCTCCTGCAGTAGAGACGCCGCCGCTGAGAATGAGTTTATACCCGGAATTATCTCAACGATAAAATCTTCGGTATCATACTGCTCTAATGTTGCTTTAAGATAGTTAAAGGTGCTGTAAAGGGAAGGGTCCCCCAGGGTGGCGAAAACCACATTTTCTCCTTTTTTCAGTAAACTGCTGATTTTCTCTGCAGCTTCCTGCCAGGAATTGGTTAACACTTCTTTATCGTCGGTCATGGGAAATACCAATTCTAGAATTTTCTTACCCTGAATAAATGGGCTAATTATCAACAGCGCCACACTTTCCTTTTCCGCATATCCCTTGGGAACTGCAATTACCTGCGCCTCATTTAACGCTTTTACGGCTTTTAATGTCAATAATTCCGGTTCTCCCGGCCCTACTCCCACTGCACAAAGCTTGCCATTCATTATCTAACCGCCCCTTTTCGCACTCATTACATATATAGGATTTAAAGCCCTTAACATTTTATATTCAGCTATCTCTACTACCCTGGTTACGGAAATCTGTACCGTTTGAAAGGACTCCCATGGCTGCTGTCCTAATAATATCTGGGACTCCCCCAGGGTATCCAGGGTTACAGCCGATACCGTAACATAGTCCCCTTTTTTTAATTTATCTTTGGACAGTTCCAAAATTTCTTTTAGTTTACCGCCACTTCCCCCTATAATGATACGATCTGCAGCCGGGAGGCCTTCCATGACTTCGGCAGCATTGCCCTCAACAATAATCAGGTTATCTACCCCAAACTTCTCTTTATTCTTATGTAAAAGAGTCAAAGCCTCGGGATCCTTTTCCACGGCATAAACCGTCCCTTCCGCTACTAAAAGGGAAGCCTCTATACTAATGGTACCGGTCCCTGCCCCGATGTCATAGATCACTTGATTTCTCTTCAAACGGGATTTAGTTAAAATCACCACCCTTACTTCTTCCCGGGTCAGAGGAGTTTTCCCCTGAATAAAATTATCATCGGGAATTCCTGGAGTTACATAGGGCCATTCATTTTTATTCATCTGCAAACACCACCACACTGTTTCCACTTTCCCGGCTTTGAGCCAGCAAAGACAAAGTAACATCCTTTACTTGTTCTGCGGGTAAAGTTAAATCACTTAACACAAACACCTTACGGTCTTCAAATCCCTCCTGCAGCAGCACCCTGGCCACCTCATTGGGAGTCATCTCAGAATCAGTTAAGAAGGCCACCTTTGAAAATTCCCTCAGTTTTTCTTTTATAAAAAGGGCCAGATCCTTCCTGCGGCGGCCATGCAGGCTGAACAAATAGGCATCATGCCAGGAGGCCTGTAAATGTGCAAAAGCCACCTGAAAGGAACTGATGCCCGGTATTACCCTGATATCTTTGGATGGAAGATTTTCTTTTAGATAATTTAAAAAGCTGTAAAAACCCGGGTCACCGGAAACCAACACCGCTGCCTTCCTATCAGGAGAAAGATTCTCCAGATAAGATATCACACTCTTCAAATCTCCAGTAATCTGTAAGCTCTCCTTATTTAAAAAATCAAACATGTTCAGCGCCTTTTTACCGCCGATTAAAACATCTGATGTTCTAATTTCCTTAAGAGCCAAGGGCAGAACATAATCCATCCCCCCTGGGCCAATGCCTATGACAGATATGTAAGTTGACATCCCAGGTTCCCTCCAATCTCTAAAGCATTTTGATCCATCCCCAGAATTTCTCCTTCATAGTTCATTAAAATGGTTCCAACTTTAAGCTTATCCTTCACGTAAGCTTGACTCCGGCTGCTGGCCTTTTCCGCCAGACGGTTAAAAACCTTTTTCATTCCTTTATCAATCAATATTTCCGCTGCCCCCTCCGCCGTCACACCTTCCATAATGTCTGTGAGGGTTTCCTGGGAAGCTCCTTCCAGAGCGGCATAAGCGGCCATAATCTCTCTGCGTCCGTCGGCTGTTTTACTGTGAGTATCAAAAATCCCCCCGGCCACCTTAACCAGTTTCCCTATACTTCCACACAGCAAAACCTCTTGAACCTCAAAGCGGGTACAGGTTAACAGCATATATCCTACAAAATTGCTCATCTGCAGCACCTGAGCCCGGGGAAACCCCAAGTTTTCTACCGCCTGCCGCCAGCCCCTTCTTCCCGGGGTGAGCACCAAAATAGGACTTCCCTCCTCTAAAGCTACAGGAATCTGCAAGGATAAGGACTCCTTAAAGGATTCCTCAGACATAGGTTCTACAATACCGGAACTTCCCAATATCGAGAGCCCCCCCAGGATGCCCAGGGTAGAATTTAAGGTTTTTTTAGCCAACTCTTCCCCTCCCGGGATACTGATTACCACTTTAACTCCGTGATCCGGAGGCAGTAGTTCCTGCAGTGCAGATTTAATCTGCTCCCGGGGTGCAGGGTTAATAGCGCTTGCCCCTACCGGCAGAGACAAGCCTCTTTTAGTAACTTTTCCTATACCCTCACCCCCTTCTAGCATGATTCCCGGCTTGGTCACATATTCCACACCAGCATAGACCAGAACTCCATGGGTGATATCAGGGTCATCGCCGGAATCCTTTTTCACCGCACAAGAAGCCTCTGTTGATGTTACCCTGGAATCTAAAACCTCCAAGGTTAAAGGAATTCCTGCAGGGGTATTTACCATAACCTGCTTAAGCTGCTGATTATGCATCAGCATCCATAAAGCAGCCTTAGCTGCCGCTGCGGCACATGTCCCCGTGGTATATCCTCTTCTCAGCAGTCTGCCATCAGGCAGCTGATAACTCCCCAGTGATTTCACCCTGCAAAACTCCTCTCCCAAAACACTATCTCATTATTTATACTGTCCCTACGCACCGGTGGATAGATGTACTCTGAAATTAAACAACCTTCTGAGCACAGTTTTATAAAATCTTTGCCACGAGTTATATAATACTAATAATTTATAAGTCAATTACTAGAGAAATAAAAATAAAAAAGGGAGGGGAACAGAAAAGAAAAGTTTGATAATCATAATTTTCAGAGGAAGGGCATCCCTTTCCCACTCCCTATTTTAAACTATTTTTTTTCCGATACAACTGGACAACTTATAGTGAACTCGTTTCAGCCAGCTGAAACATCGGGAAATCAGGTAAACACTCTACTCCATTTGATTAAACGCCCCACCTACGCTAACGCTTAGAGGTGGGGGTCATATACCCTAGAAAAAGAGATTAAAAAACCCCAGGTTATAAAAATCGAAACCAGGGGTTTACTAGTAAAATAGTATAGATGTACTCACCCCCAATCCGCGAAGGATGAACAAGTACTTAACTGACAGGCAGGTTTCCTGACTTACGGCTTTTAAGTTTTATCCCTTCCCAAAGCATTTTTAGCTTTAGTGGTTATGATAAAACTTATAACCGGTTACAGTGGCGCGACCGTTCAGGTTTTTCACCTGATTCCCTTTTAACCTTTTCTGGCACCTAACAGTTTTCATATTTAATTAAGACAAATTGTAACACAGCTTTTATTAAATTACAATAAGTAATATCAAGTTAATATTTTCTAGAGTTAAAATACCAAGTCTTCAATAAATTTTAGATCAAGACTGCTGCTGACCAAATCTGCCAGCATTTCATAACTTCTTTCCCATACTTCAAACTGGTTCAGTTCCCCTTCCAGTTTCAAAGGATGAAGCCCTTTTTTTATGCGTAGTTTATTAACAAATCTTAAACGAAAGGAAACCTGGTCAAAAAGACCGTGAAGATAAGTGCCAAATACATTGCCATCTTCACTCACTGCACCATCGTAGTCCATAACTTCCTGCTTTCCCCTTCGTCTCACAAGCAGCAGAGGTTCTACCCCCTCCATCAAGCTGGTTTTCCCCATATGGATTTCATACCCGGTCACTTTCTCACCAGTTTCTTTTACCTCACCCCAGGCCTGACAGGTAATCTTTTCATCATAAAAATCAGTGGTAATATTTAAAAGCCCCATTCCTTTAATGGTCTGTATCTTAGATTCCGCAGAACCGAGATCAGTAATTCTCTGTCCCAGCATCTGATAGCCTCCACAAATCCCTACCACCATTTTCCCTTCCCGGGAAAAGGATATAATTCGTTCCACCCAACACTGCTCCCATAATGAGGCCAGGTCTTCAATGGTGTTCTTGCTGCCGGGAATGATGATGGCATCCGGGCTTCCCAGTTCATGGGGGTTAGTAACGTATCTTACAATTACACCTTCCGTTTCCTCCAGGGGATCAAAATCAGTAAAGTTAGAGATATGAGCTAGATGCAAAACAGCTATTTCTATGTCTTTCTTTTTATTCTTCTGTTTCTCCCGGGGAAGATATCGGTCCTCTTCAGGAATATGAAAATCTGTATAGTATGGGATAACTCCTATTACCGGTTTTTTTATCAATCTTTCCATTTCATCCAATCCGGGTTTAAGCCGTTTAACCTGTCCCCTAAACCGATTAATAATTACACCTTTGATCATATCCCTTTCATATTCTTCCAAAAGGGCAAAGGTCCCTACAATAGAGGCAAAAACCCCACCCCGGTCAATATCTGCCACCAGCAGTACCGAAGCCTCCGCTTCTATAGCTGTGGTCATATTTACCAGGTCATGTTCTCTTAAGTTAATTTCCGCCGGGCTTCCTGCACCCTCAATAACCACTATGTCGTAATTTTGTTTTAAAAAATCCAGGGATTCTCTCACCTTTGGTATCAGGCTTTTTTTTAATTCAATATATTCCTGAGCGCTGTAGTTTCCTATGGAATGACCGTGTACCATAATCTGAGCTGAGGTATCCTCCCGGGGCTTCATCAGTATCGGATTCATATGAACTGAGGGCTCTACCCGGGCTGCTGCCGCTTGAACAGCCTGAGCCCGGCCTATTTCTCCCCCCTCCAGGGTAACAAAGGAATTTAAAGCCATATTTTGTGCCTTAAAGGGGGCAACCCGATATCCCTTTCTAACAAATATTCTACACAGCGCTGCGGTTATTACACTTTTCCCCACGTCAGATCCGGTACCTTGAACCATCAATGCCCTGCCTGTCATGACATGCCTCCATTGTTGATAAATTTACGATATGTTTAATATTCCCTACCCTTCCTCATGCCTTATCCCCATTTCTTATTTATTAGTAATTCCGGCTAATTTCTTTATATAGTCCAGGTCAATATTTTCCCTGACGGTATCAGCCAGAAAATCATAGGTTTGATTGATCCGCTGGGAAAAAGAAATTCCCCCCTGAACAGAAGAAACTAAACCCTTATTTTTATACAAGTGTTTAAGAAAAGAATGACGGAAGTTTTCATTATCAAAAATTCCATGGAGATAGGTGCCGAAAACAAAGCCTTTTTTCCCTACAGCTCCATCATTAATAGAAATTCCCCGGCCGGAACGCTCTTTAATCAGCAGCGCTGACCAGTTTTCTTCAAAAAGCCGGGTGGAGCCCATATGTATCTCATATCCTGAAAGTTCTTCCCCCTCCAGATCCGGCAGCAGTTGTGCTAAGGCCTTCACTTCAGCCTTTACCTGATAGGTCTGTTTTTCAGGGTTAAAGGATGTGATGGTATTTAAAAGTCCCAACCCGGTTACCGTACCATAGGAAGATTCCGTATTAAAAGGATCCCGAAGTTCTAACCCCAGCATCTGGTACCCGCCGCATATCCCTACCACGGGCACACCTCTATCAAAAGCGTTTACAATTTGACCGGCACAACCGGTTTTTGTCAAATGAATCATGTCTGCCACACTGTTCTTTGAACCGGGAATAATCACCGCATCGGTTTGTCTAATCTCTTCCCCGGGCTTGATAAACTTCAGGTGAATCCCGGGTTCTCCTTTTAATGCATCAAAGTCGGTAAAGTTTGATATTCGGGGAAGATTGATAACGGTTATTTCAATATCCTTGTCTCCGCCAAGTCCCTGGGAATGCCTGGTGTCATCCAGGGAAACACCGTCCTCAGCAGCCAGATTCAACCCCCGCATATATGGTATTACCCCCACTACCGGGATTCCAGTCCTCTCTTCTACCATGCGAAGGCCTGGTTCCAAAATGCTCAAATCCCCCCTGAACATGTTGAAAATAAAACCGGCCACCCTTTTCCTGTCTTCAGGCAGAAGCAGCATCATGGTCCCTACTACCGATGCCAGGGCACCTCCCCGGTCTATATCTGCTATTAAAATCACCGGAACATCCGCCATCCTGGCCACCAGCATATTTGCAAGATCATTTTGACGTAAATTAATTTCCGCAGAGCTGCCGGCCCCCTCAATTACCAAATAATCATAATGGCTTCTTAGTTCCTTTAATGAAGTTTCGATAGCTCCTTTACAGACCCGTTGATATTCCTCTTCCTTTTCCCCGACCTTTCTATCTCTCCAGGGTTTCCCCCGGATTATTACCTGGGCTTCTCCATTCCCCTTAGGCTTCACCAAAACCGGGTTCATGTCCACTGTGGCTTCAATCCCACAGGCCATGGCCTGTTCCCCCTGGGCCCTGCCAATTTCCCCACCATTTGCGGTTACATATGAATTCAAAGCCATATTCCAGCCCTTAAAGGGAGCAACCTTGATTCCATCCTGTTTAAATATACGGCATAGAGCTGTAGCTACCGCACTTTTGCCCACATTGGACGCAGTTCCCTGCAGCATAATTCCACCTGTCAAGTAAAACCCCTCATTTCCTTTTCCTTTTGTTAAAAACAAAAAACCTGTTCTCAGGAAAAAAACAGGTGATAAAGCACACCCTTTTCCTCGAAGGATGAAGCTGGCAAAAAAGATGATCTAGCCTTAAATCTGTAGATAAAAAGGAACCCTTTGTCAAAGGGCTTCTCCGTATTCAAAGAAATCATTTAGATTTTTTCCAATTGTTCTAATAGTTCTTTTTCAAGGTTAATCTCCCTGGCGCCTTTTTCCTTCATCTGATGAAAAATTTGGGCAGCCTCACCGCCGGTAAAATCTCTACGAGATATATCCACTCCATCATAAATCAACACCGGAATTCCCTCCTCCAGGGCAAACAAAGCGGCTTCCAGGTTCCTTACATTTCCCTTCCCAAAGGGAACATTGGCCAAAATCACCAGGTCGCTTCCCTTGATTACCTCCAGGTTCTCCCGATGTTTTTCTTGGCTCACCGGTGAGAATGGAAGTTCCTCTACTATTTTCAGCCCCAGATTTCTGGCGGTCTCACAGTCCGTATCCCTACCATTTAACACCCCCAAAGAAATGTGATGACCCAGATAATAGAAAAGTTTGGTCAGAGGATTGGCACTGCCCCCGCCCCCTATTATATGAATCTTTTTTGGAGGCACATTATTATCTGCACTGCTGCGTTTTGGGAGCAGCGAAATATAAGGGGTGCCATTTATAGGATGCTCACTTATAATAACTTTGGTGCCGTATACTTCCTGAATATTTTCTACAGTCATAACATTGGAAGGCGTCCCAATGTTAAATATTTTCCCTGCCTTTAAAAGTATAAGATAATCACAGTACTGAGAAGCCAGATTCAAATCATGCAGGACAGCAATAACCGTCATGTTTTTCTTCCGGTTCAGCTCCCTCATTAAATCAAAAATTTCCGTCTGATAGGAAATATCCAAAAAAGCTGTAGGCTCATCCAGTAAAATAATCTGGGGTTCCTGGGCCAGGGCCCGGGCCATAATTACCCTCTGACGCTCCCCACCACTGAGCTCCGTAATAGAACGATCCTTTAAGGACCAGCTGTTAGTAACCTCCATTGCTTCCCGCACAATTTTTTCGTCCTTTGGGCCCTCCTTTTCAAACCTACTTAAGTGAGGAACCCTCCCCATCATCACGATTTCAAAAGCCGAAAAATCAAACCCTACAGAAGTGTCCTGAGGAACTACCGCCATGGACCGGGCAACTCTCTGCCGGGACATTTTTGAAATATCTTCATCCTCCAATAATACGGCTCCCTCCACCGGTTTTAACAAAGCATTGACATTTTTAATCAAGGTTGACTTTCCCGAACCATTTGGCCCGATAATTCCAACAAAATCACCCTTTTTTATCTCCGTATTAATACCTTCTAGAACCGGGGAGGACTGGTAGGAAAAAGTTAAATTATGCACTTTTAAATTTACAGACATGTGTCTTCCTCCTACTAAAAGCGAAATTCTTTCCGCTTACTTCTAAGTAAATAAATGAAGAACGGAGCTCCTAAGAAAGCAGTTATAATTCCCACAGGCATTTCAATAGGCGCCATCATGGTTCTGGCCAGGGAATCCACCCAAATTAAATAGATGCCTCCCACCAATGCTGATGTAGGTATTAATATTCGATGATCAGGGCCAACAATCATCCTGACCGCATGGGGAATAATCAGCCCCACGAATCCAATCATTCCGCTGACGGAAACCACCGCACCGGTAATTAAAGAAGCGGCTACCAAAATTATTTTTTTAACTCGGTCCACCTCAATCCCTAAATTTGAGGCTGCCTCTTCCCCCAGCAAAATTACATTCAAGTCCCGGGACCAATAAAATATTACTGAAGATCCAATAATCACGTAGGGTAGTACCATAATCACATGGGACCAGGTCTTCATGCTTAATCCCCCCACCAGCCAAAAGTAAATCCCCCGAATCTGTTCCCCTGAGGAGAGCATCAGCAGTGATATTACCGCCGAAAGAAAGGAACTGACCACTACACCGGCCAGAAGCAGGGTCACCACAGGTATGCTGTTCCCCACCCGGGAAAGGTTGTATACAAAAAATAAAGCCACTAAAGCTCCTAAAAAAGCAAAAAAAGGTATCCCGCCAAAAAAACTCAATCCATAACTGTTTTGTATGAACATGGCCAGAGTAGCCCCCAGGGCTGCACCGCTGGAAACTCCAATGGTGTAAGGGTCAGCCAGGGGGTTGCGAAGCAACCCCTGAAATGCTGCCCCAGCAATAGAAAGAGAGGCTCCAACGATAAATCCCAGTACCACCCGAGGAAGCCTCATATTAAATATAATAGTTTCCCAGGTTGAAGGCCAGTCCTCCTGAATAAATTGACCGAAGTATGTGATTTTATTTATGACCATCCTGACTACATTCATAAAGGATATTTCCGCTACCCCAATAGTAGTAGTCACCACAATTGAAAAGACGGCCAAGATTACCAGAAAGACAATTATTAAGGGACGAAAGTTCAAGGTGTTAGCACCCTTTCTTCTGTTATCTGTTGGGATGTATTATATCTAAAATATGCTTAAGTCCTAAAGCAACCCTTGGGCCAGGCCTGGAGACCAGGTCACCATCTGCGTCATAAACTTGTTCATTTTGCACGGCTTTTAAATCCTGCCAATTATCCCGAGCCATAACTATTTCCTTCATGGGATGAGTGCAAATGATCACATCTGGATCATCCTCAAATATTTTTTCTTCACTCAAGACCGGCCAGCCTGCACCTACATCTGCAGCTATGTTGATGCCCCCAGCTGTTTCAATTAAATTATTTAGATATGTATCACTGCCTACAGAGTAGAGGGATTCCGTATCCAACATAACAAATACTTTAGGCTTAGCATCATTTTCCAGATTTGAAGTAAATTCTTTTATCTCATCAATGTCGGCAGAAATTTCTGCAATCAAATCTTCTGCCTTATCAGATGTGTTGGTAATTTTGCCCACCAGTTCAAAGGAATGCAGCACCTCATCTAAGGTCTTAGAATCTAAATCTATAACAGCATATCCCTGTTCTCTTAAAGTATCTACGGCTTCATCATAATGTTCAAAGGTAAAAATAATATCAGGGTCTAAGGAGACTACCTTTTCTACATTAACTATGAAATCCCCCACCTTTTCTTTCCCTTTAGCCTCCTCGGGATAATAACAGAATTCTGTTACACCGATGACCTTATCACCTAACCCCAAGGCAAAAAGAGTTTCCGTTGCACTGGGCCGGAGAGAAACAATGGTTTCGGGTTCCTTTTCTATCACAACTTCATTGCCGGCCATATCTATTATAGTTATAGGGAATGTTAGGGCCTCTTGGTTTTCCTTCTCCTCAGTGACAATATCCTTATCATCGGTAACAGGATCTTCACCTTCAGCTGCACAACCAAAACAGCTGCCTAAAACAAAAATCCCCAGAATAACGACAAATGCAGTTTTAAACCATAATTTATTAAACAAAACAGTAAACCCCCTTAAATTTTATATTCAATTAATTATTAAACACCTAAACCCTTCCATAAAACAAAAAAACTCAGCCTTCAGCGCCGAGAAATAAAAGAATCTTATTTACGCACCTCCTTTTCCCTCGAAAGCAAACAGTACGTTCCATAATCAGGCAGGTTTCCTGGCTTCCTTTCACCGCTCCTTACCCCTTCCCCAAACACAAGAGAGTGGTTATGGTAAGTCGCTCCGGGTTACAGTGGCGGGACCGCTCGAGCATTGAACTCGATTCCCTTTTATCCGTTATAGGCACCTGATTATTTTATTATTTAGTTTTAAACAACTGAATTTATTATATCAGTCAGTTTCCAATACAACAACCCCTAAAACAAAAAAATATATCAAACACTTTACTTGCCACTTAGTAGTTTAGTTGTTAATCCCGCCCATTATTCTTTACCCTAAAATCCCCAATTCTCTCTTTAAAAGTCTGATTTCTTCCAAAGTCAAGTGACGATATTGCCCGGTTTTTAAGCCCTCTAAAGTAAGAAAAGAAAGCTGTATCCTTTCTAACCTGGTTACCGGATTGCCCACCAACTCAAACATTCTTCGGACCTGCCTCTTTCTCCCTTCATGTATTATAATCTCTACCCAAGCCCACCTTCTGGAAGATTCCACCTTAATAATTCTAACTCTGGCAGGTGAAGTCTTACCCTCTGTTAATAGAACACCTTTCTCAAGACTTTTTATCTTTTCTGGAGAAGGTATCCCCACAGTTTTTACCAGATATTTCTTATCTATCTTGTATTTGGGATGAGTAATCCGATAAGCTAACTGGCCGTCATTTGTTAACAGAAGCAGTCCTTCAGTATCCAAATCCAACCGGCCTACAGGATAAAGCCTTTCTTTGATTCCTGGAATTAAATCCATGACGGTAGGCCGATTATGAGGGTCATTTACCGAAGTAATATACCCCTTAGGCTTATTCAATAAGAGGTAAACCTTTTTCTCCTTATAAAGAACAGGGGTGTCATCAACCTTAACAACATCCACTTCAGGGTTAATTTTTATCCCTAAAGTTGTGATCACCCTATTATTTACCTTCACCTGCCCTTTCTTTATCAACTCTTCACTGGCTCTTCGGGAAGCGACTCCCGCCAGGGCCAGGTATTTTTGCAGCCTCAATCTTTCTCCCTCCGTTACATCCTCAATTAGTATGTTGAAATTCAATTCCAGCATCATATCTAAACCTATTTATATATTTTACCACGAAATTTAGTATAAATCCTTTAAATCTTTAAGGTAGCGTTAGGTAAGATCACCCCCCAAAAACTTTATTGCATATTAATACAGCCGCTAAAAAGCCGGCCATGTCTGCCAAGAGTCCCACCGTCAATGAATGTCTGATTTTTTTTATGCCTACGCTGCCAAAATAAACTGTTAATACAAAAAAGGTTGTGTCGGTGCTGCCCATCATGGTAGAAGCAATCCTTCCCACTAAAGAATCGGGGCCTTTATTCTGCAAAATTTCTGTAGTAATAGCCAGGGCACTGCTGCCGGAGACAGGCCTCATAATAGCCAGGGGAAGAATATCAGATGGAATACTTAAAAGATTAAAAAGTGGCATTAAAAAATGGGTGATAACATCCATGGCACCGGACTCTCGCAAGAGAGTAATAGCCACCAGCATTGCAATCAAAAAGGGAATCAGTTTTACTGCGGTATCAAACCCCTCCTTAGCTCCCTCTACAAAAACGTCAAAAACTTTAACCCCCTTAATATTGGCATATACCAGGGTTATCAATATAATTGCCGGGATCGTCCATACAGATATGATACTTATCATTTTTCCCAACATCTAAGACATTCCACCTTTCTTTCTTTCAAGAAAGCGATAACCCCGGTCAAATAATATGGCAACGGTAGTGGAGGTAGCTGTGGCAATCAGAGTAGTGCCGATAATTTCCGTAGGATTCATAGAACCTGTGGCAGAACGCAGGGCAATCACTGTAGCCGGAACCAGGGTTAAGCTGGAGGTATTGATGGCCAAAAAAGTGCACATATCTAAGGAAGCCGTATCTTTTTTAGGGTTCAGCTGCTGCATTTTTTCCATCGCTTTCAATCCAAAGGGAGTAGCCGCATTACCCATACCCAAAAGGTTAGCACTCATATTCATTAAAATTGCGCTCATAGCCGGATGGTTTTTGGGAATTCCCGGAAACAAGAAGGCTGCCACAGGCCTCAAGATTTTAATAATCACATTGATTAGACCGGATTCCTCAATAATTCGCATTATCCCCAGCCAAAATGCCATTATACTGATTAACCCAATGCATATGCTTACAGCCTGCTCCGCTGCAGAAAAAATTACTTCAGGTACGATGCTTATTCTTCCAAAAAAACCGGCAGTTACAATACCTATAAGCATTAAATAAAACCACAGGCGGTTGATCAATCAAAACACTCCAATCTAAATAGCATGAACCAGCCATTTTTTAAATGAATTAAAAAGAGTAATGAAGACATTTTTTTTATTAATGGATTCACCCGCTAACAAATTGACACTCTTAAGCTCTTCCCCCTGAAGGATCACTGTTATTTCACCTAAAACCTGCCCTTCTTTGATAGGGGCTTTTAAAGCAGATTTATCTACCAGTACCCTGTATTCAACCAGCTCTTCCTCTTCTTCTTCCAAAGGGAGGGTAAAACTGGCAGCGGTCACCAACCTTACTTTATCCTGATCCCCCCCCTCTACCTCCACGGTTTTAATAAACTGCTGATATTCCATCAGTTCACTGGGAGACCAGTTTTCAAACCCATAGTCCAGCAGATTTTTGGTATCCTCCCAGATATTATTGGAATTGAGAACTACTGCAACCAGCTGCCATTTATCCCGGGTGGCTGAGCCCACAAAACATGGACCGGCAGGAGTGGTCCATCCGGTTTTCACACCGTCTGCCCCGGGATACAATTCCAAAAGCTTATTTTGATTTCTTAAATAACGGTCCCATTCATGACCGGGCCAGGTTATCTTTTTCTCCTTGGTGATAAGAATTTCTTTAAATTTTGGTATTTCTAAAGCTCTGCAAGTAATCAACCCCAAATCGTAAGCTGTAGTAAAATGTTCCTCATCATCAAGACCATGGGGATTTTTAAACTGTGTATTGTAAGCTCCAAGCTCCTGAGCTCTTTCGGTCATCATTACCGAAAAATCTTCCACAGAGCCTGCCAGGTGCTCTGCAATGGCCACAGCAGCATCGTTTCCTGACCTGAGCATCAAGCCATACACCAGTTCCTCCAGGGTTTTTACCTCTTTTTCCTCCAGCCATATGGAGGAACCCTCAGTCTCCGCCGCTCTCTTACTTACCACCACCCGACTGTTTAAATCACCTTTTTCCAGAGCTAAAAGCGCAGTCATGACCTTGGTTGTACTGGCCATGGGAAGCCTTTCCCCCTCATTTTTAGCAAAAAGAACCCTGCCGGAAGATTGATCTAACAAAACAGCAGATTGTGCCGTTACTTGATCATTGGTCAAGGCCTGCGCAGGACAAACCGAAAGGTTTATACAGATAATTAAAAAAAATATTATAATCCCTTTCTTTTTAAACAAACAGCTACCTCCTTATTCTTTTTGGGTAATACTTATTCAAGCAGCCCATATTTTATGAAGAATGTTGTACAATAAAAAAAAGCCCTTTATTAGATAAAAGGCCGGCATTTTAAATCCTATAAAACCTATTATATTCACTACATGATAATTTTAGATTTTATAATTTTGATTCTGGTTATCTTTATGAATTACGTTCTGCAGCTGGCTCATAAGCTGAGGAGCCATATCTATCAATCGGTCTAAAAGAACATTGTTATCCACTGGAAGCAGACGGATCTGCCCCTGTCCAACTACTAAAAATGCTACCGGTTGTACCGTTACCCCTCCGCCGCTGCCCCCACCAAAGGGAAGCTTATTTTTATTTCCATTTCCTCCCCCAGAATCATTTTGTTCAGTATTTTCAAATTCACTGCCTCCGGCAGCAAAACCAAATGAAACCCTGGAAATGGGTATTATTACATTCCCATCGGGAGTCTCAACGGGATCTCCCACAATAGTATTTACCTCAACCATATCCTTTAAACTTTCCATGGCTGTCTTCATCAAACCCTGGATTGGATGATCTTCCAATTAAATGCACCTCCCCTTACTTTTTGGTATACAATCTTTATTCCTGCTTTCAACAGCCTGTAAGGATAAAATCTAAATGAACTTTTTATTTCTACCAAAAGATGAGCGTTTTTAAAATCAGGTCTTACTTCTATCTCCGGATCCCGGTCTTCAAATATAAAAAACCATTTTATTACAGCCAATATATTGCCCTTTATGCCCCAAATTATACCGGATAAGACTCCGGTCTGTGCAGCATCAGGCAGGCCAAAGGCAGTAGTCCAATAAAATTTATCACATATAACTATATTTCTCATCTCCCTCAACAAAAATATTAAATCTGTAAGGGCTTTTAAAGAAAATGCCTGAGCTTTTGTTTTTTTATTGTTTTTTTGACTGCCCTTTGGCCGTCTTAAAGAAGGTAAATTAAACTTTACCAATCCCCAAAACAATATAAGTTTTATCCTTATTTTTTCTTTATTATTTTCCCGCAGATATTTTATGTTTATACGTACTGGAGCCATGATAATAAATAATAAAGAAAATAAAAAAAGAGAGAACAAAGTAAAATAGAGTATCATATTACCGGCCTCCCTTTTCTTGTATTTAATTATATTTTTTAATATTTTTAAAAAACTATCCCCTGTTTTAATTATTTTCCTGCATCGAATGTAATTGTGATATACTTTTTAAACCAAAATGCTGTAAAAATTCCCGGGTGGTGCCATAAAGAATAGGCCTCCCAATAGAATCTTTTCTACCCACTTCTCGAATCAGGTTCTTCCCCAGAAGCCTATCTAAGATTTTTTCCACTTTAACTCCCCGGATGGCCTCTATCTCCAAACGGGTTATGGGCTGCTTGTAAGCGATTATAGCCAGGCTCTCCAAAGCCGCCTGAGATAGCCCCGGCCGTTCCCGTCCCGCAAAGAGTTTCTTTATAAAGGGTGCATAATATTCACCGGTACTCATATAAAGTGCACCCGCCACTTCTCTCAGCTCCAGTCCGCTTTCCCTCTTTACATAATCGGACCGAAGCTCTTCAAATATATATCTGATTTCTTGATTCTTCCACCCGGTTACTTTTTTTATTTTTTTTATGGTCAGCGGCTTCCCCGCTGCAAAAAGAAGAGCTTCTAAAAGAGCTTTTTGTCTAACCACTCTCCTCCCACCTTTCTTCTTCTCCCCCATCAATTGCTTCACCACGATATTCCAACAATATGGGACCGAAAGTATACTGCTGATGCACAGAGATTTTTCTAAGTTTCATGAGAACTAAAACCGCTAAAAAGGTAACAATCAATGCCGGGCGTCGTCTTTGGCTTTCAAAGAGATCCTGTATTTTTGCTTTCCCATGATTTAGGGAAAGATAATTTAGTATTTCCGCCATCTTTTCTGTTAAAGATATTTCTTGCGGCAAAATAACTTCCGGGTCTTCCTCTTCCATCTTGTTCAAAACAGCTTCCAGAACATCTCTCAAATCCCCCAGGGTTACTTTACTCAACATATTTTCAAACTCTTCAACTTGAAATGACTCTTCCTGAGGTGAATCTTCTAGATACCGTGAATAATGCTTTTGTTCCTGTTCCTCCAATATTTTAAACTGTTCTGCTTTTTCTTTAAAGACTCTATATTCTGCCAGCCTCTGGAATAGTTCTTGTTCTGAGGAATACAATATTTCTTCATCCATCAGCTCATCCTCTTCTTCAGCCTCAGGTAGTATCTTTTGAGATTTTAATTTTAACAGGGTTGCCGCCATCACCAGAAAATCTCCAGCTAGTTCTGTATTAAATTCCTGTATTCTTTTTACATATTCCAAGTACTGCTGGACTATTTCTTTTACGGATATTTCATAGATATCCAATTCCGCTTTTTTCACCAGGTGAAGAAGCAGATCAAAAGGACCTTCAAAAAAAGACGTTTTTACCCTGTAAGTCATGAAATCCTCCCTTAAAGCATCATGGCCTCTCTTACTTCCTGCATGGTCTCTTTGGCTTTTTGTCCTGCTTTAACCCGACCCTGATCTAATATTTCCTGTATATACTCCGGTTTTTTCAAAAGCTCCTGTCGTTTCTCATAGATAGGCAGCAGTTGTTCAGCCTTTTTCTCAGCCAGCATCTTTTTGCACTGCACACAGCCAATAGCTCCTTTTCTACACACTTCCCCGATATCTTCGATTTCTTCCAAGTTAAATATCTTATGGAAAGCATAAACAGTACAAACTTCAGGATCTCCCGGGTCATCTTTTCGAATTCTTTGGGGGTCCGTGACCATAAGCTTTACCTTATTCTTGATCTCTTCTGGGCTGGCAGACATATGGATGGTGTTTCCATAACTTTTACTCATCTTACGGCCATCAATTCCCGGAAGCAGCTTTACCACATTTAACAGAGTTTTGGGTTCGGGAAAAACCTCCTGGTACAAGTGATTAAATCTCCTGGCTATTTCCCGGGTCAATTCTATATGAGGTGCCTGGTCTTCCCCCACAGGGACTGCATTAGCCTTATATATTAAAATATCTGCCGCCTGCAGCAGCGGATACCCTAAAAAACCGTAGGTGGCAATATTTTTTTCTTTCAACTGAATCAACTGGTCCTTATACGTAGGGCACCTTTCCAGCCAGGACAGTGGGGTAAGCATGGAAAGAAGAAGATGAAGCTCTGCGTGTTCTTTGACTTCAGACTGCTTAAAAATAATACATTTTTCTGGATCCAGCCCTGCACTGAGCCAGTCCACCACCATCTCCTGTACATTACTGCGTATCCTTTTAGGGTCTTCATAATCAGTAGTCAAAGCATGCCAGTCCACCACGGAAAAATAACACTGATATTCCTCCTGAAGCTTTACCCAGTTATCCAGAGCCCCCAACAGGTTTCCCAACTGAAGCCGTCCGGTCGGACGCATTCCGCTTAATATAACACCTTTTTTTTGCATTTGATTTCCTCCGTATCATAAATTTCAGAATAATTGTGGGTTTTAGTTAAGTTATTAATTTATAAAAACATTTGTAAAACAGGAGTAATGATGGATGCCATAAAATATTGGATATAAAATGCCACGGGTATGACTATGGCTGTCAAAGTTCTGGTAATAATTAACAGCATTAAAATCAGGAAACCGTACTGCTCCAATAACCGATAATAATATTGGTAACGGTATGGAAGAATCCCTGCCAGTATCTTTGACCCGTCCAGGGGTGGAATAGGAATAAGGTTAAAGACCCCCAGAAAGATATTATAGGTAACCAAGGAATTTGCGAATTGGTTAGCAGCCATAAAAAATGGTTGGTTCCTTATGGTAATAAAAAGTAGCCCCTGCACCAGCATAGTTACAAAAGCCAGAAAGAAATTTGCACCTGGTCCCGCCGCAGCCACTTTCAGCATAGCTGTTTTTTTATCACCCCTGAAGTTATTGGGATTGACATTGACCGGTTTTGCCCAGCCAAATCCCACAAAAAAGAGCATTAAGGTTCCTATGGGGTCTAAGTGTACCAAGGGATTTAATGATAGCCTACCCTGGTATCGTGGGGTAGGATCACCCAAATTATCCGCCATCCTGCCGTGCCAATACTCATGAAAAGTAATAGCTATTAAAAGTGCTGGAATTCTAACCAGCATACTTCCCATATCTAATTGAAACATTAGTCTCCCCCTTTCCCTCGGGCCATATATTGAATAACCAACCTAACTTCTTCATCTCTACTCTTTACCAGGCCATCCAGCCTGGCCATTTTCAATTCTTCCAGCACCTCTTTAAACAGGGGGCCCGGAGAATACCCCAGTTCTTTTAAGTCCTCTCCCGTTATATAGGGAGTAACGCTGCTGAATTTTTCCAGATATGCTTTTATATATCCCCAGGTCCTCATATTATCAGAACAGGCACTTAGAAAAATCATACTTTCTAAGGGAAGCGGTTCCAGCAGCTTATACACCCGGCTGGGCTTAATATTCGGCTTAGAAAGAATTTCTAACAGTTCAGGCGTTTTCTCCAAGGTAAAATGTACGTTTTCCCTGACTTCTTTCTTAAGTTTCATCTGATATAAAATAGAAGTCAAATCCTTACTATCATTATAATAATAAAGGGCGCAAAGGTACGGAATAGACCGATTAATTTTTACTATTTTTATTTCATTTATAAAATACTCCAAAACTTTTTGAACTACCATCAACAGTCTAAAATGTTTCGGCTCAAAATTTAGTTTAGGAAACAAATAGGGAATAAGTTTAAATTCCTGAAGCCTCATTATTACCCTGTGGGGTTCTTTTTCTTTAAAAATTAAACTAATTTCCTCCGCCAACCGATCTCGGCTCACCTTATTTATAACTTTAGTTTTTATTGAATTTTCGATAAAGGAGAGTGTCTCCTCTTCAATGTTAAAGTCCAGCCTCTGTTCAAAACGAGCCGCCCTTATAATTCTCAAAGGGTCTTCCACAAAACTCAAGTTATAAAGCACCCTTATGATTTTTTGTTCCAGGTCGGAAACTCCGCCAAAAAAATCCAGCAGCAATCCAAATTGTTCAATGTTCAGCTGAAAAGCCAGCGTATTTATTGTAAAATCCCGGCGGTAAAGATCCTGTCTTATATTGCTCAACTCAACCTGAGGTACCGCTCCGGGCTGTAGGTAAAATTCCGTCCTGGCTGCTGCAAAATCCAGCCTCAACCCGTCCTTTAAAATAATTTTAGCTGTGCCAAACTGTTCGTAAATAATAATTCGACCGTCTAAAAATCTGTTTAGCTCCCGGGCAAAATCAATGGCATTGGGTTCCACCACCAGGTCAATGTCAAAATTATTTTTACCCAATATTAAATCCCGGACAAAACCACCTACAACATATAACCGGCATCCGTGACTGTCCGCTTTTTGCCCTAATAAAAAAAGAAGTCCCTGAATCTTTTTTGGAAGCCTGGTGTTAATTAGTTTGTTTAAATCATCAAAATTTTTCAATTGTTTCCCCCGTCCTCCTCCCAATTGCCCCCTATGATTCTTTTTATTATGACGGGTTTTTAATACATCGGTGCGGGTAACAATCCCCAGCAGTTTACCACGATCGTCTGCAACCGGAAGTCTGCCAATATCATATTCTACCATAATCTCTTCAATTTCCTTAAAAGGGGTGTCCGTCCTAACTGTTTGTACTTTTTTAGACATAAATCCCTTTACCGGGGCATGGCCCAATCCGTGATGCTTTGCTTTTTCCAAATCCCTCCTGGAGATGATACCTTCCAGTCTTCCCTGTTGTACTACCGGAAGGCCGCTGTGTCCATATTTCACCAGCATCCACCAGGCATCATCCACAGTATCTTTAAGTGATACGCTGCGGACTGGAAAAGACATGATGTCCATAGCAGTTATTGAGGGCTTTATCAGCCTGTTTATATCCTTTAAAAGCCTACCCTTAAATCCTTTTAGATCAAACTCTTTTATTACTGCAGAGGCTGCGTTTTCATGGCCCCTGCCGCCATATGCCTTCAAAATTTCTTTTAAATTGATTCGATCTGAAATATTTCTGGCTACCAGATGAAACTTATCCCCCATTTTCACCGCTGCTACCATTAAATCTGCATCTTGAATATCCATTAGTTGGGACACAACCACAGAAAGTCCACGGATATCATCTTTAGTTTCCCCGGTAGACAGAGCCGCCCGGATTCCTTTTAACTCATAAACTTCAGTATTATTCAGCAGCATTTCCAACAAATATTTTTGTTTTTCAGAAAATGACCTGCCAATAAATTCCCGAATAACGTTAAAATCCAGACCCCTTTCAGCCAGGTATTTTAACACCTTTATTTCCCTTACACTGGTGCTTGAAAAAGTAAAGCATCCGGTATCCTCGTATAACCCTAAAGCAAAAAGAGTCGCTTCAAAAGGATTAATCTCTATATCTCCCCTGATTATTATTTCCATCAACAGAGTTACAGTTGAAGCGGTGCTGTCAACAAATTGTTCTGAAGATTCGATTGCCTCCTCCGAAGAAACCGAGTGATGGTCAAATATAATGATCCGTGGAATCCTCTCAATGCAGGCAGCCAAAGCTCCCAACCTGGAGGACTGCTGCGTATCTACAATAATCAATTCATCAATTTTATCCAGGTTTATCCTGGATATTTTTTTTACTTCAAAAACATCTTTATAAAGTGAGGTAAATTCCTTAACATTATCATTAACCCGGCCGGGGAAAACCATGGTGGAACCGGGATATAGTTTGCTGGCCGCCACCATACTGGCGAACCCATCAAAGTCTGTGTTGGTGTGGGTAGTAATTACCCGCAAATCCAGCGCCTCTTTTCTTGTGTTTTTCACACCCTTCATTATACCATATATATGCAAAATTAAAAATATAGTTAAAACAAGTTCAGGTTGAGTGTATCTCCAGCCACCAGTGTATCTCCGCCTGAACTTGTTTTATTTGGAATTTTAAAAAAAAGCCTGTTGAGAACTAAAAAAATTTTTTATACGGCTCCCTGCAATGTTTCTTTCTCCCTCTTTTGTTCCAGCAGGTCTAAAAATGCCTCCAAGCGGGTCTGAATTCCCGCCTTTCCTGAATGTTCATCCATAGAGAAGGATAGCAGTGGAATTTGAAAATCTTTACTGACCTCCGGTAGAATGCTCTGGGCAACAAT
Source organism: Candidatus Contubernalis alkalaceticus (assembly GCF_022558445.1). NCBI lineage: Bacteria > Bacillati > Bacillota > Dethiobacteria > Dethiobacterales > Dethiobacteraceae > Candidatus Contubernalis > Candidatus Contubernalis alkaliaceticus. Next base: position 2,131,367 of record NZ_CP054699.1, read on the forward strand.
CTCCGGGGTGCAGGTAAAGGGAAGAATATGTATAACCCCATCATAATTATCCCTGGCATAGAGTATAGTTCTTCCTACAGATTCCAAACCGTGTCCCCCTACAAAATGATTAAGATATTTTGAAGCGGCTCTCTTTATTTCCTCTACATCACTGGGGCTAAAAACCTTTGGTAAAAGATGCTCTTTAATCCAATGACCCAGGTAAATACTCCGGTGAACCTCAACACCCATCTCCCCCATGGTTTTTTCAATTTCCATATTGGCAAAAGGTTCTATGACCATGTATATTTCGCCTACAATGCCTATTTTTAAAGGCTTTCTAAGGGAACTAGTTTGTTTTACCGATTTCAGCATCTTTAACCCATATGACAGTGCATCTGCAATGCTGATTTCAGTTCGAGCTTCAACCATCAAGGAAACCGCTCGTTCATAAGCCCGGGAGGTAGAACCTTTGTGTTCTTCAAAGGGCCGAACCTTTAAAGAAGTTTCATGCAATACATCCAGCGCAAGAATTTGCTGCCAGGCAATTTTTACCACCTGATAAATTTCGTTCCAGGTTTTATGATTTGCTATTCTTTTTATATTGGAGGCCAAACCCAGCAGGCTTCCCTGAGGCGGTTCAAGTATTATAATTTCAAAATCATAACCCAGATCCTTAAGTATTTCTCTCTGTACTTCGGCGTAATAACCAAAACGACAGGGGCCTGTACCCCCCGCCATAATAATAGTATCTGCTCCCCTTTCCAGAGCTTCAATAAAGTTCCCTACATTCACTTTTAAAGGGAAACAGGCAAATTCCGGAGAGTGGCGAACTCCCAAAGAAATTGTTTTCTTTGTAATAGGAGACGGCACCACCACTTCGGTGCCAAGTTCTTCAAATAATGTTTTCAAAGGTATCCACAGATTACCCATGTGAGGAAAAGTAATTTTCATTTTTGCATTCACCATCCATTTATCCAACCGCAGATTTTTTATTCAGTCTAATCATATCTATAAAGGCTTCTAGTCGGGTAAGAACTCCTGCTTCTCCGCTGTGTTCATCCAAGGTCAAAAAAAGCAGAGGAAGCGTTCTTTCTCTTTTATAAATCCTTTCAATTAGTTCCCCTACCAGAGAGTCTGGCCCGCATCCAAAGGATACCACCAACACCACCCCATCAACAATTCCTTTATTTAACAAATAATAAGCTGAGCCAATTATTTCTTTTCCGAAGGTCCAAAACATATCCTTCCTGAGTTTACTGGCTCCACTGGACTGGGCTGAATGTGACAGCATTTCAGTGGTAAGGATTTCAACCCCCATGCCCTGAAGCTTTTTGAAGATATCCATGCTGATGTATGAATCATTTAAATTATAAGAATGTCCCAAAACTGCTATTTTTAATGTATTCGTAACTCTCCCGAAGCCTGATTTTTCCCCGTCTTCAACTATTTTTCCATCCTGTGGATATTCTCCCATTTCCTCCAGGGACTGAAGACATTCCATGGGAGTAACACCAAAAAGCAGCTGTTTTTGATATTCCTGAAGTTTCTTAATGGACTTTTTATAAGCCAGAGCAATTTTTACCGGATTAGAAGAAAAAAGTTTCCCAACATCATAAATCTCCCGGTAATAACCTTTACTTTTTTTAGAAAGGTCAATATCCAAATGTAATATCGGTGGAAGATCTTTGATTAAATTAGTAACCATATTAGGTAATCCCAAAAATTTTGGACACAGATACCTTTTCTTTTCTACACTAACAACCCTAGGAATAAACATATAATCAATTTTTTTTTCTTTTAAGTTCTGAACATGTCCGAAAAATAACTTTACCGGCAGACAGGTTTCATCTACCGCAACCTTGACCCCTGAGTCCAGTATATTTTTTGTGGTTTTATCAGAGAGAATTATTTCTGCTCCCAGTTCTTCAAAAAAACATTTCCAAGCAGGATAATAATTGTAATAGAGCAGAGAGCGCGGTATTCCGATGACTGTCATTTACTGCCTCCTTTATTAATGTATATAATTTAACGTCATTATTTGGGTTCATCCTCTTTAGAGTCTGACGGAAGTCTATCGGAATCACCAGTCTTTAGAATCTCGGGCCTGAGCCCGGCAAGAGAAACCGGTCTTCTGAAGAGGATATCCAGCATAGCACTGCCATTAAAGGGAACTAAAGGCCACATATAAGGAGTTTTAAAAGATTTAGTAAGGGCCATTAAAACAAATACGATTAGAGTTCCCCCAATCAAGCCGGGAAGCTTTAAAAATCCGGTAGACAAAAGCAGAAAAAGATGTATCAGCCTAAAGGCCAGACTCAGTTCCCAACTGGGGGTTGAGAACATCCCAATAGCCACTATGGCACTATACAAAATTATCTCAGGGGCAAAAATGCCCACCTGAACTGCGATATCTCCTACCAGTATGGCTCCAATAAATCCCAAAGCCACAGTAATTGGTGAAGGGGTATGGATTGTGGCCATTCGTATTAAATCTATCCCCAGGTGAGCTATAATAAACTGCAGGGTTAATGGAATGAGCCCGGGATCCTCCGGTCCTATGAAAGCAAGGCTTTGAGGTAAAAGCTGGGGTTCTAAAGAAAATAAAAGCCATATAGGACTAATAAATAAAGATAGAAACAGGCCCATAAAACGGATCCAGCGTACATAGACACCACTGGGTATGCTCTGCCGATATTCTTCCGCATGCTGAACATGGTGAAAAAATGTAGCCGGGGCAATCATGGCCGAGGGAGAAGTATCCACAATAATGACCACATGTCCCTCCAAGATATGAATAGCTGCCACATCCGGCCTTTCCGTATACCTCACCTGAGGGAAAATATTATACTTTCCTTCTACAATAAATTCCTCTACAGATTTTTCAGCCATGGGCAGCCCGTCTACTTTTATATTCTCAATGCGGCTTTTTACCGTTTTAAGTAAGCCTGGGTCCACTACATCGTTAATATAAAGAATTGCAATATCAGTCTTTGACCTCTGCCCCACCTGCATAACCTCAGCCCTGAAGCCGGGGTCCCTCAGCCTTCTCCTCACCAGGGTTACATTGAACAAAAGCGTCTCCACAAATCCATCTCGGGAACCCCTGGTCAGTTTTTCAATGTCCGGCTCCTCAGGCTGCCGAACGGGATATTCCCGGGTGTCTAAAATAATGGCACTGTCCTCACCGTCTATCAACAGCGCCGAAGGTCCAGCCAGGACTTCTTTTACCAGATCATCTAACTGCTGAACTTCACTTAGTTCCATGTAAGGAATTCGTTCTTCAAATAGTTTCTTATAAGGCCGGGTACATAATTCTTCCCGTCGAGTAGCGATCAATGTCTGCATAATTAAAGTGATCAGCTCTCCATTGCCAAAACCATCAACAAAAACCAGAGCAACATCCTTGCCGCCCACCTTAAACTGACGAATGAGAACGTCAAAACTTACCCCAACACCCAGCTTTTCCGTAATAAAAGCCAAATTTTCGTCTAGTTTTTTACTTATTCTTTTACCTTCTGTTAATTTTAAGCTCATGAGTTTTCCTTTTTAGAATTATATACCATTTATTTTATAGAATCAGCATATTTTATTAAATATTAATATTTTTAACTTGGGCCCTCCCATAAAAAAGCATGAGAGGCCCAAAATGTTATTTTGGATCGTGTAAACCGAAAGCCAACTTAATGTTAGCTTTATAATCCACCAATTTTCCATCTTTAATACCTGCCGTCAAATTATAAACTTCTACTCCAGTAATATCATCTAAAGTAGTGGACGCCCTTTCTACTGCGTCCTTTACGGCATCTTCCCAACCGTTACTAGATTCTCCCACCAATTCTATAACTTTTGCTACTCGCATAATGTAACCCCCTTTATGTTTTCATTTTAATTTCCTTACCACAGCCCGGGGACTAACCAATAAAACAAAGAGCCCATAACTTTCCCGAATACCATAGCGGTCACAAGCCTGGATAATTCTCCTTGAAGACCCAATCTTTTAGATAGTATAGGGAGAACATTCAGAACTTCTGTTAACGCTGCGGCCAACATTCCCACGAAAACTCCCATTAACAAGCCTACAATCACGACCAAGAAAATGGGTGTAACAATATTCCATTCTAAAAATGTGGCAAGAGTACCAAGCACTGCTCCCAAAGTTATGGAATACTCAAAAAAAAGGCACCTATCTCCTGTCCCCGTCAACTGGGCCAGCCGAGGAACGATGTCCAGAATTGTAAGAAAAGCTACCAATGCTGTTCCCACCACGATTCCCTCCGCCAGGCCAATAATCATCATTAATATTATTCTGTCCATATCTAACTTCCTTATTCTTTCCCATTATTTTTGTCTTGGTCAATATGATAATTTTTATTTTTTTCTTTTGCCCTAACGTATTTATTTATGTTTTCCTCATAAAGAAAGATTTCCATTTCCAGGGGACTGGGTTCCCGATTAAATCGCTTTTTTAAAAAATGATTAAAAAACAAAGTCATACCCAGACCTATACCCAGGGAATAAGGAATTTGGAGAATTAATGGATTTGCATTTTCTTCACCGGTCAACATTTTGAAAATCTGTTGATGTACCGTTGGCATACTGACATCCGCATGAAAATTAATTATGGCCATCCCTGAACCAATAAATAGCAGAATACATACTAAAGGCAGATATAACAATTTAAAATAATGAAAAGGAAACAAAGATCTCTCCGCCTTTTTTATCACTAAATCTGAACTTCCTGTAATCTGTATGCTCAGTTCAGGGTAATACATATGAATTAACTTTATGAAAAACAGAGAGGACAGCACCTTTTTACCATCCTGTTTATCAAAGTCTATTTTTACAGGTATTTTACTTATTTTATCTTTGTAGTATGGATTCCCTTCTATTTCCGCCAATGTCCCTAACAACACCTGTTCTTCCGCTGAAATTTCAACCATGGAAGAAAGATAAAGATAAATCGTCTGATCAGGCATAATAATTAGTAATTAACTCCAACGGATATGTTGGATAATAATAGTGTATTGAATTGCCCTGCCAAACCATTCTGGAACGACTGGGTTCTTGATCATCCGAGGGACGCAGAATAAACTGCCAAATTAGTAAAATCAGGAGAATCATCACTACTAATGATATCACAGTTAACAACTGTTCCTTTATTATCTTTGACATATAACCACCTAATCCTAACATTACAGCCGGGCTTCCCCTACTAAATTTAAATAAAAATCCATAACTGGTTTACTTTTGTTTTACTGTAATGATATTAATTTTAAGATTAGTATGCGTTATTTAAATGATAATTATAATATAATCCTTTTTTAAGAATTCATAGCTTCTCTTAATTTTTTTAATATTTTCCTTTCCAAACGGGAAACCTGCTCTTGAGATATTCCTAATTTTTGAGCAGCCTCCTGTTGAGTTTTCTCTTCAAAAAAACGTAAAAAGATAATATTTCGTTCAACAGAAGGTAACCCAGCCAGGAGAGATTTTAAAGTGATTCTATTAATCATCAATTCCTCCTTAATCTCTGTGGCTGCCAAATTATCATTCTGATATGTACTGCCATTAACTAAACAAGAATCATAAGATAAAGGCTTCAACCCAACTTCCATGGCCATAACAATGTCTTCCCGGGATATCTTTAATTCTTCAGAAAGTTCCCGTAGAGAAGGTTCCCTCCCTGATATTCTTAAAAACTCTTCCTTTTTCATTTTAATCTGCTCAGATAAAACAATCAGCGCTCTACTGGCTTTAATCATACTATTTTTCCGAAGGTACATCTTAATTTCCCCCAGAATTACCGGAACAGCATAGGTTGAAAATTTAACCTTTTTACCAATATCAAACCTGTCTACTGCTTTAAGCAGTCCAATACAACCTACCTGGAAAAGATCCTCCGACTCTTCCCGAGAAAAATTAAACCTTTTTACCAGGTTTTTAATCAAAGGCATATTCATTTCAACTATTTTTTCCCGGGAGGGGACATCTCCCCCTTGGGCTTTCCTAAATAAATCTTCGTTATGCATAACTTCCTTTTCAAAGTCCATAATCACACCCATCTAATTGGAATAATTATTCATCTTATTTAAAATCCTCTTAGTCATCTTAATAGTAGTGCCTTTGTTTTTTTCTGACAGCACTTCTAATCCATCCATAAATTTTTCCATCAATGTAAATCCCATCCCGGAACGCTCCTGATCTGGGATGGTAGTATACAGGGGTTCACGGGCTTTTTCCACATTTTCTATACCTATTCCACTGTCTGTTATTTCCACTTCTAACCCCTCTTCAAACAGTACTCCCTTAATGACAATTAAGCCGGTTTTATTCGGATAAGCATGAATCACCGCATTGGTGACAGCTTCAGATACGGCAGTTTTTATTTCGTTTATCTCTTCTAAGGTAGGATCCAGTTGAGAGGCAAACGCAGCCACCACTATTCTGGCAAAGGATTCATTTTGAGACTTGCTTAAAATTTCTAATTTCATAATATTTTTCATTTCCTCTACCCCCTTAATAAATTTACTATGGCTTCCTCTTCCCTTTCATAACAAGGAATCACCTTATCCATACCTCCAGCATAAAATACCTTTTTTACCTGAGACTGCATTCCAAAAACCACTACCTTTCCACCCTTATTTTTCAGTTGATTTAATCGGCCCAGTAAAGCTCCAATCCCTGAACTGTCCATAAAAGTTAAACCAGACATATCTACCACCAAATATTTTACCTTTCTTTTATGTAATTCTTCCTTAACCATGTCCTTAAATATTTGTGCAGTATGATGGTCCAATTCTCCCTGTAAAGAGGTTATCAGCACCTCTCCTGAAGCTCTTAATTCAATTTTCATGCGTTCCCCTCCCAATGCCTGTCAAAGGCAAAGTAATCCTTATTATGGAAATTCTACATGGGAGGTAATTTTACCTGCAAAAAAAAATGCCCTAACAGGGCAAAAGGTTCTCTTTTTTATCGTCCAAACTGAACCCACTTTGACAGAATTCTTTTATATATTTGAAAGATGGAAGCTCGAGGCACTTCTTTTTCTGCCAGCAGGTCTTCCTTGACAGCTTCTTTTCCATTCCCTAAGACAACCAACTTTCCCAGCTTTTCTCCTATCTCAATGGGAGCTTCCAGCGAATGGGTTATTTTAATCTCCGTTTTAAAGTCCTGTTCATCTGTCTTTTTTAGCAGTATTCCTACTTTCTCCGCCAGCACCAGGTTAACGTGAGTATCTGTGCCTTTTTCCAGTTGGACTTTTGCCATGACATCGTTCTTTTCAGCTATGTGTACTGTTTTATAATTGGCAAAAGCATAATCTAATAGTGTTTGTGCTTCAGCAAAACGGGTCTTGCTGTCCGGAGCATTCATGATGATTGAGATAAACCTTGTATTATCCCTTTGGGCTGTAGCTGATACACAATGACCCGCCGGGCTGGTATATCCTGTTTTTAAACCATCACAACCGGAATAATAGCGAACCATACGGTTGGTATTGCTTAAGAATACCCCTTCTTCACTTATTTTGCCCTTTAAAAACTCCTCATCCATCCAGATAGTAAACCATTCATGCACCTGAGGATATTCTAACAAAGCCCTGGACATGAGCATAATATCATAGGCTGTGGAATGATGCCCCTCCACATGAAGCCCACAGGCATTTTCAAACCAGGTATTATTCATTCCTAATTGAGAAGCCCTTTGGTTCATCATATCTACAAATCCTTCTAAAGATCCCGCTAAATGTTCAGCAATGGCTACTGAAGCATCGTTTCCAGAACCTACGGAAATGCCAATTAAAAGGTCTTCCACCGTTACCACATTTCCCGGACTTAAAAATATTTGGGACCCTCCCATAGCAGCGGCCCGATCGCTTATGACAACCTCATCCTCCATACTTATTTTACCGCTTTCCAATGCCTCCATGCAAAGCAGCAGGGTCATAATTTTGGTTATGCTGGCCGGATATACAATCTCATGCATATTCTTCTCAAATATAACTTCTCCTGTGGTGGCATCCACCAGCAATGCAGATTCTGCTTTAAAATCAAAATCCGCCTCCTGGGATGATACCCGGCCAATAAATCCAACCAGTAACAGCATAATCAGAACCATAGATAAATGTTTTCTTTTAATCATCTTATCCCCCTAAAGAGTTCAGTTAGTTTTTATAACAGTTAAACACTCCTGTTTAAGCATTATTTTATCCGTCTATAACAAAATAATACAATCACCCTAAAAAATGTTTTAATATAGCCAAACTATGTTGAAAAAGAAAATATAACCTGCTAAAATCTTAAATATATAATTCAGGGAGGCAGCAAGATGAACCAGATAAAATTATGAGGTAATTCAAAAGAAAACCTTTCCGGTGGAAAGTGTCCTACATGTAAAACTACCGGCCAACCAGTGGAAACAGTTACAGTGAAAAATTTAGTCCTTAATACACTAATTGTAAAAGGTAAGGATTACCATATTTGCTTGAACCCTAACTGTGATACCATTTATTATTCTGAAGAAGTCCAATATAAAAAGCATGATTTACAAGTTAAGGTATGGTTTAAAGAGAGTTCACCGGTGACTGTCTGTTATTGTACAGAAGTTACCGATGAGGATATTCTAACCCACATTGTAAAACACAAGTGCTGCAAAGACATGGGGGATATCAAAAAACATACCGGGGCCAACAGCGGTGATGAATGCCTGGTTAAAAATCCCACTGGAAAATGATGCGGCCCTTCGGTGCAATCGGTGATTGCCAAAGCAAATATAATACTCTGTACGGAAGAAAAAAACGGGGAATAACCCCGTTTTTTCGTATTAAAACCAATCTCGTCCGCCTTCCCTACTACTCCCCAGTTATATAATCATATATTAGAGGAGGAATTAAGGGTTCATCTACAGATATAACCAAAGCCTCTTTCAGTAACTCTATAGCAGCCTCAAATTTCTTCTCAGAATTGCTATGAATTCTAAATAGTGTTTCCCCTTTTTTTACTCTTTCCCCTATTTTTTTAAACAGTTCAACCCCTACAGCTAAATCTATCTTATCTTCTTTCTTTTCCCTGCCGGCCCCCAGTGTCATGGCCGCCATGCCTACCTTAAAAGCATCAACCTCCTGCACAAAACCCTCGGTCTGAGCCTTAAAATCTTGAATCATACCCGCCCTGGGCAAAAGTTCCACATCCTCTATTCCCTGTATACTTCCTCCCTGCTTTTTAACAAAGGATATAAACTTTTCCAGGGCTCTACCTGAATAGAGAATCTCCTTCAACCTTGCCTCCGCCAATTCCAGGTGATCTTCTTTTCCGCCCAGCACCAGCATACAGGATCCTAATTTTAAACATAAATTTGTCAGATCCAAGGGCCCCTCTCCCCGTAAAGTCAGCAACACTTCTTTCATCTCCAGAGCATTTCCCACGGTTCTTCCCAAGGGTTGGTTCATATCCGTAATAAAGGCTGCCGTTTTCACTCCCAGCCTGGTTCCGATTCTTACCATACTTTCCGCCAGGTCTTGAGCTTCAGATAAAGTTTTCATAAAAGCTCCGGCACCCATTTTTACATCTAACACCAGGGCATCAGTTCCGGAAGCATATTTTTTACTCATGATGGAACTGGCAATCAAAGGGATGCTGTCCACCGTGGCCGTTACATCCCGCAGGGCATATAACTGTTTGTCGGCAGGAACCAGGTTGTCCGTCTGACCGACAATACATAAACCATTATCCAGCACTCTGTCTATGAACTCCTCCCGGGAAAGATGCACCTCAAAACCCTCCAAGGCCCTCAGCTTATCTATGGTGCCCCCGGTGTGGCCTAACCCCCTGCCGGACATCTTGGCCACAGGAATGCCTGCCGCAGCCGCCAGAGGAGCCAGAACCAGTGTAGTTTTATCCCCTACTCCCCCGGTACTGTGTTTATCCACCTTTACACCGGCAATGGAGGATAGATTAATAATTTCACCAGAATGAGCCATCACTTCAGTGAATTCTGTCAATTCTTCATCACTCATGCCTTGAAAATAAACAGCCATCAAGAAAGCTGCCATCTGGTAATCGGCAATCCATCCTTTTACATATCCCCCCAGTAAAAACTCTATCTCCTGCTTGTTAATTTTTTTTCCTTCTCTTTTTTTTAAAATTATTTGGTATGCATTCATCTGCTGCCCGCCTTTTCTACAACTTCCTTTGCAAAACTAGTACCATTTTTTATTCCTTCAATTTTAAATATCTCAGATAACGTTGCCGCCACATCGGCAAAGGTTTCCCTAACTCCCAAGTTTACCCCCTGTAATATGTTTTTTCCATAAACTAATAAAGGTACATATTCCCGAGTATGATCTGTACTCTCCATGGTAGGATCACACCCGTGGTCTGCAGTTATAATTATCATATCCGTAGGACTTAAAAGGTTACATAAATCAGGAAGGGCATCATCAAATTCCCTCAAAGCCATATAATAGCCTTCAGGGTCATTGCGGTGTCCGTAAAGCATATCAAAGTCCACCAGGTTAGCAAATACCAATCCCTCTGAAGAAGATTTCAAAACCTTCTTAATTACTTCCAGGCCTTCTTTATTTCCTTTGGTGGGAAATGATTGAGTAATACCAAAACCGGCAAATATATCATATATTTTCCCAATGGAAATTACCTGATGTCCTTTTTCTTTTATGTAATCCAGGATGGTTTTTTCAAAGGGTTTAAGGGGATAATCCTTTCGCCCGGTAGTCCGGGTAAAAGCTCCCGGAACTCCTTTAAAGGGACGGGCAATAACTCTCCCTACGGCATAATCCTCCTTTAAGATTTCCCGGGCTTTTTCACACCATTTGTACAGAATTTCCACTCCGACCACTTCCTCATGAGCTGCAATCTGGAACACGCTGTCCGCTGAAGTATACACAATAGGCCTGCCGGTAACCAGGTGTTTTTCACCCAATTCCTCAATCACAATAGTTCCGGAAGCCGCTTTGTTTCCAATAACTTTCCTGCCAATGGCTTTTTCAAAGGAATTAATTATTTCCTCAGGAAAACCCTGGCAGAATAATGGAAAAGGCTGATTTAAAATTAAACCAGCCATCTCCCAATGGCCGGTAATAGTATCTTTCCCCGCAGACTTTTCATTCATTTTACCAAAACAGGCCAGAGGTTTATCCATCAGCCTTATGCCTTGAACAGGTGCTATGTTCCCTAATCCGAAAGCCTCCAAATTAGGAAGATCAATTCCCTTCAATGCTTTAGAAATATTGCCTAGAGTAAAACTTCCTTCATCTCCATATTCACCGGCATCAGGAAGCTCCCCTACGCCTAATCCATCCAACACAATAACTAACACACGGCTAATCATCTTGTTTATTAACTCCTTTATCTTATGTTGAAATCCCGCTTCATGTTTTAGGCCCTGGGATGTGACTTTTCATACACCCCTCGCAGCCTTTTGCGGGTAATATGTGTATAAATCTGAGTGGTAGAAATATCTGCATGTCCCAACATCTCCTGCACTGAGCGTAAATCAGCACCATTTTCCAAAAGATGAGTAGCAAAGGAATGTCTTAAGGTATGAGGAGTAATCTTTCTCTTTATATCTGCCAGTTGGGCATATTTTTTAATAATCTTCCAAAAACCCTGCCGAGTCAGCCGCTTACCGTGATGATTCACAAAAAAAGCCTCTTCACCATCTGTTTTAACCAGTTTTGGCCGGGACTTTTCCAAATAATAAAAAATATTTTTTATAGCAACTTTCCCCAGGGGAACAATTCTTTCTTTATTTCCCTTCCCAATGCACCTCAGATAGCCAGAATCAATATTTATGTCCGTCTTATTCAATGATACCATCTCAGAAACCCTGATTCCCGTAGCATAAATTACTTCCAACATAGCCTTATCCCGTATACCTGTAACTTCCAGTTGATTGGGCTGGCTCAAAAGCAGGTCCACTTCACTGATACTTAAAATTTCCGGTAATTTTTTTTCTTGACGGGGTGACTCCAGGTTTGAAGAAGGATCTTGTTTTACCACCTGCTCTTCAATCAAAAAATGATAAAAAGAACGGATAGAAGCCAGATTTCTGGAAATGGTAGAAACCGCCCTGCCTTTTTTTTGGAGATGCAGTAAATATGACACAATGTCGTTCCTGCATACGTTGACAGGATTGCTGCAGTTATTACTATTTAAAAAAGAAAAAAAACTTTTCAAGTCTCTACCATAAGATTCCAATGTATTTTTTGCCAATCCCTTTTCCACTTCTAAAAAATACTGGTATTCTTTAAACCACTTATCATTCATCCAATAATCCCCTTTATTAAACCTGTTTACCCGACGTCACTTTGGTAATTCTCGAATATTTTGGTAAATGTGTTTTATTTATTCAACATAAGGAAAATAAAATCCTGTTAAAGTAGGAAAATATTTAAATATTTATACCCTGCCGGTAAAAATTTTGCAAATTATACCAAAATACATCCCAAAAAGAAGCAAATCCCTCCTGAAAGGTTTTTTGGTCAACCTGACGGGTATCAGCAGGCCCCTCCAACTCAGCCCCGGGAGATATAATTTCTTTCACAATAAATAGTACTTTGGGTACAATTAAAGTCATTACTAATAATATAACCAAAATTTTAAATAGCATAATATATCTTGGGTTAAACTTAACAAATGAAACCATTCTCATTTCTACCTTACACCTCCTAATTTCCATCCATAATAAATTAGTATTTTCTTTTAAACATATTAAGAAATAACTTTTTTTAGAACCACAAATTAGGAAGTCTTTGGAAACCTTACATGTTAATTAAGGGAATCACAAATTGGATAAAAACCGGTGTAATATATGCTTCAATTAACCCTGCCGTTATAATAAGAAAACCCATCAGTAAAATTGTGAAACTGTAACTCATAAATAATTGACCAAAATTAAATTTTCTGCCGCCGAGGCGAAGTTTTATAATCTTAAAAGCAAAAGAAACACTGGTAACACCTGCAATAATCATGGCGGGAATGATAAAGATATTATGAGGAAGTATGGCCACCACTGCAAAAAACATTCCTTTTACAGCAATCTGATCCACTAAAAACCCCACCGTAAAACCTAAAACAAACCCTCTTAAAAAAAGAAGAAAAAAAATAATTGGAAAACCCACTATAGAGGATCCTAAAAGCCAAATCATTAATAAATTTTTGAAATTTTGACCCAAAGACTCTCTTAATATATACTGATTTTCTAAAAAATTATCTTTGTTAAAACCAACAAAATAATAAGACAGGTGCCGATTTAATTCCTCTATCTGTGCCGAAGGAATTGTTTTTACCACCAGTGCCCCGACAATTATTCCTACAAAAAACAAAAATACAACCAAAATATAATAAACAAGGTTTTCTTTTATGTATTGATAAAATAAATCTTTTAGTCTATAGTACATTTTTTTACCCCCACAAATAAACCTATCGGCATCTGTTTATTTTTATGCGGGGATAGAACTCATTATTCTTTCTTTACGTTACGTCGGCCTTTTGCCAGCAATTTACCGGCAGCCGTTTTAGCATCTGTTATTTGACCCTGCTGAAAGTCTCGACAGCCAATATAGCACTCCTCTTGTCCATCAGCTCTGTTGTAAAAACAGCAGATGCCCCTGCTGACTCAAAAAAGATTCTGTCCTGTTCTAATGCCCGGCCCATAGTCTTTACTCTCAGTCCAAAGCTTTTTAAGGCTTCAGCAGCGATTCCTCCTTTTCTGTTTATAACTCTATGCTTATTATATATGCCCGCAGACTCCAACTGCCTGGTTATATAAAGAAAAGTGGCATCATCGGTCTCAGGAAGACATACCGCTGCCGGCGTCATAGCTATATCTTTCAATACTTTAAGGGAGTGATGGCTAATTCCCTTATGACGTTCCCTGGGATCCGCAAAACTAACCCTCAAGATGTAGACCGGCTGCCCACCCAGTATAGTTACAGCATTTATTATTTCTCCCTGTTCCATCCCTGAAAAACCGTATTCTGAATCGGTCCCTACGTTTCCCGGACCCATGGTCACAATAGCCACATCGGCCTGAAAAACCTCACTGGCTGCGATCAAAGCAGTATAAACATTCACCGCTTCCAGGTCTCCACCAAAGGCATGCCCTGTAGTAATGCTACCTGTTATGATCTGCTTGGCTTTTAAAGCGCTCACCGTGTCGCTGAATTCTATTGGCAGCGCTGCCCCATCCGTCATTATATATACTATTCTGGCTCCGGGACTTTTATATTTAAGGACTGCAGCAGCAGGAGCCAGCATACTATGAAGTTCACCCATTAAAACCGGAAGGCCATTTAAGCTTGAAAAGCTTTTGAAACTATTTCGATGCGGGCTTTCCTGTTCTTCACAACTCAAAACCTTTATTTGGTAAGGAGTATACCTTAATTTCATGATATGTCCTGTATCGGAAATATCAAAGGAAGAGTAACGGGAATTAAGAAACACAAAATTTTTCCCGCCAGTACCCAGGTTCAAATGAAGGGCTGTAGTATTAACAATAACCTCATCTCCCGTTTTCAATACACCGGTTAAATCCGTGTAATTTATGGTTTTTTCTTCATTACCCTCAACCTCAACCCACGCCTCCTGTATTCCCTTTCTGTTCCTGATGATCTTTTTTACATTTCCCGGACGCAAACGAAACACCTTATATTTCCCCCTTGTTTAAAATAAATCTTCCACTAAAACCCATATTACCTATTTTTTTAAATAGTCTACTTCGCTAACTTTTTATAGCTTTCCTTGCACAATTTATTTTTAACTGAACTATATTTGTTTTCTACCTAAATTATCTAAATATCTCAAAGTTCTATTTCCTTCAATCACTCTGGAAAAGGAAATCTGGTCCCCAACCCACTGAAATAAAATTAAAGCACTCAAAAGGAAAATCTTTATAGGCAGTTCTCCTAAGAAAACCAGAAAGAATCCAACAGAAGCACCCAATAAATTAGAACCTATGTCTCCTAACATTCCCTCTTCATTCAAATCCAAGGGAAGTATTCTAACCGCGGCACCTAAAATTGGAACACTAAGCAGAACTATTTGCTCGCTTCCCCATATAAATAACAAACTAAATATGATATAAAGTTTTAAAGACCTGCCGGGACGAACATCCATTAAATTAAACAGGTTTACTGAAAAAGCAAAGATTAGTGCATTGATTGCCAACTCTATTACACTGCTGCCGATATATAATCCCAATATAATCCCTGATAATAACCCTACTACAGCCTTTAACCCGCCGGAGGTAAATCTTTTTTCCTTCAAAAAGACTTTCACATGGCCTTTAAATCCCCTGCTCATGTCTCCCATAAAATCATCTGCTATCCCAACTAAAGCAATCACTCCCAGTAAAAACCCTTTTAATAAGATCATTAAAGGATCAACCCTTGGATAAAAAAATAGTAAAGGAAAAAGCATTAAATAAGTCACTATAAATAGCAGGCCTAGTCCTGAAGGGATTTTCTTTCCTTTAAAATTTTGCCGTAAAAAATTTGACCTTAGCAAAGCTAAAAGGGGTGGTAAAATCAAGTAAGTGACCAACAGCGAAATTATGAAAACAACAAGAATCATTTTACTACCTCTTTTTTATAGATAAGAATGATGAATAATACCTTGAAAATATCGATCATCTGCCGACCCCGGTGAATAAATCCTTTTAAACTTTTTCCATGTATTCTATGAACCATATCTGTTTCAATTTCTATCACCCTCAAACCTCTCCCCAGGCTTATGGCGGTCAGCCCAAATTCCAGTCCAAAACCCCGAGAAAAATTACTCACTTCTTCTAAGAGTGTTTTCTTTAATACTCTCTGCCCTGATAGGGGAGACTGTACCGCTTTTCCGGTCATCTTTACCAAAAAAAAAGCGGTAATTTTTTTGGCGATTCCAAAACCTCCCCCGGCATGTTTGTCTTTAAAATGAGCCACGGTCATATCCGCTTCATTACGTAAAAGAGGATAAATAAGTTTTCTCACTTCAAAAGCAGATTCCTCCAGGTCCGCATCTACCAAAGCAATCAAGTCATATTTAGCCTGAAGCATTCCCTGGTATACAGCATTGCTTTTCCCGGTGTTTTTATGCATATTAATTACCCTGGCACCTTGTTTTGATGCAATTTCAGAAGTCATATCGTTAGAGCCATCGTCAACCACAATCACTTCTTTTATTTCGGGTATTTTAAAAATTGCTCGTAAGGTTTCACCTATTTTGTCTTCCTCATTATACGCCGGTATGATAACGGAAATAGCTGTCATGTTTTGACGCTCCTAATCATGATTAATAACCTCCTGCAGGTTGGATTCTAACATATGCAAAAGTTCTAATCTGCCAAGAATATTTTCTATATTTTCCAGAGCAATTACTTCATAGTTCCGAGAAAGATTTGCTTCCTCAGGAGATAAATAAACCGATACAAAAGAAACATTGTTACTTTTCAGTGATGAAATAATAGAATTGTGCAGTTCTGTACATTTTTTTTCCAGGTTCCCGGGAAAGTATAAAACTTTATCCGGTAAACCTGTTTGGGCTATTTCTACAGATAAGAACTCATCAGTATAGAAAACCTGAGGTTCTAAACTTTTGCCTATTAAATAATCAGTCATAAGGATAGAGTATTTATCAAAATAATCCTTTCTTTGATTTTCCTGACCAAGTTGATATGATTTGCCTTGGAGTGAAACTGTTTCCAAATTTGTCATAAATAAAGCATTCAATGCTGCATGTCCGTTAACTTGAATTCCGGTATTCTCTAAAAAATTAATTACAGGGGCGATAACTTTATGATCTTCAACCTCATAAATTACCGCTATATTAAAACCCTCCAGTGGCCTTCCTACATATTCCGTTAAAAATTTTTCCTGAAACATCACCCAGGCTGAAAGTTCTTCATTGAGTCGGTTTTTGTCCTCCTGCAGGGCTGTTATATTTTCATTTAAATTGCCTAACCTTTCATCCATTCTCTCCACTATTTCTTTCTGCTGTTTTACAATGACATTATCGCTCAAAGAAGCACCAATAAGAATTCCTATGCCCAGCGCCAGAAATACAGAAATCACTGTAATTAAATAATCCCTTTTATGGTTCATCTACCCACCACCTGTCACCAATCGTATTTTTAAAAAAATCAAATAAATAATATGCTGTATTTTAGGTGAATAACTAGCTAGAACAAAAACAGGAATAAACGCAGCAGCAAGTAAACTGAGCATCAACGAGATTTTAACTTTTCCCCTGTACAGCTGGCTGACACCCCGGGCATCGATTAACCTGTTTCCTACCCTTAACCGGACTAATAAAGTGCTGGCCATCCCCTTCCTACCCTTTTCGAAAAAATCAATAACATTAGAATGTGTGCCTACGGCAACAATAATCTCGGAACCTTTTTCATAAGCCAACAGCATAGCAATATCTTCACTGGTTCCCGGGGAAGGAAACACTTTTGCATTTAACCCTAATTTTTCTATTCTTTCCAACCCAGGTGCATCGCCGTTAGAATAAGCATGAACAATAATCTCAGCTCCCATCATCAAGGTTTCATCGGATACACTGTCCATATCTCCTATGATGATATCGGGCTTCAATCCAAACTCTCTTACCGCATCGGCACCTCCATCCACAGCGATGATTACCGGTTTAACTTCCTTGACGTAAGAAAGAATAGTCTTCAGATCCTCTCGGTAACAATGTCCCCTTACTACCACCAGAGAGTGCCGCCCTCTTATGGTAGTTCCTACCTCCGGCACTTTGACTTCTCCGGTAATTAAGTCTTTTTCCTTTTGGGCAATTTCCAGGGTATTCTGTACAAAATTTTCAATTTCCTGATCTAGATTTAAACTGGCTTCTTCAATTTTTTCTTTTATTTTATCTCGTGTCAGAACACTGCCGGACGCAATAGTTTTACCATTCATTAAAACTTGATCTCCATGTATTTCTAACTCAACCCCATCTGACACCATTTCCCAGATTTCCTTATCCACCTCATCTAGAACATAAATCCCATGGTCAATCAAAATCTTTGGACCCAGATTAGGATATTTGCCACTGATGGAGGAGTTAATGTTTAGTACCGCTTTGATATTATTTCTAGCCAGGGAATAACCGGCCATCTCATCAATGTCCACGTGGTCAATCAAAGCAATGTCTCCCGCTTGAATTCTCTTTGACAGATTTTTTGTTCTTTTGTCCAGTTTTACTTTACCTTTAAAATAATTTTCTTTTTTTATCCCTGACATGTAAAATGACCTTTCTTTTTTTCTGTCTTTATTATTCTCAATTAGTTACTTTTCTAACACAAAAAAATAGTTCTTTTAGTGAACTCGTTTCAGCAAGCTGAAACAATCGGGGAATCAGGTGGAAACTCTACTCCACTTGATTATAAGCCCCACCTACGCTAACGCTTAGAGGTGGGGGTCTTCTACCCTAAAAAAAAGAGTTCTTTAATTAACACAAAAAAAATGATATGCAAAAACTGCATATCATTTTTATTAAGTTAATTATTTGTATTTCTACGAGGACTCTTTGTTTATATTAACTAACCTTAGTCATTAATCTTAATTTATCTGCAACCATAGCAATAAACTCTGAGTTAGTTGGTTTCCCTCGTTCTGTATTAATAGTATACCCAAAAAACTTTTTAATAGTTTCCACATTATTCCGGGACCAGGCTACCTCTATAGCATGTCTTATAGCCCTTTCTACCCGGCTGGGAGTTGTATTGAATTTTTCTGCAATCCTTGGATAAAGAACCTTAGTTATTGCTCCTAAAATTTCAATTTCTTTGGTGACCATCATAATGGCTTCCCGTAAATATTGATAGCCTTTTATATGAGCTGGAATTCCGATTTCATGTATAATACTGGTAATTTCTCTTTCAAGGTTTTCACTTCCAATTTTCTTTTTCAACTTAGGAACATGTAAGGGTAAAGCATTTGTTTTATTGCCTCCGGAAATATTGCTCAGCTGTCTTATCCGGTCACTGATAATCTCCATTTTAAAAGGTTTCAAAATATAATATGTAGCACCCAATTCTACGGCTCTTTGTGTTATATTTTCATGTCCAAAAGCAGTCAGCATAATCACCTTTGGACGACAATCCGCAGGATATTCTGTTAATTTCTCCAGTACTCCCAGCCCATCTAGATAGGGCATTATTATGTCTAATAATAAAATGTCAGGCTGCGTTTCTTCCACCGTTTTTAAGGTTTCTTTACCGTTGTAAGCTCTTCCTACAACTTCAATGTCAGGCTGCTCATCGAGGTAATCAGACAATAACTCATTAAATTCTCGGTTATCATCTGCAATTAAAACTTTAATCATTTTTTACCTCCTCTTTAATTTCATAATTTTCTTATAAATGCTTTAGATTTCTTGTTAATAATTATTCGACATTTTGGAAGCAAATTCCTTTAAAAAAAATTAAAAAATTAGAAAAAAGTGTAAGAAATTTTTTCTTACACTTTTAAGAAGCCTTATTTATATCACTTTCTTCCAGAATACCTGATTCTAACAGCATCCATTCAATAAAAATCCCGTAACCTTTTGTTGGTTCATTGACAAACACATGCGTGATTGCGCCTACAATTTTGCCGTTTTGAATGACCGGACTTCCGCTCATCCCTTGTATTATGCCTCCAGTGGCATCTATAAGCTCTTCATCAATGATATTCAAAATAAAACCTTTATTGCTGGGAGTATTTTTATTGACAATCTTTTGAATTTCTACATCATATTCTTCGATTTTGTCGCCTTTTAATACCGTGAGAATTTTTGCCGGACCAATTTCAACTTGATTAGCTGTAGCGATGGGAATGGGACTGCTGTTAAAATCATTTTTGTTCTCAATTTTTTCTAAGGTTCCAAAAATACCAAAATCAGTATTTTTATAAATTGAACCTATAATATCCTTTTGTTCTATAAATACCCCGGTTTTTTCTCCAGGATGGCCTCTTCGCCCTTCCTTTATATTAATTATACTGGCTTTTACAATTTCTCCCTGGCTTATATCAATGGGTGTATTGGTATCAATATCAACAATCACATGACCCAAGGCACCATATTTTTTTGTTGTTGGATCATAAAAGGTTAAGGTACCTACCCCTGCTGCCGTATCTCTAATAAAAAGGCCAATTCGGTAGCTGTTGGTATTTGGGCAAAAATAAGGGTTTACCTCTTTGATAAAGGTCTTTTCATCTCGTTTCAACTTAAATGTCATGGTGCTGCCAGTTTCTCCATTTTCACTAATTAATTCTGCAGCTTGATTAATTCCTTCTACCTTAACATCATTTATGGCAATAATCGAGTCACCCTTTTTTATTCCACTTTCCCTGGCAGGATATCTTCCATCTACTTCATTATAACCTACCACTAAAACCCCTTCTGACCTCAACTTTATTCCAATTGATTGGCCTCCCGGATATAATTTCATTTCAGGAAGAACTCTTACAGATAGATGTCTGATGGGTATCTTCCCAAAAAGCGTAATTTTCAAATTAGCTTTACCGAGGTTTACAGCCTGCACCATTAAAGGATCTCTCAGATTTACATTAGTACTTTCGTTTTGTAGAAGACTCCCGTTAATTTTTAAAACATCATGCTGATCGCAAACAAGCTCAGCTTGAAAAGGATACATAATGTTTACATAATATTCTTCTCCCTCCAACAGCCGTACATTTTGCGAGTAATTATACCAAATAAAAACCGGCTGTAAAAGCAGAATTATTAAGAATCCAAGCAGTATTTTGGGAAGTATCCTGGGAAATTTCAAGGTTTTTCACGCTCCCTGCTTATTATCTTTGGAAAAACCGCCTCCTTGTTAATTTTCGAATTTTTCTCGTAATTTTAAGTTAACCTTAAAAATTTTTTTTATGCTTACTAGTTTACATAATAGTTCCGCTTTTATTTGGCATGAATAAAAGAAAAACAAAAAAAAATAGCAAAAAGCTATTTTTCCCTTATATGGTTCTTTTTTTTAAAAATTATTTTAATTTAAATAAGTTAACCCGGTCCAACATTTCCTGGGCATGGGTTAAAGTGATTTCTGACAAATCGGCTCCATCTATCATCCGGGCTACTTCTTTTTTTCTAATATCTTTGTTTAATAGTTCAACTACCGTAAAAGTCCTATCTTCTTCTACCTTTTTAGAAATTCTAAAATGCCGGTCACCCATACTGGCAACCTGCGGTGCATGGGTAACACAGATAACCTGGCGATGCCTGGAAATAAAATTTAACTTTTCTGCTACTGCCTGCAGAGAAGCCCCTCCCAACCCCACATCGATCTCATCAAATACCACAGAGGGAACTTCATCGGCCTCGACTAATACCGTCCTTAGAGCCAACATAATCCTGGATATTTCCCCTCCTGAGGCAATTTTAGATAATGGCTTAGTTTCTTCTCCGGGATTTGCAGAAAATAAGAACTCTATCCGATCGAAACCCCGGGAGGTTAGTATTTCGGTTTTTTCTAAGGAAACCTTAAAAATTCCCTGGGGTATTTCCAATTCTGTTAACAAATCTGAAATTTGTTTTTCTAAAAAATGAGAGACCTTTATCCGTAATTCCCTTAGTTTACCAGACTCCTTCAGTAAGTTTTTTTCTAACTGTGTTTTCATGTTTTGTAATTCTTGATGTTTCCTTTCACTTCCCAAGAGTAATTCTATTTGTTCCTTTACGTTTCTTCCAAATTTCAATATATCTGCAATACCTGGTCCATACTTTCTTTTTAAATTGTTGATTATTTCCAGTCTTTCTTCAACCTTTTGAATCTCCTCCGGTTGATAGTGCAGGTCTTCCAGGTATTCTTTTATCTCCAGGCTGATTTCCGTAAGGACTGCTAAAGATTCATCTATTCCGGGAATTTTTTCAATTAAAGATTCATCATATTTTATAACAGACTCCAATTCCTTCTGTATTAATCCCATGCTTTCCACCACGGATTGGTTATTGGTACCTTCATACAGTCTTTCATATATGATAGACAGGCTGGAAATCAATTTTTCTCGATTGTTTATCCTCATTTTCTCTTCTAGAAGAGTTTTCTCCTCCTCTTCTGAAAGATTTGCTTGAGTGATTTCTTCGTACTGGTACTGCAGGAGATCCAGTTTTCTCTCCTTTTCTGTCTCATCCAGATAAAGATTTTCAATTTCCTGACGACATTTTTTCCACTGGAAAAACAGTTTCCTTACCCGTTCCTTCTGCTGTGAGATCTCTTTTCCTCCCAGGTTATCTAATAAATCCTGATGATTTATTGATCTGCTTAACAACTGCTGCTGACCCTGGCCGTGAAACTCAATTAAATATTGTCCGATTTCTTTAAAAGCATTCAGAGGCACCATACGTCCATTGACTCTACATATATTTTTTCCGGCTAGAGATAGTTCCCTGCCTAAAAAAAGAATATCCCCTTCTTCTAAGTTCAGACCGTAATCACTTAATATTTTATTAATTTTCTCTTTAACCGGTGGAGATTTAAACTGGAATATCCCTTCTACCAGTGCATTTTCTGTTCCTGTTCTTATGGATTCACTGCTGGCTCGAGCTCCTATTAACAGCTTTATTGCACCCATAATTATAGATTTTCCAGCACCAGTTTCACCGGTCAAAATATTTAAACCGGTACATAAGGTCATTTTGAGAGAATCGATCAACGCAATATTTTTAATATACAATTCCGTAAGCATAAAACCACCCTTTATTATTTATCTCTCTCTAAGCTTCCGATGTAGAAGAGCATAAAAATTTACGTCGGTGAGTTTAACCAGTTTTGTATAGTAATCTGCTTTTTTTACTATTATTTCATCATCATTTTTTAATTGAAACCCCTGCTGACCATCAACAGTCAGAACTACTTCTGCCTGCTGGGTATAAGCTTTGATACGGACCTTTTCATTCTCGGCTATAATCACCGAACGATGATGCATCATGTGTGGACATATGGGAGTCACCACCAAAAGGTTTAGCGCCGGATTAACAATAGGGCCCCCCGCAGATAGTGAATAACCGGTTGAACCGGTAGGGCTGGCAATAATTACCCCATCTCCCGGATAAGCCTCCAAAAGATGATTATTGATATAAGTCTTCAATTTTATAGTTCGGGAAAAAGGCCCTTTAGATATAACTATATCATTTAGAGCATAAAAAGAAGCTTCCACCTGACTGTTTCGAATTACTTCCGCATACAGCATCATTCTATCCTGAACTACAAACTGATTACTTACAATTTTCTCCATGGAAGACTCCAGGTCTGATACTTCCACTTCAGCTAAAAATCCCACATGTCCAAGATTAATTCCCAAAATTGGTATATTGGTTCCAACAACTTTTCTGGCTGCCGCTAAAATGGTTCCATCTCCCCCCAGCACCAACAGCAGATCTACCATTTCAGGAATCCGGTGAACCGGATAACCCAGTTCAGGAAGGCCCAGAAGGCTTGCACATTCTACTGTAAAAAATACCTGCAGATCATGTTCCCGGCAGAGAGTTAGAATTCTTTCTGCTGTTGCCAGTGTCTCTTCTTTTTGAAGATTTGTTATTATACCAACAGCCTTCATTAGTTAAACCTCCTATCTCTTCCCTCATTATTTCCTTATTTATAATTCTTCTACAGCCCTGCTCACCGTGGTTTCAATTAAAGAAATTAGGTCAGGGTTGTCCATAGGGTGGTTTTCAATCTCAAATAGAGCCAGGTATTCAATATTGCCCTGGGGACCTTTAATGGGAGAGAAGGTCAGTGCTGTTAGAGTATAGCCCTGTTGTTTTGCCTGGTTCAACACAGTACCAATCACTTCCCGATGCACTTTAGGATCCTTAACTACTCCCTTTCTCCCCACTTTATCTTTTCCTGCTTCAAACTGAGGTTTGATTAAAGCAATTATTTTTTTTGTGCCGGTCCGGCGCAGTATGGGAAATATGTGTTTCAAAGATATAAAAGCCACATCCACTGTGGCTATTTCCGGTATATCCTGAATAGTATCAGGATTTAAGTAACGGATATTTGTCCTTTCAATATTTACCACCCGGGGGTCATTTCTAAGAGACCAGGCTAACTGCCCATACCCAACGTCTACGGCATATACTTTTTCAGCACCATCTTTCAGCGCACAGTGAGTAAAACCTCCGGTAGAAGCACCCACATCTATAACAATCTTTCCAGTTAGGGAGACCTGAAACTCTTTCAACGCTTTCTCAAGTTTTAACCCTCCCCGGCTCACATAGGGAATATCTTGCTGGACCTCTATTCTTGACGAAGGATCCACCGGGCATCCTGCCTTGTCCACCCGCTTCCCGTCAACAAATACTTTTCCCATCATAATTAATGCTTTAGCCCGGGAACGGCTGGAACAGTAACCCTTGGCAACCATCAGATTATCCAGTCGCTCTTTCATTAGTGAATTATCATCCTCTTACTGGTTTAATTTTTTTAATATCTGTAGTTCTAACCATAGCCAATGCCTGTTGAACTACATTTTCGACGCTTAACCCACATTTTTCCAGTAGATAATCCCGTTTACCTTGTTCCACAAAATGGTCACAAATACCTAATCTTTTCACCTCTAAATGAGCCATATCTGATGAGTCCAATAATTCAAGCACAGCACTGCCAAATCCACCCTGCAGCGTGTTATCTTCCATAGTAATTATTTTTTTACATTTATGAGCTATACTTAGTAGAAGATGATCATCTATGGGTTTTACAAACCTGGCGTTGACCAGAGTTGTTTTTAAACCGTACGTTTTCAATTCTTCAACAGCTTTACGGGCAATTGGAACCATCGCCCCCAGAGCAAAAATTGCCAGGTCTGAACCCTTTTCCAAAATTTCTGATTTACCCATTTCAATTATATCAAAATCAAAGCCTATAGGGACTCCCACCCCATGACCCCGGGGGAACCTTATAGCCACAGGGCCATCATACTGGATGGCTGTAAATAACATGTTCTGAAGTTCTCTTTCGTCTTTAGGAGCCATGACTACCATATTAGGGATATGCCGCAAAAAGCATAGATCAAAGGTGCCCTGATGGGTTTCCCCATCTTCCCCCACAATTCCTGCTCTATCCACAGCCAAAATCACCGGTAGTTTTTGCAAACAAATATCGTGGACAACCTGATCATAGCCCCTCTGTAGAAAGGTTGAATAAATAGCAACCACAGGCTTAAAACCCTCCTTGGCCATTCCAGCACTGAAAGTAAGGGCGTGCTGTTCGGCAATCCCTACATCAAAAAACCGGTCAGAATATTTAAATCCAAATTTGTCCAGGCCGGTACCTGAGGGCATAGCTGCCGTTACTCCTATTATGCGTTTATCT
Organism: Candidatus Contubernalis alkalaceticus; assembly: GCF_022558445.1. Classification (NCBI taxonomy): domain Bacteria; kingdom Bacillati; phylum Bacillota; class Dethiobacteria; order Dethiobacterales; family Dethiobacteraceae; genus Candidatus Contubernalis; species Candidatus Contubernalis alkaliaceticus. The sequence goes on from NZ_CP054699.1 coordinate 2,156,669, forward strand.
TTTTCGGCCAATTTAATCAAAGTTTGGCTGAAAACTTCTGTATACGTAGGGATTTTAGAATTTTTTACCGTATCTCCATTTTTTATATTGAAAGGACCTATCCCGTGAAATTTATCAGGATTCTTTTCAGCGATTTTAAATCCTTTTCCCTTTTTAGTTAAAGCATGGATAAGAACGGGCCCTTTTAATTTTTTTGCACTCATAAACACCTGCCTGAGATGATTTATATTATGTCCATCTATGGGCCCAAGATAAGTAAATCCCAGTTCTTCAAACAACATACCTGGAACCAGCAGGTATTTCAAAGTATCTTTCACTCTGCCTAAAGACTTGTAAACCGCATCCCCTATGGCTGGTATTTTTCGCGTCAAAACTTCTACGTCTTCTTTGATTCTAGAATAAGTGGGGTCTGTCCTGATCCTGCTTAAGTAAGCAGATAAACCACCTACATTTTTTGAAATGGACATTTCATTATCATTTAAAACTACTAATAAATTAGTTTTGGTATGAGAGGCATGATTTAGAGCTTCAAAAGCCATTCCTCCAGTAAGAGCCCCATCTCCAATTACAGCAATTACATGATGTTCCTCTTTCTTTAAATCCCTGGCCATAGCCATCCCCAAAGCTGCAGAAACTGAGGTGCTGCTGTGACCGGTTTGAAATACGTCGTGTGGACTCTCTGAGCACTTAGGAAATCCACTTAAGCCGCCGTGACACCGAAGTGTTGAAAAACAATCTTTTCTTCCGGTAAGAAGCTTATGTACGTAAGACTGATGCCCTACATCCCAAATGATTTTGTCCCGGGGGCTTTCAAAAACACTGTGTAAAGCTATAGTTAATTCTACGACTCCCAAGTTGGCTGCTAAATGTCCTCCATTTAACGAAACCGTAGTAGTTAGAGTTTCCCTAATTTCTTTAGAAAGTTGACTTAAACTTTCAGATGTTAATTTTTTTAAATCTAAGGGACTTTTAATTTCCTCAATAACTCCGGACATTTAACGCTCTCACTTTCTCTTTTTGTTTGATTTATTATTCCAAGGGATAATTCCCGGAATAAATTGATCCAGGCGAGTTAGAATCAAGCTGATCATAAAAATTATAGAATTTGCTCTTTCCAGGGCAATTATTTTTCCCACCGCCTTACCTCCCACCGTCAAGGAAGCGATAAAGCCGGTCATAACCACACTGAACAGCGCTCTGTCAATACCCGGTTGTTCTGACACAAAACGAACCACCAGAGCAGCTCCAATTACACCACTGACAATTCCACTAATATCACCTACTACATCGTTACAGAAATTAGCTACCTGATCTGCATTTCTTACCAAATATATGGCCCTTTTGGCACCAGAAACTTTTTTTGCAGCCTTAGCATGAAAAGGAGTCTCGTCGGCTGCTGTCGCAGCAATTCCAATGGTATCAAATATAATCCCAATAATCACAACCAGCAACAAAATTATAAAAGAAATTATTAGTGATTGTATATTTTCTAACAAAAACTCAGAAGCTATACCTATAAGTACTGCTAAAATAAAAGTCCCTAAAGAAACGACTAAAACCCATTTTAGACGGGGACGCAAAAAATTATAATCATTATCTGACAAAAGATCACCCTTTTAAACAAAAAAAATAGACTTAAGCTTATACAAAGTTATGCGTAGACAGTAGTCCAAAGAGTAAACGTTGCGGCTTAGGTCCAGCAGGTTTTCCCCAGTAATTACCAAATCGTTGCCGTATTGGCGGTTACCCTTTAAAATTACTTCTACCGTGTCGCCACCGATAGGACTGGATTGCCACTTAGTCCGCACTTTAATCCCCTTTGGACCTCTCTAGATGAGAACAGTCTAGGAGTTTTCCTCAATAATTCACCCTATCCTCTAGCCTCTTTTGCAGGGATGGTTTCGAGAAGGATGATTCTCTCCCTCCATCACCACTCAAGGCAGGCTACACTGTACACAGCTTTGGACCGCATACAGGTTCTATCCCAACCAGTAATCATTTACTTATTAGGTAATTCACCACCAAATTGGGTCTCCACGGAACCAGGGTCAACGCCTACATGCCATTGTAGATCGCCCCGATTCCTTAACCCTCAGCACCAACCCCTGACTGGGCGTCAAGAGCCAGCACCAAGAACTTCATCGTTGTGCCCTCAGCGGATTTTTAGCCCCGCCTTCAAAGATAGGGGTATTAACTAGAATACTGCACCACCTACGCTTATTTAACTCCTAAAGTATAGCATATTTTTCAAGCTGTAACAACTTGAACTACACCCCTTAGTGAACCTTTTTTTCCTCTAATAATCCCTGTTAACTAAAAAATGGGCCAGGATTTTAAGCACTTCTCCTCTAGCTTCAAAAACCTCCACGGCTCTCAGGGATTCATTATATAATTCCTTAACTTTTTCCTTGGCTGCACTTAATCCGTGTATCCCCGGATAAGTAGCCTTTTCTTTCCAAGTATCCATCCCGGTCTTCTTCCCAAGCTTTTCCTCTTCTCCCTCGATATCTAAAATATCATCAATGATTTGAAAGGCCAGTCCCAAGCATTCACCATACCGTGTAAGCCTCTCCAACTCAGCCTCTGCTGCACCTGCGATTATTCCACCCACCCTGACTGATGCATTAATCAGTGCTCCGGTTTTTTTTCTGTGAATGTAATCCAGCGTTTCAGCTCCAACAGGTCTACCTTCGGATTTCAGGTCAACCACCTGTCCTCCAATCATACCTCTGGTTCCCGAGGCAAAAGCAATTTCTTGAATTACCTTTAAAGTTACTTGAGGATCAATAACAGAATCCCAAGACAAGACATCAAAAGCCATAGTAAGCAGAGCATCTCCAGCCAGGACTGCCATGGCTTCACCATAAACCTTATGATTGGTAAGCTTACCCCGGCGATATTCATCATCATCCATAGCCGGAAGATCATCATGGATTAGGGAATAGCAGTGTATCATCTCCAATGCACAGGCCGCCGGTAAAAACAGAGACAAATCCTGATGGTAAACATCTCCCACCGCCAGAGTTAAAATAGGCCTTAACCTTTTACCTCCCGCAAAAATACTGTATCTAATACTGTCATGAATAATATCAGGATAGGTTTTCTTTGGAGGTAGAAACCTGTCCAACGCGTCATCCACCAACTCTTTTCTTTGCTTCAGGTATAGTTCTATCTCCATAAAAACCTCCATACTTACCGGTAATCAGTTTGACAGGGGACAGTGGACAGTAAATAGTCAAACATCATCGATCTGCCGATATATGTATCTGTCCCCGTGACCAACTGTCCCCTGTAAAGGGAAAGGCCCCCCATATAATACAGGAGACCTTTAATAACTACATTATAAACTTCTTACGCGTTTTGTGCTTCACAGCCCATAATAGTATGTTTGCAAAGAACGATAGTGGTTACGGAACCAACTCCACCGGGAACCGGAGAAATCTGCTCTACAATACCTTCTACGGCAGCAGTGTTAACGTCTCCACAGTATTTGCCGGGGTTATCAGGATCTTCGTTGATACCCACATCAACCACGATTTGGCCGGGTTTTACGTATTTTTCATCAACCATCTTGGCTCTTCCCACAGCAGCAATCAAAATATCCGCATCAGCACAAACGGCGGGCAGATTGTCAGTTCTCGAATGACAGATGGTAACGGTAGCATTTTCCCGAAGCAAAAGCATTGCTACAGGCTTTCCAACAACCATGGAACGACCAAGGACAACAGCTTTTTTACCACTTAAAGGAACGTTATAAAACTTTAACAGATCCATGCAGGCGGTAGGTGTGCAAGGAGGAAATCCGGAAACGTCATCAGAGAATACCTTGCCGGCGCCTGCCTGGGTCATGCAGTCAACATCTTTTTCTACGGGAATTAAAGAACGGATTTTCGCCTCATCCAACTGCTTGGGCAGAGGGGAGAACATAAGAATGCCGTTAATTTCTTTGTTGTTGGCAACATCAGTCATACCTTTTTCAAAAGTGGCTTGATCAACATCCTCAGGGTATGCAAAAACTTCAACTTCAACGCCAATGGCACCTAAGGTCTTTGTAGCACCCTTCTCATAGTACAGATCATCGGGGCGACCACCGGCTCTTACGATGCCCAGCTTAGGAGTAAGCCCCTTAGCTTTTAAATCTTCAACCCTTTTGGTCAGTTCTTCCTTCATTGCATCAGCAACGGCTTTACCTTTTAATCTTTCGGCCATATTATATAATACCTCCTTAATTATTTTGTAAGCTTATCAATAACCAACTGCAGAGTTTCATCAGCAACCCTGTTGCCATCTTCCAAAAGCCTTTTCATCTCTTCTGAGGTGTTCTTCACGTACTCCTCATCTTTAATGGAATTTACATTGATCAATACGTTCTGCATACCGGAAACTAAAGCTGCTTTTAAAAATACAACCCCGCATCCCACGTCGGAGATAGCCAACTTAGATCCAATCTGGCCCATTCTCTCATGAATCTTAATCCCTTCATAAGACTTCCGCATGATATCCATGGGAACTGTACAGGCTAACTTGGAACATTCTTCCATAGTATCTGCTTTGAATTTCTTCTGCTCGTCAGTTTCTGTGGGCAAACCGTAAGCCTTGGACAGAGGCTCAAATACTTCGGCGTCTTTATCTACCAGCACTATTAATTCTTCAAGGACCTTATAACCTTGAGCCAATAGTTCCTTAACTTCATCCTCAACATCAGCATATTTTTTCTTACCAACGGTCAAGTTGCCCACCATGTTAGACAAAGCCATCCCAATGGCACCGCCTAAAGCTGCTGCTCCACCACCGCCCGGCACAGGGGCTTTAGAAGACAATACGTCAAGAAAGTCAACACAAGTTCTATCTACCATTTTTGTCATTAATACGTTCCTCCCTTTACTTTAATAAATATATCTTTCTTAAATACACCAGGATTTAAATTAAAATCCTGGTCTTATTGAACAAATGTTGCATGATGAATACTTTTAAAAGACTGCAATGTGTTAAGCATAAACATGGTATCCGTCATGGCTCCCACTTCTCCAGGAGGGGTGATAAAACCAGCTACCTGTGAAACTTTTAAGAAATCCACATCTCCCAGAACCCTGTCTCCCACCCGGTTTATGCCTACATCAATTACCACCGCACCAGGTTTCACCCATTCCTTTTTTACCAGCTGAGGACGACCGATAGCCACTACTAATACATCGGCCATATAACAGACTTCAGGAAGATTAGCTGTACGGGAATGACATGTTGTCACTGTAGCGTCTTGTTGAAGAAGAATCGCCGACATAGGCTTTCCCATAATGTTGCTTCGGCCCACTACAACGGCATGTTTTCCCTTCAAATCGTAATTGATACTCGTAAGCATTTTTAAGCAGGCCAGGGGAGCAATGGGAATATGAGTTTCTTCCTCCCCTAAAATCAAGTTTCCCATATTAGCCGGATGAAGGCCGTCAACCTCCTTATGGGGTTGAACTGCCTCTATCACTCTGTGTTCATCGAGATAATCGGGTAGCGGAAGCTGCACACGAATGGCATGGATATTATTATTACTATTGAACCTATGAATTACGGCAATTAATTCTTCTTGGTTGATGGTTGCCGGGAAGCTCTTCACTACAGAAAAAAAACCCAACTCCTCTGCCATCTTCTCTTTGTCTAAAGCACTGGCCCTGGATACAGGATTATCCCCCACCAATATAATGGACAAACCGGGGCGTTTTCCTGTCTGCTCCCTGATTTTATGGACCTCTTTAATGATTTCATCTTTGATTGCTTTTTCAACAACCGGTCCCCTGATTAGTTCGGCTGTCATTAAAAATTCCCTTCTAAAACAAATTTTATGTATGTGAAATTCCTTTTAACTTGTGAAAGCAATATCACGGTACCAATTAGTTAATTTCTCCATTACCATAATAAAATCCTTTTTTCAAACAATTATTTTTAGACTTTTTTAAAATTTTAAATTACTGCAACTTATATAATACATTTCTTATCAAGCCATAATATGAGATTCCTACAGCATTGTCTGAAGATAATTTTGAACCGGCGAAATAAAACCGACACTCCGGCAGTCTTATCTCTAACTGCTGTCTGATAAAAACATTAGAACCTACTCCCCCTACTATCATCACCTCTTTTATTCCCGTTTCCCGTATCCCCTGCTTTAAAACAGCCACCAGAGAATTAATGGCACATATTTCAATTCCTCTGGCCAAATCCCATGGTTCTATGATGCTGCTGCTCATCAACCTCTCCACATGGGAAAGGGGACCGGAAAAACTGGTCCAGCAGCCCTTTATTGAAACAGGTATAGGAATAGGGTTCCTGCTCTCACGCGCCAGCTTCTCTAGGGACGGCCCACAGGGAAAGGACAGGCCTAGTTTAACTCCGACCCTGTCAATGAACTGCCCTAAAGGCAGGTCAGAACTTCCTCCTATCATATCCAAGGTTAGAGCTTGACTTTCTTTATTAACTTTCATTAATTCCGTGGTGCCCCCGGAAATATGAAGGACTAAAAAATCCGCCGGATGCTCCTGGACAGAAAATAAGCCTGCCCAGATATGCCCCTCCTGATGGGTGGTGGGATAAAGAGGGACTCCCAGCAGACGGGAAAAACTTAAAGCATAAGATTCCCCCACCTTAAATACCGGCATATATGAATTCTCAGCCGGCCTGGGTTTTACACTGACCGAAATACAGGAGGTTTTTTTAAAATCAAAATTATTTCCAGCTGTTTCCAATAAAAGAGGGACATTCTTCATGTGCTGAAAAACAGCTTTTGACTGTCTTAAACCCTTATCCCCAGGTTTCACCTCCAGCAGTATTCTTTCATCAATTAACAACTCCCCGTTATGATTCACAACCGCCAGGGAAGTAGTATATCCGCTGGTATCAAAACCCATAGAGTACATTCATATCACCAGCCTTTATAATAGAATAGTCCTCCTGCTTCTTCTGTTTTTTGAACATACACCCTGGTTTAACTTTTGCTATCCTTGTCTTTTAACACACTGTCAAGAATACCGTTTATAAATTTAGCTGAGTCATCCCCATTATAGACCTTCGCCAGTTCAATAGCTTCATTAACTGAAACCACCGGTGGGATATCCTCCTCAAACTTGATCTCGTATACCGCCAATCGTAAAAGGCTACGGTCAATCCCTGAAATACGAAGAATATTCCATCCACGCAGGTATTTCTGAATAAAGCCGTCAATAACCCCCATATGTTCTAAACATTTCTCAATGATCTCTTTTACCTGGATTTTTTCTGAGGCAGTTAACGTTTCTTCCTCCAGCCAGTTTTCTCCTAAAAAATCAGGCAGGTTATTACCCACATCGATTTGAAAAAGCACTTTAAAAACTGTCTCTCTGACCCCTCTACGACTCACACCATACCCTCCTCAAATGAAAAACCACCAACTTGGTGGCTAAATTACCAATCATGTTTGTTTGGAGGCCACAAATTTTCTAAAAAATTTTCCCAGTTATGGCTTTTCTCCATGACAGCACCTAAGTAAATTCCTAAAACCATACAGACCATTATAAATGAGCCTTTTAAAAAACCAAATCTTAAGAAAATAAATCCCAAGATGAGTCCGGCCACCGCACCCAAAATTTTTCCCATATTTTCAATTAATAATTCATTCCACCGGACGTTTTTCATCAAAGCACCTCGCTTCTCATTTTTTTAATTAACTGTAGATGCTCATCCTGTCAAATTATCCAGAACTACTTTCACTTCAACCACTAAAATCCCTGTCATTAACTCCAAATGTTCTTTCACAGACATCTGAAGTTCTTCCACTAATTGAGGTATATTTTTTTGAGGGGGGCTGCTGATATTTATACTTACCCCTATACCTTCCTTGAAATTTCTTACTTTAATTTTGTTTACTTTAGAATTGTCCTTTTGAGACACAGCATTCTGAACCAGATTCTCTACTGCCGGGACAGAGATATTAATATCCCCCAGAGCCACCTTTAAAGAAACATATTTTTGAATTTGAGAAACCTTAAGCCCTTTTAGCAAAAGGGGTAGTGCTATCGAGAGCAAAACCAAAGAGGGGACAACTAACCACAGATTACCATAATATAAGCCCAGGCCTGTCCTTACATATTCCAGAGATACCAAAGGCAGGGCTAAAAAAAATAATCCTATAGATATAAAAAGCAGAAGTAAAGCCATAAAAACTAAAAAAAATTTCTCCGTAAGTTTCATCGACATAACCCCTTTTCTAGCTAAAACCCCCTGAAATCAGGTTCAGGGGGTTTTATTATTTTAAATCTATTCCTCTGTCTTCTGAAAACTTACTCCTTGTACTTGAATATTTATCTCAGAAACCTTTAAACCAGTCATATATTCCACAGCCTTGATTACCTTCTCCTGCACCTCCATGGCTACGGAGGGAATGGGAATTCCATACTTTACAGTGATAAATATATTAATGAAAGCTTCTGTCTCTCCTACTACAACCTTTACCCCTTTGGATAAATTTTTCTTTTTCAATATATCCACTATATCACCGGCAAATCCACCGCTCATCTCTGCTACGCCTTGGACTTCAGCAGTGGCCAGGCCTGCAATAATGGCAACAACCTCATCGGCTATTTTTATTGCCCCAAGTTCGCTGGTTTGGTTATTCTCGGCCAATAATTTCACCTCCTGAATTTTTCTGCTTGATTTCTTATATTATACCAATTATCACCGAAAAATTCAATTTACGAGGCTTTAATTTGACAAATATATTAATTGTTAGCGATCACCAATATGTTTTCCAGCTTTTCTTCAGTTATTTTAGCTGTAGTTTCCGCGATTTGAAAAAACTCAGCATCGGTAATTTCCTCCGCCTTTACCACTACATTGGCTGCGCCATCTTTAAAAAAGAACACTACATCTTCAAAACCTTTGGCTTTAATCATATTCTCCAGCATCAGCTCCTGCTCCATTTTAGAAACTAAAGAGATTAATTTGTTCTCCGCCTCCTGCTTGGCTTCACTGCTGGAAGAGGTATTATTGACAATATCCTTTAGCAGCTCAATTTCCTGTCCTCTTACCCGATCCCTCTGCATTCGATACTCCACAAAATAAGTGCTCCCATCTACTTCAACGTCCCCCAGATTTACAGTATCCTCAAGCATCCCCCTAATTCCATCATCCTGGGGAATAAGAGTTACTTCTTGAAGCTCTTTTTCAACGTTGAACCACCATATAAAACCAGAAAAAAGAGTTAACAAAACAACCGCCCAAATAGTTTTATTGTTCATATAGATCCCTCCATTTTATAATCTTTTAAGCCCCCCGCTAAAAGGCATTATCTGCCCCTGGGCAGTACCACTACTTTATGATAGGGAAGGTCTAAAATCGTTTTTACTGCCTCTACGATTTGAGACTTCTTTATGGGCTGCTCCACCCCCCGGGCTACCACCAAAACCCCCTGAACTTCGGGATGTATCTCTTCTATGATTAAAGGTATTTCCTCTCCGTTTTCTCCCCTTCTCAACACTATATTATCCTTGTGGTTTTCTTCCATTATATCCCTAGACCCACCATCCTTGTCCCTTTCCTCCGTCTGCCGGATATTTTCCTCATAATTGGCAGCATAAATATATTTAGATCCAGCATAAAAACTAATCATGACTGAAACATCTGATACCCCCTCAATCTCGCCAAGAATGTTTTCCAGATCCTTTTCCATTTTCTCTTCCTGACTATCCTGTTTATTAGCAAAAACTGAAAGAGCTTCTTCCTCAGTCCAATTTACAGTCTCTGAGGGACTTTTGTCAGTGTTATTCGTAAAAAATGAACTGAACATCATCAATAAAGCCCCTGCCAATAATATTAAAATCCATCTTAAATCTTTTTTTTGTTTAGTCATTTTCTGTTCATTCTTTTTATCTGGAGAACAGAACTGCACAAATATAAAATTATTTTTAAGCTTTTCCCAAAAAGCAGACAACTTACCCTCACCCCCAAACACTGTAACCTTACTTCACAAAAAATAAATCTATTGAATCCTTTTCCAGAGAAAAATGGCTGGAAACATCTTCAGCAATATTATCTAACTTAAAAAGATGCTCCTGTGTAAGCTCCTCCAATTCCTCTTCCGTCACCCCTTCACCCCCCACTTGAATTACCACTGAATCTATAAAAATACCCTCCTCCTGTTTTTCAGCTCTCCGCGGTTTTAAAGCAATACTCATAGCCAAAATATTTCCAAAATCTTCCCTTTCTATATCCTCAACAATTTCAACAGTAACGTTGACTATTTCTACCCCCCCGTAACTTTCCGCCAATTTCTTAATTTCGCCTGTTATACGGCGTTTATACTCCTTGGCAATCAAGCTCTGGGACTGCTGCACTGCATAATTATCCACATAACTTTGTCCTTCATAGATATGTATTTGAGACTTCAGAATTTCCATTTCCAAGTCCGGAACGATCCTGAAAAGCTGCAGCATAGGATTTAAAATGCTGACTATAATAACCAAACCAACTATCAGCTTAATATAGGGCTGATACTTATTCTCCGGAAGGATTAATTCCATAAAAGAAGCTAAAATAATAATAATTACTAAACTTTTTACCACTTGACTTATGGTGTGGAGCAAGAATTTTCACCCCTCATGTCCGTAACATAACAGCTGCATTTCCTGCCCCCATAATTATCACCAGGATGATAAAAAAAATCATACTTACCGCTACAACTGCTGCAAAAATTAAAAGCAGGCTGTTGCCCATGGTGTTAAGGCAGTCACATAATGAACTATCCCCCAGAGGTTGTATAAGAGCAGAGGAAAACTTATAAATAAATACTATTGATATAATTTTCAAAAGGGGAAAAACCAGGGACAAAAAAAGGATTATAATTCCCGCCAGGACCAATCCATTTGTTAACAGCAAAGATGCTCCGATTACTGCTTCCAGAGCTTCGGCCACCATCCCACCTACCACGGGGATAAAAACTCCTGTAACGAACTTCGCGGTGCGAAGAGTCACTCCGTCGCTTACCGCTCCCGCTACTCCACTAATGGAAAGTATACCCACAAAAATAGTTAGAGATAAACCCATAATAAAAATGGCGGCGTCTTTAAATAACTGTCCTAACCTGGATATCTTAAAATTTTCTGAAAAACTATCCAATAAAAGCAGCACCGTAGCTAAAAAAATTAAAGGAAAAACCAAATTTTTAACTAAAATCACTATAAAACTTGCAGAAAAAATAATCACCGGCTGAAATATAGCAGCAGAACCCAGGCTTCCCAGGGTAGCTAACAAAGTTAGCAGCAGAGGAATGAGAGCCATAATAAAATCTGACATCCTCTCAATTACTGATTGTCCAATACTGATGGCCAGGGAAAAACTCTGCAGAGCAATACTCATCAGCAATATAAATATGATTCCCTGAGCTAAACTGCTAAGCTTAGAACTGCTGAATGCCTGCTGCAGGTTTTTTAGAAGGACTGCAATCACCGCCAGGATTACCAGACGTCCCATAAAATACAAATTGGCCGTTACTTCCTTGAACAAATAACTGCAAAGACCCTTAAATATTCCCATCAGGTCCAGCGGGCTTTCTCCTCTTCCCCTTATCCAATCAAAAATATCATTAAACTCCATGTGAGGCAGATAATCATCCATTTCTCCGGTAATCTCCTGCCAGTACTGCTCAATAATCTTTAAATCCACCACATCTTTTTGGTCTTCCCACAACTCTTCTTCCAAAGGCATGGCAAACAAAACTGAAGACTTTAAAAACAAAACTAAAAATATTACCACCGTAGTAAAGGAGACGATTCTTTTTTTAGGCTGACAGTTGGACAATGGATCAGTTTGACAGTTAGGAACGAACTGATTTTTGTTATCTGTCAACTGTCCCCTGGCCTCCCCAGGTTTTGGTATTACCAAAACTTGCCACCGCACTTCACTGTTTTTTATTAATTTATCCATGTTCTCACCTGTATTTTTATAATTTAGCTGACAGTTGGTCGGTTGGTCGGTTGGTCGGTTGGTCGGTTGGTCAGTTGGATAGTTGGATAGTTGGATAGTGGGATAGTTGGATAGTGGGATAGTGGGATAGTGGGTCAGTTAGGAACGATCTTTTTTTATTATTTGTCCAACTATCATCTATCCAACTGTTATCTGTCCACTGTCCTGTCCAACTGTCATCTTTTGTCTGTTATCTATCTAACTATCCATCTATCCAACTATCCAACTACCCCCCATTCAGGGAATTAAAGAAATAATGGTTTCCAGGACTACTACCACCAAAGGTATTGCCAAAAATAATATTATGATTTTCCCTGCAAATTCTATCTTGCTGGCCGTGGTCCCCTCCCCTGCATCTCGGCAGACCTGGGCTCCAAACTCTGCAATGTATGCAATACCGATTATTTTTAAAAGGGTATTTAAATACAAAAGGTTAATGTCTGCCCTAATGGTCAATTCTTCTAATATATACAGCACACTGGATATATAGTTCATCATCGATAAAAAGATAATAACCCCTACGGCAATAGATAAAAATATAGCCAGCTCCGGTTTACTTTCCCTTAAGATTAATATAAAGACGGCGGCTAAAAGGCCAAGAGCTACAACCTGTATAATGGTCATAAATAAGGAAAACCTCCGGTTAATAAATGTTAAAAATCGTCCTTATGCTGATAAAAAGCTCATTAATCAGCTGTATTACCACCATCAGTACGATCACCACCCCCACCAGGGTAAGCATTTGCGCCTGTTCTTCCTTATTGGCCTGTTTTAAAACCATATTTAAAACGGATATGAAAATGCCGATTCCAGCGATTTTAAATAGGATGTCTACATTTACGATATCCATCTACAACTCCCCTTTACTAATAAAGCAGAATGACCAGCATTAATCCACCCATAACGCCCAGGTAACGCCACATTCTTTCGTTTTTGTGCATGGCCTCCAAAGCATCTTCTTCAGACTGCTCCAACTGATGAAGAATCAGCTTAATTTGCTTTTCCTGATGCTGTTGATCCGATACTCCTATAAAAGAACTAATAGACAAAAGCAGGTCTTCATCACTTTTCAACAAAACAGTTTGGTGAAAATATTCCTTCACCACCCTCCGCCAAATAGTGGAAAAGTCATCTTGAGACGGGTCATCTAACAGTTGTGAACTTTTTAAGAAAAAGCAAGATATGGGCTCATCTATTCTGCTCCCGATTTTTTTAAAAGCAGCAGGGACCGGTGTAGCCGTGTAACTAATCTCTGAGCTGAGCATATTAAAAGCTGTTTGCAGACACCTTAACTCCCTTATTCGTTCTCGATATTTACCAGCCTTCATAAAACCCAGGATTGTTGCGGCCATCAATATCATTACTGCTCCAATAAAATTAATTAACATAATTTCACCATCTCATTACTATAATAAAAGGTTTCGAGACTTTTCCTCATCCCAGATCCTTTCTACTGTACCTACTCCTTTGGACATTCCCAAAATAATAACTCTTTGAAAAACTTTGCTTTCAAACAACCTTTTTAGCCCGGGCCTTTCTCTATAATCTTTCATGCTACTGCCGTGAGCTGTGGTTATTACAGAAACTCCGGCATTCAGAGCTTCTTCCACGGCTGCAGCATCTTCAATTTTACCAATCTCATCGGTGACCAAAACCTGAGGAGACATAGACCGTATTAAAATCATCATTCCCTGAACTTTGGGGCAGCCGTCAATAACATCTGTCCTGATTCCAATATCATTCTGTGGAACCCCTTCATAGCAGGCAGCAATCTCAGAACGCTCATCAACCAGTCCTACTTTAACTCCAGAAAAACCATAAGAATCAACGCCGCCGCTCAAAAGCCTGACCAAATCTCTCAGTAAAGTAGTTTTTCCACACTGAGGTGGAGAAACAATCAAAGTACTGTAAACATAACTATTTTTTCCCAGTAAGTAGTGAACCACTTTCTCCCCTGCACCGATTACCTCCCGGGATATTCTAATATTGACTCCAGAAATATATTTCTGAAGCTTTATCCTGCCATCTACCATTACCGCTTTACCCACCAGTCCGATGCGATGTCCCCCGGGAACGGTTAAATACCCGTTTCTTAACTCCTCTTCAAAAGCATAAAGAGAATGATTGCTGATAGTCTGCAGCAGCTGTTGTAATTCCTCTTTTTTTAACCTGTAAGCATCCTCTTTTCTTTTTACGGCTTCTCCCCGAATATTCAGCATTACATCTCCCTGGGACCAAACCAACATCAGCGGCCTTTCTTCCCGCAAGCGGATCTCCTGAACTTTATCCAACAATAAGGGGGAGCATCTTGTAATAATTTTTTTAATAATAGGGGGCAACAAAGGCGTGATTTGTTTCATAATGATTTTTGTAGACATGTCATGCTCCCTTCACTAAATAATTATTTAAACCAGGAGAACATTATGCTTTATAAATGAAATATATGGTAGAAAAGTTCATTTATGCGTGTTAAACCAAAAAACTACCGGCAAAATTGCCGGTAGTTTTAAAAAATTAAAAATAAGTATTTTCTATTGTTTATAGTTTTACTTAAATATTACTCCTGAACTTCCACTTCGTCATCCAAATCTTCTTCCTCCCACAACTCCCCTTGAACAAACACAACTCTGTGACAGTTAGGACAGAGCACTTCTATATCAGCTTCATCCAAGGTATCACCATCGATGTATACAATTTCATTGCAATCAGGACACTCCAAAGAAAATTCTTCTAAGTCGTCCTCTTCCTCGTCATCAAATGGCTCCTCGTAAACGTCGTCTTCTAAATCTGTTAAATCTTGATCAATAGCTTCAACATATTCAAACATTTCATCATAGTCAGCTTGAAGATTATCTACCACATCAGTAATCCCTTCCAAAAGAAAGATAATCTGTGAAAACAGTTTTCCCTCCTTTGAATTACTATCCAAATCCAGTCCCTCAGAAAGCCCCTTTAAGTAAGCTAATTTTCCTCGTAAGTCTTCCATAATAAACCTCCTTTAGTATCATGCAATTTTTATTATAACACTATACTCTTTCCATATACTCACCGTTTTTAGTATTTACCTTAAGCACATCCCCTATGTTAATAAAAAAGGGAACTTGAACAATAAGACCGGTTTCCAATGTTGCCGGTTTAGAACCCCCGGAGGCAGTGTCTCCCTTGTAACCAGGATCTGTTTCAGTAACTGTTAATTCCACAAAATTTGGCACTTCTACCCCCATAATTAGGCCCTGATACATCATGAAATCTGCTTCCATATTTTCTTTTAAATAGTATGCGGTGTCTCCCAACTTCTCTGAATCTACAGTCAACTGCTCGTAGGATTCCAGGTCCATAAATATAAAATCTTCTCCGGTGTTATATAGATACTGCATTGTTTTACGTTCTATATGTGCTTTAGATACCTTTTCACCGGCTCGAAATGTTTTTTCAGTAACAGCTCCTGTTTGTAAATTTTTTAATTTGGTACGGACGAAAGCAGCTCCCTTCCCCGGTTTTACATGCTGGAATTCAACCACTGTATATACCTGTCCTTCCAACTCAATGGTCAAACCTGTACGAAAATCGTTGGTAGATATCATATACATTCCCTCCTACAAAAAAACTATAATATCAACAGCTCTTCCTTATGCTTTTGAGTAAGCATTTCTAAACCCTCATCAGTGATTAAAACCATATCTTCGATTCTGACACCCCCAAAGCCCGGCAGATAAACTCCAGGCTCAACGGTTACCACAGCATTAGGCTTTAGAATAGTTTTTATACCAGGAGCCAGCCTGGGTTCCTCATGGACTTCCAATCCTAGGCCATGCCCCAAACCGTGACCAAAATTACTGCCCAACCCTCTGCCAGCAATCAACTTCCTGGCAAAATCATCAGCTGTTTCCCCAGTTATACCGGGACCAATGTGTTTAAGAGCTTCCAATTGGGCCTTGAGCACAAGCTGATAAAGATCCTTTTCCCGTTCACCAACAAAACCAACTGCTACTGTTCGGGTCATATCAGAACAATAGCCCTGGTACTTTATACCAAAATCAAGAGTTAGCAAGTCACCTGGTTCTATTATCTTAGAGGAAGCAGTACCATGAGGCATGGATGACCTTTTCCCCGATGCTGCAATAAAGTCAAAAGCCGTTTTCTCCCCTCCTTCTTTCTTCAATAAATACTCCAACTCTATGGATATTTCCCTTTCTTTCCTACCTGCCTTAATAAAGGGTAAAATCTTTTCAAAACTTTCTTCCGTGATTTGTGCAGCTTTGCGGATTAAAGATATTTCCAGGGGATCCTTAATTACCCTTAATTCCTCCACAGTTCGATATAAAGGTATCAAATTAACGTCCGAGAGACTTCCCTTCAATAACTCCAATCCGTAAACAGTCAAATAGTTCTGTTCAAAAGCAATATTTTTAAAAGAATAATCTTTACACAATTTCTCCAATGATGATCGTGTAGGCCCACTGGTTATTAATGTAAACAGCGGTGCTTCTTCTTGAGCCTGCTGCGCATAACGAAAATCAGTTATTAAAAAAGCTTCCTTGAGGCCAATCAAAAGGGTTACAGTGCTTCCGGAAAAACCGCTTAGATATCTACAATTAACAGGGTTGGCAATGATAAAAGCTTCCAGATTTTTCCCCATCAGCTTTTCCCTAAGTTTACTCAATCTCTTTATAAAATAATCTTCATTCATTTACTGATTTCCTTTTGCAAAGAATCGCTATAAGAGCTTCCAATGCCAATAAATAGCTAAGAGAGCCAAATCCAGAAATTTGTCCCTTACAGACAGGAGCAGTCACAGAGTTATGGCGGAATTCTTCTCTTGCATAAATGTTTGAAAGATGCACTTCTACGATAGGCACAGTAAGTACTGATAAAGCATCCCTGATGGCTATGCTGTAATGAGTATATGCTGCAGGATTGATAATAACCCCAGAAACCTCTACTCCGTATTCCTGGAGATAATCAACAATCTTACCCTCATGGTTGGATTGTTTAATGATTAATTCTATCCCGTGTTTTGCAGCCTGTTCATTCAACCAGAAATTAATATCTTCAAGGGTTGATGCTCCATAAATTTCCGGCTCCCTGTTACCTAACATATTCAAATTTGGACCGTGAATGACCAATACCTGCATTCCTAACACCCCTCATACCCTTCACTATGCAGTATTTCTTTTTAATCAAATGAACTAACCCTAAAAGGGCAGTTTATCATTTGATTTTATTCAATCCGGATATAAGCTGATTAAAGATTTCCGGTACCGAAAGAATCTCCTTGATTTTAAATACGTTTTCTCCGGAAAAAATCAATCCCTTTTTAGTATCACCTTTTTCTGCTCTTCCCAGAGCATCCATTATACAAAACTCCTGGCTGCACACCTTAAGGCACCCATCACAACTATCAATCTCAACCTCTTCTTTCAAAAGCTGCTCAGTTAATGGGTTTCTTATAGCCCTGCCCGGAAAACCCACCGGACTTTTTACCAGGACTACGTCCTCCTTATTAGCCTGAAGATAGTGATTTTTAAAATTATTGTGTACTGTACATTCTTTACTTAATACAAACCGTGTAGCCATTTGAACTCCATCAGCCCCAAGCTTTAAAACCTCCGCAATGCCTTTAGCATCTACGATACCCCCAGCGGCAACCACCGGTATTTTAACAACACTGCGAACCTCTTGCAAAATCTCCTTTAAGGGACGATCTGTCCCCAGGTGTCCGCCCGCTTCCTTACCCTCTACTACTACTGCCGCTGCGCCCATTTTTTCAGATATCTTGGCAAGCTTAGCAGAAGATACAATAGGAATAATGGGAACATCAGCTTCTTTCCCCCAGCTGAACATATCCCGAGAAAACCCAGCTCCTGAGACGATAAAATCAATTTTTTCATGAATTGCCGCTCTTACTAGTTCGGCAAAATTACTGACGGCAAAAAGCACATTTACCCCCAGTATTCCTGATGTAAGACTCCTGGCTTTTTTTATTTCAACTGCTAATTCCCCAGGCTGCATGCCAGATCCAGCGATGGTACCAACACCCCCACAATTAGCCACAGCAGCAGCCAGTGGAGCCAGAGAAACCCTAACAGCCATGCCCCCTTGAAATATTGGCAGCTTAACAATTTTTTCACCTAGTCTCAAAGGCGCTAGTTTCAAAAGGCCTTCCCCCTCTATGTATAGTAATCTAGTATAAATATGAACTTATCTCATTTTATAGGATTTATGTTTTAATGTCTACCTTAAATAAACCACTTATTAGAAATGTTAGCAACTTTTAAGTAACCTTAGTATTTTTCCCCTAACAACCCTATTTTCCCTCTAATTCTTTAACTATTTTAAAAATTCTTTTCGCCACTTCCTCCGGACTTTTACCATCAGTCTCAATAGAATGGGAAACTTCATTATAAATTGATTGTCTTTCTGATAGAATCATTCGAATTTTATTTAATGGATCCTTACCCTCCAAAAGCGGTCTGCCTCCAGCCCCACCTACCCTCCGATAAATTTCTTCAGGGGAGGCAGAAAGACAGAATAAGAGCCCACCGTCCTTCAATAGTTTCCTGTTTTCCTGCTTTAACAAGGAACCTCCTCCGGTAGATATGACCTGTCCCTCTCTCTTTAGAACTCTTTTAATCGCCTGAGTCTCCAACTTACGAAAATAATCTTCCCCTTTTTCTTTAAAAATATTAGAAATACTTTTCATCTCCATCTCTTCTACCACTGCATCAATATCTATAAAGGGACATTTCAAATACTGAGACAGTTTAATTCCAGTTACCGTCTTTCCTGTTCCCATAAAACCTGAAATTATAATATTTCTCATAACAAAAATGCCCCCCTTAAAGAAGCCTGTCAGCTTAAATATTTGCTTATTAACCTCTGTTATCAGCCAAAAACCTGATAAAGTTATTTTACACCAAGTGAACTGGTTTCAGCAAGCTGAAACATGGAAAATCAGGTGGAGTAGAGTCTCCACCTGATTAGAAGCCCCACCCTAAGCTAACGCATAGAGGTAGGAGTCTTATACCTTAAAAAAAAGAGATAAAGGAAAAAACAGAACGAGTAAACCCCGAAGACGCATCCAGGCCTAGGGAGGGTTTTTGCTAATTCTAACCCTTCCGGTAACGGGTGTAATAATAACGTACAACTTGTCCCCCCGGCGGTTTTCCAGGCCCACATGTCCTCCCTGGTTAGGTGTTCCCAAGCTATTAAAAGTTAAGGTTTCCCTTCCTCCGGACTTTGGAAAATTAATAGCACAAATACTTATCCCCTGAGGGATATCTATCCATTCCTTCACCAAAGACAGTTCAACCATATATAAGTTTGAAAATCTGTGAAATACCAGACGGGTAAACTGGTTAGTGGTGATGGCATGACTTTGGGCTAGACGCATATTAGCTGCCATTTTACCGGCAGTGGTATCTAAAGAATGGTAATCTAGGACCATATCTAAGACAGGAATAACCACTGCCGTCAGGATTCCTAAAATCGTTAGAACCAACAATACTTCAATCAGAGAAAACCCTTTCTGTTGGTTATTAAACAACCTTTCAAGCGGAGAAAACATATGTCCTTATCCTTCCCTAAAAAAAATTGAATCTTTCATGAACACATTAACTTTAAAAACTTAAATCAAGATTATCTAGATTTAAATCGACTTCTGAACCATTCTTGGTAAAATCTATGGGGATTACAACTGTAAGCGTTTCTTTTGCTTTCCCTACGTATCCGCTGGAAACGATAACTCTTCCACTGCCCTCTATTTCCCCCAGTACAATTTCTATGAAACCGTCTTCCAAGAAGATCAATTCCAGATTTCCCGAAGGGAAAGAAGGGTCTTTATATAACAAGGCATATGCCAATTCAACCCCTGCTTCAGCAGCATAATACGCCATGGTATTTTCTTGATGGTTAGAAGCGATGGTAAACTCAATGAGGGCACAATGTAAAAAAACACCTCCCAAAAGCAGTAATACGGATACCGAAATCATTACTACCACTAGAACAGCGCCCCGCCTATTTGTTATAACCACACCCTCCTACCCCCCGACATTTCTGGGTTTTACTGCTGAAGACAACGAGTATTCCTGTCCCTCTTTTTCTACGGTAACACGATAATGAATTACGCCGTCCTCCCCTTGGAAAATATCCAGGCTCTTTACATAACTTGCAACCTTGGTTACCCCTGGTCCAATCAATAATTCCAAATCCCGGTTCCTTACCCGAAAAAAGTATAACCTGGAATCTCCTGGAAGATTAAAATGTATCTGGTTTCCCTGGGAATACACAAGGTAATCCTCTGCCTTTATTAATTCTTTATCCATTCGTGCTATGGCTGCCCGGCCATTCTGCTGTAGATCCCAGCGGTGAGAACCTCGGGAGTAGGAATTTACCCCCATGTAATAAAACCCATAGGCAGAGACCAGCACCATACCTAAAAGCCCTATACAGATAATTAATTCTAATAGAATAAAACCATTCTGCCTGTGTAGACGCATCCCATTACCTACCAGACAGGAAGGAAGTAAGCACTACTTCCTGATCAGTTCTATCAAAATAATTAACGTATACAGTTATTTCCAATACTTCAACAGATTCGGTGCTAAACCCATTCTGCACTTCCCTAAAAACATGCTGAACTTCATAGAAACAGTTGTAACCTTCTTCTACCCAACTTTCTCTCTTGGGATACAGAGAATGTTGACCCTCTATAGTCTCCACCAACTTATCAAAACCTTGAGCCTTTATTAATTCCATACCCTCTCGAGAATAGGACACTGCTATTGTCTTCATACCGGCAGACTGAGTAATAAGGAAACCCTGCAAAAAAAGCGACAAAAAGGGCCCTGACACAACAGCCAATACGGCTACAGATAAAAGAACTTCGATCAGGGTAAATCCCCGGTTTTTATTTTTTAGCCTCACCATCAAAGTTTATCTTCCTTTCTATGTTTAAAACCTTTACCTTCTCCCTCTACTGCTCATAATCTGGAAAATGATCCTAAAAAATCCAGACACCAAAGCCAGTGATATTAAAAACGCAGCGTCCCCTTCACCCTGAGGTTACAATATAACATTGGGGTTCCTTTTTGAAAACTAAGTTTTTCTACCATCAATCCCGGAAAATTTGCTTCAATATTATTGATATAACTCAATAAATCCTCTTGGGTACCTTCAAAAGTTATATCCAGTATCATGAAACCGTAACTAGACTCTTGGGGGAACACAACACCCCCAAGTTCTATCTCCTGGTGTTTAAAATTTAAAAATAATAATGCTTCCTCCATCATTGTAAATACTTCCTCCAGCTGACTGCCACAAAAGGTAAGGTACTCCAGTTCGTTGAAAGACTCCTCCAAATCTACCAGTTTCTCTTTCCCCTTAACAGTATTCAGATACTGCTTATATTGAATTATATCCTCCTTCAGCCGTTGGTTTTCTACTTTTACGTTTTTCAAACTTTTGTATGAGGGATAATAATAGAACAACCAGGCGAAAACAGGCAGTATAATTATAAATACAGTCAAGTAAATTTTTAGGTTTAATACAGTTACCAGCTTTTCTTTTTTATCCCACACTTTCATCAAATCCCATCCATATAAATTTTCCTTGGAAATAAAACCCATAGGAGCCTTCCATCTCCACTTGTTCATAGGCATATGTATAAATCATTTGACTTTTCTTAAGTTCCGAAAGAAATCGCACCAATTCCTTTAAATTTTCTGAACCAGCAGTAAAATTTACATTCCCTTCTTTATCCATTTGAAAATCCTGTATTATAATATTATTACCGCAAGTATTTAAGATTAGATATAGATAAGGATACCAGCCTTTTCCAATATCTATATGCATCTCCAATTGATCTATCCTTTCCTGCATTGTCTGTATCGAATCCTGGACTTCCTGCTCCTGCATCATCTGCTGTTTAAGTCTTTGATATTCTTCCTTCAGTTCCTTTGATTTCAATATTTCCTCTTGGATAAAAAGTTCTAAAAACAACCCGGCAGCGATCAGGATAAAAACAAATATAACAAATAAAGTAACCATCATCACCCGAGGAAAGTAAAATTCATTTTTAAAGATAAATTCTCTGGGCCTCAGATCAATATCACCCATGGCTCCACCCCCTTAAAGCCAATCCTGCAGCAGTATACATTAACTTTTTATCCTCTCTAATTTTATAAAAAGAACTTCCAGGATAATCATGATGCAAAAAACCCAGGAGTTCCAGTGGTTCTGTTTGAATCTTTAAATTATCTACCAGATAATTTTGCAATCCAGCTATTTCCGACAATCCGCCTGTTAAATAGAGCTTTTCAATTTTTAAATCTTCCAGAGAAGTTCGGTAGACAAAATACCCGATTGTCTGCTGCAGCACCTTAACCAGCTCACCTGCTGCAGTATTTACTTTCCCATGCCCTTCTAAAACCTTTTTACCTAACGGTAAGCAGCGGAAAAACTTATAATATCTTCCTTTTACTAAAATAACTTTAGAAGTCTCTACCCCCAAATCCAGTAAAAGACAGTATTTACCCTCTCTATTATTTTGAGCTGCTTTTCTCCCAATAAGGTAATTAAACAGACGAAGCATTGCTAAAGGCTCTACTTCCAAAGCAGTTGGATACAGCCCTGCCCCCTGAAGGGCTTCCATGTATCCATTGACCACCTCCTTTGGCGCTGCTGCCAACAAGATTTCCAGATGTCCTTCAGGTAAATATCGTAGAAGACAATAATCATAGACCACTTGTTTTATAGGAAGGGAAATATGTTTTTCAGCCTCAAATTTCATGCACTTTAAGAGTTCACCTTTCCCCATGGGAGGAAGGGCCAACAAACTAAACATGACATTTTCGCTTCCAAGAGATATAACGGCTTTTTTCACTGGAAAATACTTTTTCTTGATACCCTTCAAACAGATAGAAATTTTTCTGGTGTCTATCACTTTTCCATCTCCGACTGCTCCTCCCGGAGTTTTTACACAATCATACCGACTTAATATAATATTACCTTTCCTTTTCTTTAGCTGAACAACTTTAATCATATCTACCCCTATATCAATACCCAAACAAGAAAATTTACCGGCTATATTCAAAAGCATCACCTACTCTTCTATCATAATAAACCCATAAAACTTAAGTATGTATTGATAATATCGTTACCCCATAAAATTGAAACAAAAATGCCAAAAGCCAAAAAGGGTCCAAAGGGAATAGGGTCTTTTCTCTTTTTAATTTTTAACAATAATAGCATCAAGCCTACAGCAGCTCCACACAAAAACCCTAAATATAGAGCAAAACCAGTTAACTGTGGGCCCATAAAAAAACCAGCGGCAAACATCATCTTAATATCTCCGCCTCCCATGCCACCGTTATACACGATAGCTAAAATAAATAAAAAACCGCCCCCCAGCAAAGACCCAAATAGTGCGTGTAACCATAGAATTTCCGGAATTATAACCTGCCAGCCCAAGCCCCATAACAACAATATCATTACCAATCGGTTAGGAATAATTTGATGATCCAAATCGATAAAAAAAACAACAATTAAAAGGGAAAATAAAAACAAGTACTTTACCAAAAATAAGTCATAACCAATTTTGAAAACTGTAATATAAAAAACTATTGCCGTCAGCAGTTCTACTAAAGGATAGCGGGAACCGATATAATTTTTACAATAACGGCATTTCCCTTTTAGAAAAAAATAGCTTAATACCGGCACCAGATCCTCAGGGGCCAAAACTCTATCACAGTGAGCACAGTGGGATGAATTAATAATTATTGACTCACGTATGGGTAAGCGAAATATGCATACGTTTAAAAAGGAACCTATCATCAAACCAAATAAAGCAGCAGAAACAGCCACAGTTGATAAATCTCCTCTGCTAATAATTAAAAACCCGGATAAAAGAAATTATCTCTCTCATCTTTTATTTCCCCTACCAACTTCAACCAATATGCTGAAAAACCTGAAACATAGGAATCAATACCGACAATACGATAATTCCTACCAGGAAAGCCATTAAAACGATTATCAACGGCTCGATAAGACTATTCAATCGTTCTAGGGCATATTTAATATCAGATTCTAAAATTTCTGCCGTTTTGCCTAACATAAAATCCAAAGAACTACTTTCCTCTCCCACACTAATCATTTTGACCACCATTACAGGGAATAGTCCACTTTCCTCTAATACTGCCGCCAAACTCTGCCCCTGCCTTATCTCCTCCTGAGACTGCAGCAGCATATCCTCATAACAAGCGTTATTTACGATATTTTTTAACAGTTCAAGGGAGGTGATAATCCCCACTCCGCTCTCCAAAAGCATTTCCATATTCCTGGTAAAACGGGCCAATAAGACCTTTTGATAGACCGGACCCAAAACAGGTAGTTGAATTTTCATCAAATCAAAATATCTCATATTCTTTCTTACAAAGAAACGTAATATAATACCCGCAAGCAAACTACATACTATAATATAAAGCCAATACCTGGCCAAAAAAACTCCGATACCAGTGACTGCACGGGTTAATAACGGTAAATCCACATTCATATTCTCAAAAATATTTGTAAAGGTGGGAAGAACTTTTATGAGCAGAAAACTCACTACAAAAATGGCAACTACCAAAATAACACAAGGATATGCTGTAGCGGATCGTACCTTTTCCCACAAATCATATTCTTTTTCAAAATGCTCCGCCAATCTTATAAAAACCTTTTCTAAAAAACCACCAGCCTCTCCCGCTTCCACCATATGAACCATTACCGGAGGAAACACCCCGGGATGTTCTGCCATAGCCCGAAAAAGATAACTGCCTCCTTCAATATCCCTTTGAACCAACTCCAAAGTATTATCCAATATATAGCTGTCACCGCTCTGTCTCAAAGTCTCTAGTGCCTTTGCCATGGGAAACCCTGCAGAAAGCAGTGCACTCATTTTACGACAGAAAAACATCAAATCCCGGGCTGAAACTTTTTTTCCATATAAAACCTTCAACAACTCAGAATTACCTGCCCATGCCCTGCATTCATCAAAGCTGAGCACCACGTAACCTTGTCCCCACAGCTCAGACAAAGCCTGCTGTCTGGAACCGGCTTGGATTCTCCCAACTATATTTTTCCCTTCTTCATCTTTACCCCTATAGCGAAAAGAAGGCACATTTCCTCTCCCTTTTTAATTAATATAATTAAAACTGACCAAAGGCAACCTTTACAATCTCTTTTAAACTGGTAACACCCTCAACTGCCCTTTTCAGTCCATCTTCCTGCAGCGTGACGTAACCACTGGACTGGAACCATTGCCTTATTGCCTCAGAAGAAGGATTATCCAGCACTAATCTTTTAACCTCTTCTGTAAAAGGCATTATCTCATGAATGCCAGTTCTTCCCCGGTAACCCGTTTGATTGCATCGGCGGCAGCCCCTACCTTCAAAAAATTTTACTTCTCCTGTTTCTCCATAGAAACTATAGAAAAGTTCCCATTCTTCCAGGGAAGGCCTATATTCTATCTGACAATACGGACACAGCTTTCGAATCAGCCTCTGAGCTATCACTCCCACCAGAGAAGAAGTAATTAAAAAGCCCTCTACCCCCATATCCAAAAGGCGAACTACTGCACCCACAGCATCATTAGTATGCAGGGTAGAAAATACCAGGTGACCGGTTAAGGCTGCTCGTGTGGCAATCTGAGCAGTTTCCAGGTCACGAATTTCCCCCACCATAATAATGTTTGGGTCCTGTCGCAGTATAGTCCTTAGAGCCCGGGCAAAGGTAAGGCCTATTTTCCCATTAACCTGTACCTGGTTTATACCCTTAATGTTATATTCAACAGGTTCTTCTACGGTTATGATATTCTTCTCCTTGACATTCAATTGGTTTAACGTAGAATACAGCGTAGTGCTTTTGCCGCATCCCGTGGGGCCAGTCACCAAAATCATTCCCCTGGCAGATGTAATAAATCTCTTAAAAAGGGAATAGTTTTTTGCACTGAATCCAAGCATGTCCAAGGGAATAATAATTTTATCCCTATCTAGAAGCCTCAGTACCAGCTTTTCTCCAAAAATGGTAGGAAGGCTGGATACCCTTATGTTCAGAACTTTATCTCCCTTTTGAAAAAGTAATCTGCCATCCTGGGGAAGCCTTTTTTCTGAAATATCTAAATTGGCCATGATTTTTATGCGGGAAATCAGTTGATGCTGTAAAATTTTAGGGGGTGATATTAAATTGTGAAGTAAACCATCCACACGAAGCCTGATAATCATACCATCATCCTGGGGCTCAATATGTATGTCACTGGCCCCCTCTTTAAGAGCCCTGTTAATAAACGAATCAACCACCCGTATTATGGGCTCTTCTTCTTTTCCCCGTTCTTTAAGGATCATCTCATCCTTTTTTAAATGCTTGTAAACCTTTTCCCGGTCCACAGCTTTTTCTATAGATTCCTTTAACCCATAAAACTGGTCAATTAAGTTGGAAATGTCAGATTCCCCGGCAATCACCGCCTGAACTTCCAAACCAGTTACCATGGTAACACTGTCCAGGGCAACTACATTTAGAGGGTCCACCATTGCCAAAATTAACCGGGACCCCTCTTTTTTAATAGGAATTACTTGATGACGCCGGGCCAGGTCAAAGGGTATCGAGGTGGCAACCTCCGGAATAACCTCAATTTCATTGAGGTTCACGTAAGGGATATCCAACTGCTTTTCCATCAGCTCCATAAACTCATGCTCAGACAAGAAACCACACTGAATAAGAATTTTTCCTAATTTATCTCGGGAAATTTTCTGTAATGATAAAGCATATTCCAGCTGTTCTTGAGTAACTACCCCGGCTTCCAAAAGCACATTTCCCAGCTTTTTTTTATTGTACAACACCATTGATATCAACTCATTTTTCTCATTTTATTATTACATGTTGTATTATGTATTATCGATATTAGTTATGATTAACCTTTCTGTAACAAATTTTCAAATTGTCCCCACTCAACTATCCCTTTTTAAGATAAATTATTGTTAATTTTTTTCTCAAGACATTAATGATTGTGACTACACACAACATGATGGGAGCTTGTTTCAGCACCACTAATTGAATAATCTCCACCGCTGGGGCAAGTTGGGGGATCTGAGAAATAGTCGTTTATACTACCCATATCCACTGGCCAGTTATCATGAAACATATAATACTGTTGAATTGCTCCATCTAACATCCTTATATTAGCTTCACAAGCTCCCTTTTCTGCTTTTTCAGTCACCGCAGAATAAACCGGTATGGCAATAGCGACTAAAACTCCAATAATAACCACAACCACCATCAACTCCACCAACGTGAAACCTTTTTCACCCCTTGCTCTGTTGATTATTTTAAACATTTTTTAACCCTCCCTCAAAAATTATTGATATTAATAGACCTTATGAAAAATTGTAATTCCAGATTATTGTTCTTTTTAAAAATAATTACTAATCTTTATATCTTTTCCTCATACTAAGTTATACCAGCAATAAGCAAATTTAGACACTTATAAACAGAATTTTCTATTATTTTCATTAACACTTTTTTCATTCGGTCAGGGAAATCCACAATTGTTTTAACCCTTTATGGAGAATTCTTGACACTTTCCGCTGATTGATGCCCAATTTTTCCCCCACCTGCTTTTGGGTATACTCCTCAAAAAAAAGGAGATATATAATTTCTTTTTGAATTCTACTGAGACTGCCAAAAGCCTCTGATAGCAATAATTTATCTTCTACAGGAAGTTTGAAAGACTCAACAATAAATCCTGGACGGTAAAATAAGGATTCTTTTCTAATATAATGCCTTATTTCTCCTTTGATATAATGACAGGCATAAGTAGAAAAAGAAACTCCCATTTCAGGATTAAACCGTTTTACAGCTTTAAGAAGACCTTCATAGCCTGCCTGAATAAGATCCTCCCTGGAAACACTCACACAATAATGACCGGCAAAATAATACACCAGTCTTTTACCCTCTTCCATCACCCTTGAAAGATTGACTTGGTTTTTTTCCTTCATATAAGTGAAAACAGATTCTTCCAAATTGGGATTGGAATTATTTTTAATTGAAAAAAATTCCTTCTTGTGCATAACATCACACCCAATAATCTTAATACTCTCTTATTGATTTTTCATTATTTTTTATAATATAAGCTTATTTAACATCCATATTTGGTTAGCATTCTCTCCTCTTCTATATTTTTCCTCTTTTTTTATGATATTTTATACATAATTTGTATTAAATTCTTTATATTTGCACTTCTAGAAATACCTACTTCTCTAAACACTTTCCTTTTTAAAATTTTTGAAAAAAATAGCTCTTTACAAAAAAAAGGTGAGAGGGTATACCCTCTCACCTTTTTTTAACTTTTAGAAATTAAAATTTTTTTTATATTTTTGCTGTGTTAATAAAATCAGTAAAATTATTCTTCCTCTAACACATTGGCCAGCATGTCCTCTTTGGAGATAATGCCATTTTCATAAAGAGCTTTTATATGACTATCCATTGTCTGCATTCCTGGTCCACCTGCGGCTATTTCCTCATAAATTTTGTCAATACAACCTTCTCTTATATATTTTCGCACCTTCGGTGTTACGCTCAGCACTTCCGCTGCAGCAACCCTACCTTTTTCATTCTTCCGAAGAAGCAGCCGCTGAGATATAATTCCTTCCAATACCCCGGCTAATCTAAATCTTACTTGATGCTGTAGGTTATAGGGGAAAATATCTATAAACCTTTCAATGGTAGTAATAGCATCTAACGTGTGCAGGGAAGCGAAAACCAGCCGTCCTGCCTCTGCAGCCGAAATTATTACATCAACAGTTTCGGCATCCCGAACTTCTCCCACAAACACTATATCTGGATCCTGTCTGATAGATTCCTTTAGTGCCCGGTTATAGGACTCGCTGTCCTGACCCATTTCTCTCTGATTTACAATACATTTTTTATGAATAAATAAAAATTCAATGGGATCCTCTAAGGTTAAAATATGTCCGGTACGGGTCTCGTTAATCAAGTTCAGTAAGGCAGCGGTAGTTGTAGATTTACCGCTTCCTGAGGGACCTGAAAGCAGCACCAACCCCTTATTTTTACGAGTAAAATCTTTAACTGCGTCTGGAAGGCCCAGGTTCTCTAGTTGTGGAATTCCCGGCTTTATAATTCTCATAACCAGGGCTACCGTTCCTCTTTGTCTAAAAACATTCACCCTGAACCTTCCAAGGCCGTGAAGACTATATGAGAAATCACACTCGCCGTATTTAATAAAGTTATCCAGATGACTGGGAGGGATTATTTCCCTGGCGATACTTTCTGTTTCCTGGGGACGAAGGGGCGGTAGTGAAGTAGTCACTAATTTTCCATCTAATCTTAAACTGGGTGGGAAATTTACAGTTAAATGAAGGTCTGATGCTTCTTCATTTACTGCCATCTTAATCAATTTAAGTAATTTGTAATCTTCCAAATACTTTTGCCTCCTTATAATCGCTGTGAAAATTTATGCTTTACTTATAATAATAGAGTTTAAAGCTTCCCAACTTAAGATTTTCATTTTTCCATTTCTAAAGACTAAACCGGAATTTATGTCAAAGAAATCCATTGGAGGGAAAGCTTATGCTTATTTCTACAAAAATAGTTAAATTCCTGCAGTCATAAACATGTTTAGCAAAACATGAGAGGATGTCTAGCTATGTTTCCAAGGAAGCTTTCATTAATTTTTCCGAAGGGTCTAAACCTGTAAATACCTGAAATGCCTGAACCCCTTGGTACAATAACATACCTTCTCCGTTATAACTTGAAAGGCCCTTTTCCCTGGCTAATTTCATCACTTGAGTCTCTTTGGGATGATATCTCAAATCAAACAACAACATATTTGATGGAAATACATCGGGGTCAATAATCAATTCTCCTCCGGAAACCACGTCCATGGGAAGACCGTAAATTAACAGGTCACACTTTTTCATGAAAGCGTTTAAAATCTGGCCCTCTAGAGGGATACCTGTAACAGCTATATTAAATTTCTTTTTCAAAAGCTCTGAGTATTTTTGGGCTTTATCTTGGTTACGATTAGAAATAATCAGACTTTTTATGTTTTCTTTACACAAATAATAAGCAATAGACTTTGCAGCTCCCCCCAGGCCGACCATTACAACTTTTTTTCCTTGAAGCCTCACCTTCAGCTGCTCTTTTATAAATCGGGTAAAACCCCCTCCGTCCGTATTGTATCCGGTTAAAATGCCATCTTCATTTTTGACCGTATTTACGGCACCTATAACTGCCGATTCTTCAGACAGTTGATCCAACAGAGGAATTACTGATTCCTTATGAGGTGCCGTAACATTAAAACCTTTTACGTTCAAAGCTCTCAACCCTCGAACCGCATCTGATAAATCCTCAGCTTTTACCCTGAACGCCACATAAATACTGTCCAACTTAAGATGTTGAAAAGCAGTGTTATGCATCTTCGGTGAAAGGGAATGCTGGATAGGATCCCCAATCAATCCAAATATACTGGTTTTACCACTCACCATCTTTTCCACCTCCATATGACAAATATACCATATATACTTAATAATTAAAATTTAAACACAAAGAATACTCCTTGAAATATTTCAAGGAGTAAATATTTAAGCAGCTATTTACAAGTTAAATATATTCTGTTAATAACGAAGCATACCCTTACACTTTAGTCGTTTTAAGATATAACGCTCCACTTTTCTGACCACCTGGGTTCCGATAAACTCCCGTTCACTGACAGGAATTACTAAAACCGTAAACAATCCCAGGCGGTTACCACCCAGTACATCAGTAAAAATCTGATCTCCCAGCACGGCAGCCTCATCAAGGGTAATCCCCATTTTGCTCAGAGCCAGGCGAAAGGCCCCTCTCCTGGGCTTCACAGCTTTGGGAATCGCCGGAATATCTAAGGTGTCTGCAAAAACCTTTACCCTTCCCAAAGAATTGTTAGAAACTATACAGACTTTAAAATCATTTTCCTTTAAATAACGAAACCACTCCTCAAGCTCAGGCATTACGGTGCTCTCACCCCAGGGGATTAGGGTATTATCTAAATCAGTGATAATACCTTTAATTCCCTTTATTTTTAACTTGTTCAGATCCAGTTCATAAATGGAGTCCAGGTAAATATCAGGACATAACAAACGCAGCATATAGGCCACCTCAAAATCAATGTATTATTACCAGTACCAGTACTAGTATATTCAGTATATCACATTTAATAACCCTTTTATATGCCGCATTTTGGACACTCCTCCGCTTCAAACTCTTTAGAGAGTTTTCGGATCACTTTCTTTTCAATCCTGGATACATAGGAACGGGAAATTCCCAATTTTTTAGCAATCTCCTTTTGGGTTTTTCTTTCTCCCGTGGGCAGCCCAAATCTCATTTTTAATACTTGTTGTTCTCGGGCTTTTAAAGTCTTAATGATCTCATAAAGCTTCTTTTGGGCGATTTTAAATTCCACGGTTTCCAAAACCACGTCTGAATCGGAACCTAAAATATCAAGCAGCGTGATTTCGTTTCCCTCCTTATCTATCCCAATGGGCTCCTGAAGGGAAACTTCGGTTTTATTCTTTTTTGTGCTCCTCAAATGCATCAATATTTCGTTTTCGATACACCGGGCTGCATAAGTAGCCAACCGGGTTCCCTTCCCCTGATTAAAAGTATTAATGGCCTTTATTAAACCAATGGTCCCTATAGATATTAAGTCTTCGTTCTCTTCCTTACAGTCAAACTTTTTAATAATGTGGGCAACTAACCTCAAATTATGTTCTATCAGTTTACGCCGGGCATACTCATCCCCTTTTTCCATAAGTTGAAGATACTTCTTTTCATCCTCTTTAGACAAGGGTTTAGGGAAAGAATTATTAGTAATATAGGAGACTAAAAATATAAACTCCCGAATGGCAAGACTTAATGCACCTATCACAGGAAGCATTCATCCACCTCCAAAAATAAAGTCACCTTTATATGTATATGAATAAAGATGATGGAAGGTGCATGTTTCGACACGTTTTATAAATGTTATGTTTTTCTTTCAAACTCAATAATTTCGATAAAAGTTAAATTGAGTAAAATGTGAATTAATGGTACAATGATAATCAATAAGATAATTTAACTAATAATATCTTTTTTTAAAAAACTTAAAAAAAGAGGTTAGTTTAAATGCATATAGTAATGATTGTAGAAGATGAAGACACTACAAGAGCCCATTTAATATCCAGGGCAAAAAAGATTAACCCAGAAATAGATATAATCAGTACCGGCTCTGCAGAAGAAGCATTAACTATTGCCAAAAAAAAACAAATATCAGCTTTTTTCATTGATATCAAGCTCATTGATTATAACGGAATTGAATTAGCGAAACAGTTAAGACAAATCAGAAGATATTATTTCACCCCCATAGTATTTATCACCGCTATGGTAACCAAAGAATTGGAAGCTTTTAAAAATGTTCACTGTTATGATTTTATTATCAAGCCCTTTGGACAGAAAAAACTGGAGGAAGTTTTTAAAAAAATTTTAATTGACTATTGTTCTCACGATTTTAAAGTAGACAAGCCAAAATTATCATTAACTTTTAAGGATCATACCCAACTCATAGATGAAGCTGAAATAATATATATAGAATATTTAGAAAGAAAAATCGTAATTTATACCCTATACCAAAACATTAAATATATCCATATTCCATTAAAAACCTTTAAAAAAAACCTGTCCAATCAATTTATGCAGGTACATCAATCAATTATTGTTAATAAAAACTATATTGAGTCTATTTCATTGAAAAACCAGCAAATTAAATTAAAAGCAGCAAACAAGCATATACCCATTGGCCGAAGTTATTTAAAAAGGTTAGGTGAATATTTAAATGAGCATATTTGAATCTTTCATTTTGTCTTTTTTTGATATTTTAATGCTATTACTTATTATTTTATCTTTTCAATTACCGGAACAAAACAACTCTATCAAAAATTCTTTGGCATTTATTTTCCTGGGTACTGTGATTACCGGTTCTTTAGGATACCTTGTTTCGTCAGAACCGTTATTAATAACCTTAAACATTTTAATGACCTTTTTACTTATCAGGCTGTTAACCAAATTGCCGCTGAAAAACATACTTTTAATATACATCTTTTCCCTAATAATTATTTATAGCCTTCAACTTTCATCTATTGTTTTTCTAAGCTTGTTGATAGAAAATTTTACCTTTCATTTTGTATATGGTTTAATATCTCAAATAGTTACAACATTAGCAGTTATAGCTGTAGTTGTCTTTACGCCAATTAAAAGTATTTACCTGTTTATAACTGATGGTAATATTATCTTTCAGGCCATAATCATCAACATCTTTACTATTTATTATGTGGTTATAATGATGTGGCATACAAATTTAAGCGGCTTTTTAGAAACAACACTGGGCTTTTTAATTCTTGTTTCGGTCACACTAATTATTAACTGGCTTATTCTAAAAAACGGTCTGCAGAATCAATCCAGAGAAGAACAGATGAAAATTTATGAAACTTACTTGCCGGTTATCGACCAGCTTATTGAGGAAATTAGAATTAAACAACATGATTACCACAATCACATACAAGTGATGAAATTGCTCCAAATAGAAAAGAATAAAGCTTATCGAGATTATATGGACGACCTTTTGAAAGAAAATATTTGGTCTAAATTAATAACACTAAACAATAAAATTCTTGTAGCTTTTTTATACAGCAAGTATAACCTGGCTATAAAAAAAGGAATAGAAATAAAATTCAAAATAAAAAACTGTTTTATTAAAACAAGCTATAAAGATTATGAACTGGTTGAAATGTACGGTATATTGATAGATAATGCTTTGGAAGCGGCTGAAAAGGAAACAATCAAAGAGATAGTAATAATCATTGATTCCAACAACGAAATGAATATATTTCAATCCCGCAACAAGCACCCTTTTGTTTCATCAGAGGAGATTAAGAATATGTTTGAGCGCCACTACACATCGAAAGATAATGCTTCTAAGCATGGTATTGGACTTTCTAAAATTCAGAAATTATTAAAAAAAAGAAATGGTACCATAACCGTCTATTATGATACCATGAAGATGGAACTAATATTTACTATTCAACACCAATAGGTTGACCAATAAATTAAATCTCGTAAAGACAAAAAGTTGACCACGGAAAAAAAGTCATCGGCAGCATTTACTTGAGTGACTCAGGAATCTCCGGCTCTCCCCAGAATCCAAGGCATGCCGTGCCCGATAGGATTAGGGGGGCAGTCAATAACAATAACCTACACACTACCTGCAGCATAGTTTTTGTTTTTTCGCTTTTCATTTTCTTTCACTCCTTTGGCAATTAATATTAATAAAGCCTGTAAGATAATAACCCATAAACCATATCGCACATAGGAGCTGTTTGATAGCGGAAAAATTAGCAGGTATAATAAAGATAAAGTTACTCCTCTCATTTTTAACTTTCTCACCAGAACAGCATTTAATTTTTTAGCCGGTATAACAGGAGATATGAAATAAATTAAAAAACAGCAAACAGCAGCCACACTAAACAACAACCCATTATCAGTTAAAACCATCCTCTGAAGCATTATCGTTAGACTGCAGTACATTAAAGTAAATAGCAAACAGCTGTAGTACTTGTTCATGTGAAAGCCGCCTACATTAAATCGAAGTGGAACTGAGTATGCTAAAACAAATAAAAAATCAATAACTAACCCGAAAAAAGCAAAGAAAATCAGTAATATAGCTGCTTTGCTTAAGTCTGTTAAGACCACCTCCATTGCATAATTAATTTTATCCTGCTCAACAGAATTAAAGTCCAATTCTTTAAATATACTTGATGTTATCTTTCCTGTTAATCTCTTCATATTTTGGTCACCATACTTAAAATACCTTCAAAAGAAAATTTTGTCAATATTGTTTGACTATTTAGTTGTCTTTATTGATTATTTGGTGCCTTTTTCCAACAACAATTAAAACGACATTCCATCTTTTTTCTTCCTATCCCCTACCTAATATTTCTCCCATAATTTTGCCGTATACATAGGCGGCATTGTAACCATGACCCTTGCTCTCATCAATAAAAACCACTATTACTGCCGTGGGGAACTCTACCGGTGTAAACCCGGCAAACCAAGATCCCCCGGCCTGGACCGTCCCGGTCTTGCCTGCAGTAGCGTATCCTTCTACTGCAGCCGCCTGACCGGTTCCGAATCGGGTCACCCCAGCCATCATTAGTTTTATTTGTTTAACCGTAGAGGGAAGTAAAACAGTCCTTCCCTTGTCCCAATTAAATCTCTGCACTGTTACCCCTTTGGAGGTAGTCAACTCCATAACTACCCGGGGAGATACTAATTTTCCGTCATTGGCAATAATGGCTAATAACTGCGCAACCTGCAGGGGCGTAGCTTTAACTTGATAATGGCCTAATACCGCATTAGCAATTCCTGCGGGACTTAATAATTCTTCATAAGATGGCATACTTCCATAATTGCTTTCCCAATTTTCATGGGGTGAGGGATACAACCCCGTCCTTTCCCCCAATCCCATTTTAACGGCATATTCAATAATGCTGTCTCCCCCTATCTCCAAACCCATTTCTATAAAAGCTGAATTGCAGGAATGAGCCAAAGCTTGGCTCATGCTAACCTCACCATGGGGTCCGTGAAAACAGTTAAAAGTATGGGCGCCGGCTTCAATCTGCCCGCCGCAGGTAAACTTATCATTAATTTGATAATATCCCTTTTCCAGGGCGGCCGCGGCAACAACTAATTTGAAAACGGAAGCAGGATGATAATTCTCTAGGTTATGATTCAAATAACTTCCATCTATGTTACTGTCCGGCTGAGGACGGCTGGCCATGGCCAATATATCTCCATTCCTCGGGTCCATTACCACAACTGCTCCCCGATTGATATATTTGTCCATTTTCTCTTCCACTAATTTTTGGATTGAATAATCTAAGGTCAGCTTCACATCTAAGGGAGCTAGATTCTTTTCTGAAGGGATATACCTGTAACCCAATCCCTGTAAGATTCTGTCCCTTCCATCCAAAAACACACTTATCATTTCAGGGCTCCTGGCCTTCAGCTCATTTTCAAAAATTCCTTCTATTCCGCTTACCCCTACTTCACTTCTCAGCTGGCCTATCAAATGAACAGCCAGAGGCTCTTTACCATAGCGTTCCTTCTCCTGAGCTAAAACAATCCCGGGAATATTTAATTCTTTAATTTTCCTTGCCTGCTCCCTGGTTAATTGAATGCCTTTGCCGGGGGCAGCACAAACTGCCTTTTTATCCGAAGTAGATTTAATAATATTTTCTATTTCAATTAATTCACTACTATTAAATATACCGCCCAATGCCTCTTTGACCTCACTTGTATCTTGAATTAAAAAGGGAAAGGCAATCAGTATCTCCCGGGTATGGCCCGTCAGGGGAACTCCTTCTCTATCCAAAATATTCCCCCTACCGTCATCCAATTGATACGACGCCATTCTCTGGCTTATGGCTTCTGTGGTGAGATTTTGGGCTTGCCATATTTGTATGCTGAAAAGTTTTAGAATTAAAAGCATACAGCTTATCAGAAACATCAATAAAAGAAGGGCAATTCTCTTTTGACGATATAATCTGCCCATAAAATAATTCTCCCGTTTTTAGGTTATTTTCAACCTGTTCTGAGAGATTTATACATCTTTATACCTCTAGGTATTAAAATTTCTAAAATCTAATTTGCTTTCTCTGGACATATAAAGATTCTGGCAAAAAATTTGACAACAAGAAAAGCAGGATTTGCCTTATTTTTTGTTGAAAGGATTAGTTTACAAGTTTATTTTGATAAAATATATGGAAAGTAGGGAATAATATAGAAAACATTTTGGAACTTCTTGTAACCTTAATCAAGAATATGTCGGTCATTATTGTTCTAGCTTATGTATTAACCCGGAGCCGTATTTTTATCTCCATATTAGATGGAAACCTGGACCTAAAAAATAAGTTGTATCTGATAGTTATATTCGGTTTGTTTTCAATTTACGGCACTCTCAGTGGAACAGAAATATTAGGCGGTATCGCTAATATAAGAGACCTGGGTCCGATGATAGCTGGTCTCATGGGAGGCCCTGTTATCGGTTTGGGGTCCGGATTAATAGGGGCAGCTCACCGCTATTCTCTGGGCGGGCTTACCGCCCTGCCCTGTGCCATCTCCACCATTATTGCCGGTTTAGCCGGTGGAGTCATATTCTTACTTCGTCGGGGTCAACTGCCCGGGGTGGCCTTAGCCTCGATTTTTGCAGCTTTGATGGAGATTTTTCACATGGGCTTGGTGCTGCTGTTAGTCCGTCCTTACAATGCAGCCCTGGACCTGGTGAAACAGATATCTCTCCCCATGCTTCTTGCCAATTCACTGGGTATGGGCATATTCATTTTTATTGTTTTAAACCTGATTAAAGAGCGGGCAACAGAAGCCGATAAAAGATTAATGGAAGGAGAACTGCGGGTTGCCCGGGAAATTCAACTGAGCATCGTACCAAAGATTTTTCCGGCTTTCCCCAACCGTTCAGAGTTTGATATCCACGCGATACTTGAACCCGCCAAAGAAGTGGGAGGGGATTTATATGATTATTTCCTATTAAACGATAATACCCTTTGTTTTCTAATAGGGGATGTTTCCGGTAAAGGGGTTCCGGCATCTTTGTTTATGGCGGTAACTAAAACCTTGTTAAAAACAAGGGCACACGAAGAACAGACACCCGCACAAATATTGAACATCGTCAATAAAGAGTTATGTATAGATAATGACTCAGGTATGTTTGTAACAGTGTTTCTGGGATTTTTACATATTCCCTCAGGCCGCGTAACATGCAGTAATGCAGGACATAATCTACCCTATATCCTTAAAAAAGACGGCACCTTAGAAAAACTGCCGAAAATAGAAGGCATTGCACTGGGGGTATTTGAAGATTTCCCCTTTAATTCTTATGATTTTACCCTACAAAAGGGAGATACCCTCCTTTTGTATACCGACGGGATAAATGAAGCCATGAACTCAGCAAATGAACAGTTCGGAGATAATAGAATGGAGGCGGTTATTAAAAAGAATATTGAAACTTCTGTTAAAAAAATGACCATGGAATTAAATAATGAAGTCCGGGCTTATGCCGGCAAGGCTGAACAGTCCGATGATATTACCATTATGGCTCTTAAATATGTGAATCCAGAGTGTTTGGCCACTGAATCTGCCGATGAACCCGAGAAACCTGAGAACATGAAAACTAACTAACTCTTTAAATTTAGGAGTGATATCATTGGGAGGAATTAATTTTGTCTTTAAAAGAAGAAATGCATGTTCAACTTAGGAACCATCTTTCCGAACTTGAAAGACTGGCAAATTTACTGGAAAAATTTGGAGAGGTTAATCACCTTCCATTAAAAGCAATAATGGATATTAACTTAGCCCTGGACGAAATATTTACTAATATTGTATCTTATGGATTTGAAGATGATAATGAACACTTTATAAACATCCACATATCTAAGGTTGGAAAGGAACTTACTATAAAGATAGAAGATTCTGGTGTTCCTTTTAATCCTCTGGAGGTTCCTGACCCGGAGCTGAATCTGCCTCTTGAAGAAAGAACTATAGGAGGTCTTGGAATTCATTTTGTGAAAAATATGGTTCAAAAAATTAAATATGAAAGACTCCAGGACAAAAATGTACTGGTATTGAAAAAAATATTGGATTCTTGAGTCTTAAATCATAAGTCAAAAGTAAATTCACTTGTTATACTAAAAGGAGGACAACAATGAAAATTCATGAAAGTAAAAATGGAGCTTTAATTATTCTGACATTAGAGGGAAGGTTGGATGCAAGCACTTCAGTAATTTTAGAGAAAAAGTTCATGGAGATACTAAACAAAGGGGAAACCTGCTTTATTTTTGATTTTAACCAGTTGGACTATATCTCAAGTGCCGGGCTAAGGATCCTCCTCATGGCTGCTAAGAAAACAAAGGCTGTGGGGGGTAAAATAGTACTATCATGCCTTAAAGAGCACGTCATTGAAGTCTTTGATATTGCTGGTTTTACTGCTATCTTCCCTATTTGTTCCAACCAAGATGATGCAGTTAAGTCCTTTAATCAATAATAAAATTTTTCCAATATCTTCATTCCATAATGTCGGATTGTCTGTAATAAAACTGTACTTTATTTAAATACATTTTTCATCATTCATAATTACCGTTACAAATTGAGCAATAAAAAGCCCCACCCATAATCTGGGTGAGGCTTTTCTTATTAAACTCTTTAATATCTAGCCCTTCTTAAAATATCATAGGGTTTTAGCTTTTCGGCACAGGGCAAATACAGAAGCTGCTGAGGGTGTGGTGCTCTGTTCATTGGTTCGCCCTCCAGGGAATAAATCCCTTCAATTTTCTTTAAAAAAGGATCTCCGTGAGGGCTTAGTACTTCTACAGTTTCTCCCACAGCAAAGTGGTTTCTCTGTTCTACCAGGGCCATTCCTTTTCCCGGGTCATATTCTTTTACCATGCCGATAAAATCATATCCTTGAAGGTAAGAGCTTTCTTCATATATCTGGTCCTGAACCTTTGGATTATCCAAATAAAAACCGGTAGTATAAGGGCGATGGCTTACTTTTTCCAGTTCCGCCAGCAATTTTTCACCCGGTTTATAATCGTTAGGATTTAACTTGTACGCCTCCAGAGCTTTTCGATAAACCTTAGTTACGGTAGCGACGTAATGTACACTTTTCATCCTTCCTTCAATTTTAAAGCAGTCCACCCCTGCATTTATCAGGGCAGGGATGTGCTCAATCATACACAGGTCCCTGGAATTCATAATATAGGTCCCATATTCATCCTCAAAGACCGGATGAAATTCACCAGGACGCTTTTCCTCCACCAGGTGATAACGCCATCGGCAGGGGTGAGCGCACTCCCCCAGGTTAGCATCCCTGTGAACCATATATTTACTCAGCAGACATCGACCAGAATAACTGATACACATGGCCCCATGCACAAAACATTCAATCCCCAGCGATACCCGGGAACGAATATCTTTAATCTCCCTTAAGGATACTTCCCTGGCTAATACTGCCCTGGAAAAACCCTGCTTTTCCCAAAATTTTATGGTCTGCCAGTTGGTAACCGAAGCCTGAGTACTCAAATGAAGGGGAATTTCTGGAACCACCTGTCTGCAAATTTCCAGCACCGACGGATCAGAAATAATGAACCCGTCGGGCCCCAGCGGGCTCATTTCTTTTAAGTATTTATTTATTTTGGGAAGGTGTTCATTATGAGGAAGTATATTTAAGGCAACGTAAACCTTTTTCCCTTTTTGGTGAGCAAATTCAATTCCCTCTTTCATCTCTTCGGAAGAGAAATTCCCTGCAAACGACCGTAGGCTGAACTCTTTCCCTCCAATATATACAGCGTCAGCCCCGTAATGCAAAGCAATTTTTAATTTTTCCAAATCCCCGGCGGGTGCCAGTAGTTCGGGCAGTGTCATATTATTAATCACCTGTATTTACTGCTTATTTTATCTCGATAATCTTACCAGCTTTAGCTAATCTATAGTATCTCATGAGTCTCTTTCCCTTACGGCCTTACGCTGGTTTTCCAAATGCTCCTGTAAAGTTCTGCTGAAATAATGACCACCGGAATTATCTCCCCTTAAAACAAAATAAAGATTATCGGTTTCCTCCGGATAAAGAGCTGCATGAATAGCATCCCTGCCAGGACTGGCGATAGGCCCGGGAGGAAGGCCGGTATGTAAATATGTATTATAAGGCGAATCAATCTCCGTGTCTCTGGTTGAAAGTTTAGGTTTTATCTCCCCCAGAGCATATTGAACGGTGGCACAAGACTGCAAAAGCATATTCCTTTGAAGCCGATTGTGAAAAACACCGGAAATTATAGGTCTTTCCTCCTTTAATCTGGCCTCTCTTTCAATGATGGAAGCCAAAGTTACCACTTCATGAACGGTCATCCCCAATTCCTCTGCCCGCTGTTGATAAGTATCGTTAAAAACCCCTTCAAACTGCCGCAGCATCCGATGAATAATTTCCTCTTCTGCGTCATCATCTTCCAGGTAATAGGTATCGGGGAAAAGATAACCCTCAACAGGATAAGTGGACTGTGTAATATCCTTTAAAAACCAATAATCAAATTGTTTTTCCAATAGAAGTTCCAAAAAAACTTCCTCTTCCACCACTCCCTGAGCTTCTAACCGGGCTGCAACTTGTTCTACCCGAAAACCTTCCGGAAGAGTTATACGGGTATAACTCTGAATCACATCTCCCTGATAAAGTTTCTCTAAAATTTCGTCCATATTCATTGCGGTATAAAACTCATACTCCCCGGCCTTAAGCCTGCCGTCATAACCCTTGAACTTAGCATAAACCCTAAAGGCCAGGTTATTGCGAACCACCCCTGCTTGCTTTAAGGTCTCGGCGATATTCCCTGATGAGGCTCCCTGTGGAATTTCAACTAAAACCAAATTACTTTCTGCCCCTGATACCGGAAGAACCTGCTGCATCAACATATCAGAGGACACAAAAAAAATAAGGAGACCCAGGCAGAATACAATTAATAACTTGTGCCAGCCGGCATATGCTCTTGACAATAGAATCCACCTCAAATCCCCTAAAATTATGATGAAATGACCTTAAACAGCAGAGCTGCTTATAAAGATTGTACCACTAATTGGATTAATCTTCAATATCCATTTCTTCCACATCCATGTCTTCCTCTTCATCACTGCCCCGTTCTTCCCAGGCAGTGGCCACATTTTCCCATTCCTGATCATCTTCAACCACCATTAGAACCTGACCCTGTTCATCCTGAAGCACTCTAAAAATAACGGCCTCATCTGCAGCTCCTCCATCGGGTTCTTCAACTTTCTCAAAAGGTAAAAGAATAGCATATTCCTTTTCTTCCACCACAATCAGGTCAACTATGGAAAACAAATGTTCTTTACCCTCTTCGTCTACTAAAGTAAGGACTTCGTTTCTTTCTTCCATTTTCAAATCAACTCCCTTTTATTAGTCTAATACTAAAGTTAACCATTACGGGTTTAACAGCAAATTTTTATACGAAAAGTAATTATAAACTTATAGCTGTTAATCATCCTAATTATATCCAAATGAATAAATAATATCCTAAAGTTTACATTCTTTCTTTATCCAGAAAATTTTGCAGGATAAAAACCGCAGCCATCTTATCAATAACTTTTTTTCTTTTGGCTCGACTCAGGTCTGCCTCCAGTAAAAGCTTCTCTGCCGCCACCGTGGTAAGCCGTTCATCCCAAAATACTACGGGAATACTTGTCCGGGAGGTAAGCTTTTCACCAAATGCCCTGGCCTTCTGAGCTCCAGGACCCTCAGTATTATTCATATTCAAGGGGAGTCCCATCACAATCTTCTCCACTTCATATTCAATCACCAGGGCCAGCAGGCGTTTTAAATCCTCCTCCATTGTTCGGCGTCTTATAACCTCTAATCCCCGGGCTATTAAACCTGTTGGATCGCCAAGGGCTACCCCAATGGTCTTTTCCCCCAGATCCAGTGCCATTATCCTCATGGTTTCTCCCTTACTTAATAAATTTTTATACAGATATCCTCACAATATACTCCGCAGTAACCACAGAAAATACAGTCACTTTTTCTTACCTGAGCTTTATTGTCCTTTATAGTCAAAGCCCCCTGAGGACAATGACTGATGCATTCTCCACATCCCTTGCACCATGATTCCACCACAATCCGCCTTGGTTTAGCCATTAATTGGTTTCTTAAATCCTCAGGCACTAAAGTATCTGAAAAAACCGCCTGATTGAACAGGAGTTCCTCACCAGATTGCATTCCCACCGCTACAGAATGAATAAAACTGTGGGAGAGTACAAAATTAAAGGCCTTTTCCGCCTGCTTAATTAGATGCCCCCCACCTAGGGGTTTCATGGCATATATCCCGATATTTTTCTCTGCAGCTTTTTTTAGTAAACTCAGCATTTGTTCTACAGTACCGTCCCTGATACCGATTCCCCTGAAATTGACCAATGGATGGATAATTTCAATTTCCGGATATTTCAGAGCAGCCTCTACAGCGGCAGTAGTATGACAGGAAATTCCCACAGCCCTGACATAACCCTTTTCTTTGGCTCTGAGCAAATACTCCAGAGCTTCAAAATGACCCTTTATGGTATTCTCCGACTCCTGCTCATGCAGAAGGAAAATGTCTACTGCCTCAAGACCCATTTCCCTTAACGCTTTTGATAGACTTTTTTCCATGTTTTCTTTTGTATAAGCATAGGACTTAGTAGCCACCACCGGTTTTGGATTCATGTTTTTAAAAGCAGAACAGAGATAATCATAGTTTTTATATATTTCCGCCGTATCAAAAAAGTTAATGCCGTTTTCAAAGGCATCAACAAGAAGAGAGGCCCCTTTCTCTATACTCAATCGGGCCTGAAGAGGGCCGATGGTTAGAGT
Source organism: Candidatus Contubernalis alkalaceticus (assembly GCF_022558445.1). Classification (NCBI taxonomy): domain Bacteria; kingdom Bacillati; phylum Bacillota; class Dethiobacteria; order Dethiobacterales; family Dethiobacteraceae; genus Candidatus Contubernalis; species Candidatus Contubernalis alkaliaceticus. The sequence goes on from NZ_CP054699.1 coordinate 2,200,182, forward strand.
TCCAAAACAGAGCCTCGATACGGTTATTCCTGTTTTACCCAGGTCACAATAATTCACACAAATACTCCTTTTATAATCCTTCCAGGTAACTTTTCACCAGTTCTTCTAAGAGTTCATCCCGTTCAATTTTTCGAATAAGGCTTCGGGCATTGTTAAAACTGGTAATATAAGCAGGATCGCCCGAGAGCAGGTAGCCCACGATTTGATTTATGGGATTATACCCTTTCTCTTTTAAAGATTCGTATACCTGCTTCATAACATCATTAACTTGGATTATTTCTTCGTCTGCTTTTACATTAAATTTCATGGTATGCTCAAAAGAATTTTTCATGCTGTCCCCCCTTCACAAGAAAGGATTAGGTTTGTAGAATTAACATACATATTCGCCAAGAGGAAATATAATCCTCTAAAAAAATCAAGAAATTAAACCATCAGTTTTTCAACCATTACTGCTGCTTGCTTTAAGGCCGAGGGAAGCTTATCTTTTTCTTTTCCCCCCGCCTGAGCCATATCCGGCCTTCCGCCGCCACCACCGCCGGTTTGTTTGGCGGCTTCCCCTACAATTTTTCCTGCATGCAATCCCTTTTTCACCAGATCTGCCGTCACCGCTGCCACCAAGAGGACTTTCTCTCCTTTGACAGAACCCAGAACCACCACACCGGAACCCATCTTATCCTTAAGCTGATCGGCCATACTGCGCAGCTGCTCCATTTCCGTCACATTCACCTGTGCAGCCAGCACCGGAACCCCTTTTACCTGTACTGCTTTGTCCAACAGTTCATCCACTTTCTGGGAAGCCAGCTTACTGCGAAGGTTCTGGTTCTCCTTTACCATTTCATTATAGGATTGAATTAATGTCTCCAGTCTTGGTAAAAAATTTTCCTCTTTTGTTTTTAGTGCCACCGATCCTCGGGTTAAAATTTCTTCTTTTTCTGATAGGTAATGGTAGGCCCCTGGCCCGGAAAGAGCTTCTATTCTTCTCAAACCCGTGCCAATTCCACTTTCAGACAATATCTTAAATAGGCCAATATCACCTGTATGTTTTACATGGGTGCCACCGCATAACTCCAGGCTGTAATTATCAATACTTACCATGCGGACTTTATCTTCATATTTTCCTTCAAATAGAGCCATGGCCCCACTTTCCCTAGCTGCCTGGAGGGTGGTCTCCTGGGTATCTACTTTAAGGTTTTTCCAAATATGTTTATTTACAATTTCCTCAATCTTTTTCACCTCATCCTGGGAAAGAGATGCAAAGTGGGTAAAGTCAAAACGAAGTCTTTGGGGCGCCACCAGTGAACCCGCCTGGTTTACATGTTCCCCCAACACTTCCTTTAAAGCCCGGTGCAGCAGGTGGGTCACTGTATGGTTTCTACAGATTAAACCCCTTTTGTTGGAGTCCACCAATGCTTTCACTTTCTCCCCTGTATATATTTCTCCCCGAATTACTCGTGCCCTATGCAAAAACAGGTCATAAGTACCCAGTTTGGTATCCTGAATTTCTACCAATGCACTTTCCGTAGTGATAGTTCCCTGGTCTCCTACCTGTCCACCACTCTCCGCGTAAAAGGGAGTCTTATCCAAAATCAGAGTTACCTCTTGACCCTCTTCTGCCTTGTCCACAATTACATCCCCATTATATATGGCTGCAATTCGAGATTTTGTCTCCAGGGTATCAAAACCTATAAATTCTACCCTCTGGTCTTTAAAGGGTTCAAGATTGGCCTTAGCTTCTCCAGCGTCCATCTTTTCTCGGGCCGAACGGGCCCGTTCCCGCTGCAGCTCCAGCTGAACCTTAAAGCCCTTTTCGTCTACCCCCAGCCCTTTCTCCTCCAGAATTTCCCGGGTTAAATCCAATGGAAAACCGAAGGTGTCATACAGCTTAAAGGCCACATCTCCGGGCAGCTCTTTCTCCCCATCCCTCTGCAGGTCTATCAGGTAAGTGCTGAGCATAGTCAATCCCTGTTCCAGAGTTTCCCGAAAACGTTCCTCCTCCAGCTGTACCACTTTAACAATATAGTCCTCTCTTTCCTTCAGTTCCTGATAAACATCTCCCATAACTTCACAAATCATTGGCACCGCCTCAAACAAAAACAGGTCTTCTAGACCCAGAAGGCGGCCGTGTCTTACGGCCCTTCTAATCATCCTTCGCAAGACATAACCCCTTCCCTCATTGGAAGGCTGGATACCATCCACCACCATAAAGGTCAGACTGCGGAGATGTTCGGTAAGTATGCGCAGGGATATATCCTCCCTTGAGTTTTCACCGTAACGAACTCCGGTGAGACGGACAAAATAGTCTAAAATGGGCTTAATAATGTCAATTTCGTAAAAGGTAGGCACATTCTGCAGAGCCATGGCCATCCTTTCCAGCCCAGCGCCGGTGTCGATATTCTTTTGACTTAGAGGCAGGTAGCTGCCACCGGAATCACAATTAAACTGAGTAAAAACCAGGTTCCATATTTCTACAAAACGGTCACAATCACAGCCTACCTGACAGTCCGGCCGACCACAGCCAAACTCAAAACCCAGATCATAATATATTTCTGAGCAGGGTCCGCAAGGGCCCTGACCAATTTCCCAAAAATTATCCTCTTTACCCAGGCGAAAGATTTTGCTTTCCGGAAGACCCATGATTTTATGCCAAATATCATAGGCCTCATCATCCTCCTGGTAAACGCTCACATAAAGCTTCTTTTCCGGAAGATGATACACCTCGGTAACCAGCTCCCAGGCCCATTGAATGGCCTCCTCTTTAAAATAATCCCCAAAAGAAAAATTTCCTAACATTTCAAAAAAAGTAGCATGCCTGGCAGTTTTACCTACCCTTTCAATATCCGGTGTCCTTACACATTTTTGACAGGTGGTTACCCGGGGATGAGGGGGCTTTTTTTCACCTGTAAAATAGGGTTTCAAAGGCGCCATCCCAGCTCCGATTAACAACAGGGTGGGGTCATCCTGGGGGATTAATGAATAGCTGGGAAGTACCAGATGGTCTTTATTTTTAAAGAAATTTAAAAATTTCTCCCGTATTTCTTTGGTTTTCATAATGTCAGATCCCTCCTTAATTGGTTACATGACAATTATATATAAGAGTGCTTCACTGTGTCAACAAAAGCAGATATTTCGTAGAAGCTGTAACTTTTTTCTAAATAAATTTATTTTTCCTGAGATGTTTGAACAACACTTTAATAACTGCCACCACTGGAACAGCAAATATTAAACCCAACAACCCAAAAAAACTTCCTCCCGCTAAAAGAGACAGAATTACAATCACCGGATGAAGACCTAAGTTTTTTCCAAAAACGGTGGGGGTCAACACATGGCTTTCTACCTGCTGCACAATAGTAATCATCAGGATTACTTTCAAAGCCAATAAGGGGGACTCCAATAGAGCTATGAAAAAAGCCGGTACAGCCCCAATAATAGGTCCAAAATACGGAATAACATTGGTTACACCATTAATAATAGCCAAAAGAAGGGCAAACTCCACCCCCAAAACCAACAAACCCACGTAAACCATACCGGCCACAAAAATACTGATAAAAATTTGTCCCCGCACATAAGCCCCCAGGGTTTTATCAATGTCCTCTGCTGCTGCCCTTACCCTGCCCCGATATTTGTGGGGAATCATTTTGTAAATAAACCTCTTAATATTTTCTAAATCCTTCAAAATATAAAAAACCAGCAGGGGAATTAAAACCAGTAAAATAATATGGCTGAACAGGTTAATCACCGTTTCCGTGAAACCCTCCAGCAGGTCAAGAATCAGGCCTTGAAACTGATCAATATTGGTATCAATAACACTTCTGATACTGTCCGGCAAATTAAAACGGTGATAATCCTGCTGCATTTCTACGATAAACTGTTGAATTTGTGAAGAATACATTGGTACCTTCACCAACAGTTTCTGCATCTCACCCATAAGAGAGGGAATAACATTAATAGAGAGTAAAACCAAAGTTAGAAAAAAAGCAAGATATATGATAAAAATCCCTACAGAACGGGATATATTTTTCTGACAGACAAACTCTAATAAAGGATTTAAAAGATAGGCTATAATAAAAGAGGCCAAAAAAGGGAATAAAACTGAAATAAGAGTGTTCCTTAAGGAATAAAGGCCATATAAAATTAACAAGGCAAAAATAAAAATAAGGAACACACCAGCCAGCGTCATTCCATAACAAAAAATATCTTTTATCTTTCGCCTATCCATCAAAACCCCTCCCCTTAAATATATATGTATACGGGGTAAAATCTACAAATAACTGATTCAAAAAAAAAGTAAGCAACTTATGTTGCTTTTTCAGGTTGAAAGTAGATTTTTTCCTGGGGGTTAATTCCCATATCCACCAAAGAGCCATCGTCTTCTACGTAGTAGATGTTTATCTCCTTTTTTTTATTAACGTTGAACTCGATAAGACAGTGCCAGCAGTAATACTGGTCCGTCGCAACCTTTCCGGTATCAACACTCCCGCAAAGGGGGCAGTACATATTACCCACTCCTATTCTGTTTTTAAGTAAGACAAATGACGGTTCTACTGTCTGATTTGCAATCTTCGCTTCCGTTTTAAAGGCATCATTGTCTTCTTGTAAGTTATGGATACATCAGCAGTATATTTTTTTTACAATAATTGCAATTAAACCTGCTAACCGTTATTTTACCCGGAATAAGCAAAAAAATACATTAAAATACTTAATTTAATGGTATTAGCAATCCGCTTAAAATTTCTCAAAGGCACTACTTCCTCTAAAAAGCCAGCCTCTCTTCAATAATTCCCCCTCCCAGGACCTGTTCTCCCCGGTAAAAAACTACCGCCTGTCCTGGAGTAACTGCCCTTTGAGGTTCTTTAAAACTGATTATCACCCTACCGGGGGCCAATGGAGTTAATTGTGCCTCCACCTCCGGAGACCGATAACGAATTTTTACCGTAAGGTCCTGCTGCTCCAAAGGTTCACCGGAAACACAACTTACTTCCCCGGCATAGAGATCGGCTGCAAAGAGCTCTTCTCTTTTTCCCACCACTACGGCATTTGTGGAATAATCTATATCTACCACATAAATAGGATATCCTACCGCCAGGCCCAATCCTTTCCGCTGCCCCACGGTGTAAAAAGGAAGTCCCTGATGGGTTCCTATTCTTTCCCCTGAAGTAAGTAGAAAAGGGCCAGGACTGAAGGTAACCTTTCCTTCTCTTTTTATAAAACCTTTATAGTCATTATCTTCTATAAAACATATCTCCTGACTCTCCGGCTTTTCCATAACCTCCAGATTCAAACTTCGGGCCTTTTCCCGGACCTCCTCTTTAAGGTAACCGCCCAGAGGGAAAAGAATTTTCTTGAGCTTATCTTGGGTAAGGCTGAATAAAAAATAAGTCTGGTCCTTGCCGGGATCCCGGGCTTTCTGCAGAAAATATTTTTGCCGTTGGTCATTGTAAATAATGCGGGCATAGTGTCCGGTGGCCAGGTAATCTGCTCCCAAAGAAAAAGCTTCTTTCATTAAGCGGTCAAATTTAATATGAAGATTACAAACTACACAGGGGTTAGGTGTCCTCCCCCGCTCATATTCTTTCAAAAAGTAATCAACCACCCTTTCTCTAAAATCTCCGGACAGGTCCAGGACATGATGAGCAATGCCCAGCTGCTGACAAACCTTTCGGGCATCCTCCACTGCATTATTAATTTTACCGGCGGCGGTATTTCCTTCTTGGTCGTGGTATCCTGCGGAAGGACAAATAGTCATAGTAACACCAAATATGGGATAACCGGCTTCTTTTAAAACTGCCGCCGTTACCGAACTATCCACCCCTCCGCTCATGGCCACCGCTACGCTACCTTTTCCAATCATATGGTCACCTGCTCTTCTAATTATAATTTTACTTACCCTTTAAGCCTTATTTTTGCCTGACCCCGGGTAATATCATTCAATTTATTTGTAAAACTTTCATAATTCTTTGGAGGCATCACATTGTCAATTTCAACCAATGTATCGTAACGCACCGCCGTTACTTCCCCTTGAAAACCAGATATCTCATTTATGACCTGTCCAATATAGTCATAGGGTATAATTATGGTATAGTTTCGGGTGATAACCTTTTTTTCCACCCCGGCCTCTTTTAATCCCGCTTCACTACAGGCACGGTAGGCTCTAATAAGTCCCCCTATCCCCAGCTTTACGCCGCCGAAATATCGAGTGCCTACCACCACCACGTTGGTCAGCCCCACCTTATCTATGGAGGATAAAATAGGCGGCCCTGCCGTCCCCACCGGTTCATCGGCATCAGAGGTACGCACTATTGTATCCTCCCCGGTTCCAATCCTATAGGCAAAGGCGTTATGGGTGGCATTGGAAAACTCTTCCTTCACCCGTTGAATAAAATCCCTGGCCTGCTTTTCACTACCGCAGAAACCTACAGAGGCAATAAATCGACAGGCCCCCACAGCTATTTTAATTCGGGCTTCTTTTTTTATGGTGAGATAATAGTCCACAGCTTATCTACCTTTCCTTTTGGGCCAAAGCTTTTCCAAACGCCACTTAATCATCTTCTCTTCTCCGTTCTCTGAAGGCCGGTAGTAAATTTTTTCCCTAATCCCTTGGGGAAGATAATGCTGCAGCACAAAGTTTCCGGCATAGTCATGGGGATACTTATACCCCTTTCCGTGACCCATTTTCCGGGCTCCCGGATAGCTGGCATCCTTCAGATAAGGAGGGACTCCCCCGCTGCTTTTTACCTTAACCTCCTCCAAGGCCTGATTAATTCCCAGGTAAGAAGCATTGCTCTTGGGGGCTGATGCCAGGTAGGTGGCCGCTTGAGCCAATATAATCCTGCCCTCGGGCATACCAATCATCTGAAGCGCCTGGGCTGCCGACACGGCTACAGAAAGAGCTCTTGGATCCGCGTTTCCTACATCCTCAGAGGCGCTGATTACCAGGCGGCGGGCGATAAAATTAGGATCCTCTCCAGCATTTATCATAAAAGCCAACCAGTATAGGGCTGCATCGGGGTCAGAACCCCGTATGGATTTAATGAAAGCCGAAATAACATCAAAGTGGTTATCTCCCTGGCGGTCGTACCTGACCGCCTTTCCCTGAATAGACTCCTCTGCAGCACTCAAAGTAATGAGACGGATACCATCCTTCCCAGGTTCCGTGGTCAAAACCGCCAGCTCCAAGGCGTTCAAGGCTACTCGGGCATCCCCGTTGGATCTTTCTACTATATGCTTCAAAGCCTCCGGTTCCAAATGAGGATTATAAGAGGCCATTCCCCTGTTTTTATCCTTCAGGGCCCTTTCCAGTATTTTTTCGATATCTTGATTTTCCAAAGGCTTAAAGGGAAATACCGTTGAACGGGAGAGCAGGGGAGAAATCACCGTGAAATATGGGTTTTCCGTAGTAGCTCCGATGAGGATAACCGTCCCCTCCTCCACCGAAGGCAGCAGGGCATCCTGCTGTGCTTTATTAAAACGGTGAATTTCATCGATGAACAGGATGGTTCTCTGCCCTTCCATCCCTAACAGTTCTTTGGCCTTTTTAATAACCTCTTTTATATCCTTTACCCCGGACATTACCGCATTTAGCTGAAAGAAACGGGCTTTGGAGGTTTGGGCGATAATACGGGCAGCAGTGGTTTTCCCCGTGCCCGGGGGTCCGTAGAAAACCGCGGAAGAAAAACGGTCCGCCTGGATAAGGCGCCGCAATAACTTTCCTTCCCCTAAAATATCCTCCTGACCAAAAAAATCATCCAGATTCTCCGGCCTCATCTTTAAAGCCAGGGGAGACTTTTGAGCCAGCTCCTGTTCCCAACTGTACTGAATAATATCCATAAAATACACCCGCCTTCACCAGGGTCTGGTACCCTGGAAACCAGTGGACAGTTCCTTGGCCTTCCCTTCAATCCGCGCTTTGTTAAAGACAGCGATCTGACCATCCCCTGGTCTTACTTTTTTAATAACTGAGTAATTAAACATATTATACCATTTTTCGGTACTCGGAACAAGTGTTTGTTTGAAATTTTATCCTCTGCAAACTTCAAACTTAACTATCAAGAATTTTGAGCAAGAAATATTTCTGCCTGTACCGCCAAAGCACATTCCAACCTTTTCTTTTCCAACTTGCAACCCAGGGCATAAGGCTTGTAAACGTCTCCATTGAAATGGTGAGCATTAGCATGACAGCCGCCCCCGCAGTAAAATTTAGCCCAGCAGGAACCACATTCCTCCTTGCTGTTGACGTTAACCTTTAAAAAACCTTCATATATTATCCTGTCAAATTCCATACTTCGGGTCACATCCCCCATCAAAAACTCCTTTTCCCCCACAAACTGATGGCAGGGGTAAATGTGGCCCTCCGGGGACAGGGCCAAATACTCCGTGCCCGCTCCGCAGCCGGCCAATCTCTTTTTAATACAGGGCCCGCGGCTGAGGTCCAGGTTAAAATGGAAAAAAGAAAAAGAGCTTTCAGTCCCATGAGATTCCAAATAAAAACGGGAAATCTGCTCATACTGACAGTATAGCTGGGGCAGGTGCTCCTCCTTCAGAGCATATGGAGCCGCCGCCGGGGCCACCACCGGTTCCAAAGATATTTCTTTAAACCCAAGGCTTGCCAAATGCTTTAAATCTTCACTGAAATCCTGATTATAAGCCGTAAAAGTCCCCCGAAGATAATACTCCTGGTGATTTCTCTCCTCCACAAATTTTAGGTATTTGGGCACCAACCGGTCGTAACTGCTGGAACCGTTTTTTTTGAGAACCCTAACCCGGTCATTTACTTCTTTCCTACCGTCCAAACTCAAAACCACACTGAATCCCTGCCCAATTACATAATCTTGAACCTCCTGGTTCAGCAAAAGGCCGTTGGTGGTCAATGTAAACTTAAACTCTTTTCCCGACTCCCTTCCCTTTTTCCGGGCGTAATCCACAGTATCTTTAATAACTTGAAAATTTAAAAGGGGTTCTCCGCCAAAAAAGTCAACCTCACAATTTTTACGAGAACCGGAATTTTTAATTATAAAATCTACTCCCCGGAAAGCCACCTCCCGGGACATCAGGCTTTTCTTTCCCCCAAAGGAACCCTTCCCGGCAAAACAGTAACTGCATTCCATGTTGCAATCGTGGGCCATATGAAAACACATGGCTTTTATAATATACTCCGAAGGCCTTTTATAGCCCTCCAAAAAATCCGGTGAGAAAAGCAGTCCGTTCTCAATAAGTTTTCCTATCTCCTCCAGGGTTTCGGCAATCACCTGGTGATGGTATTTCCCCTCCAATTGAGCGGCAATCTGGTCCAAATCAAAACCCTGCTCCAAAAGGCTGATAATTTCCCACCCCGACGGATCCACCAAATGAACAGCTCCACTGTTGACATCCAGAACAATTTTCAAATCATCATAACAGTATTTATGTATCATTCCATTAACCAAGTGTAATCCCCCTAATAAGAAAAAAGTAGTCAGCGACTACTTTTCTTTGTCTTTATTTTCCCTCTGGCAGGCTTGATTCCCAACAGTGCAGGAAGTCTTACAGGCCGACTGACAGGAGGTCTGGCATTCCCCACATCCGCCTTCCTTAAAAGATGATTTCAAATCCGATAAATTTATGGTTTTTACATGCTTCATTATATATTTCCCCCTTAAAATAAAATTTCTTATATTCCTTTTTAAAACTTATTTAATATATGTATCATTATAGCAGTGATAAAAACTCACCGCAAGCATCTCCTACGGGTTTTATTACCCTGTTTTACCAGGTAAATATGCTATATATTAACTGTCTCCGTTCTCTCTGCCCCCCTAATCTCACCGGATTTCAACAGAGCATACTTGGTTAATAGAGGTCCGGTTACCTCATAAAATGTAACCGCCGCCAGTTCAACCGCCGTAATAGCTGCTATCAGTTCCATTCCCGGAAATCGACCCTGCAAAAAAAGTATTAATCCAATACTAACCCCGGCTTTGGGAAGCATGGCCAGGCCTAAATATTTCTCGACATTTTCCCCAGCAGAGGTGACTCTACCCCCCCAGTAACAGCCCAATATCTTCCCCCCTGCCCTAGTAATAATATATACGGTTGCCGCCAGCCAATTTGACAAAAGATAATCCAGATGCAGGCTGGCCCCCGCCAGAGTAAAGAAAACAATAAATATCGGTGCCTCAATACTTTCCAGTTGATTAAGAAAGGGCCTATCTATTAAGTTTACCGCTGTAAAACCACAGAGCATATTGGTCAAAAGCGGAGATATCTCCAACAAATGAGCCGCTCCACTGTTAAAAAGAACTGCTGCCAACAGTAAAACCAGAACCTCATTTCCATCCCGTATTTTATTTAATAAAAATGACATTATTAACCCTATAATACTGCCCAACAGAATGGATAGAAAAATCTCTCTCAAAGGTATCATCATAGCCGCTAAATCTAATATACCTTGATCTAACATAAAAATTTTAACCAGGGCTACGGATATTCCTACAATGATAATACATAAAGCATCGTCTAAAGCAATAACTCCCATTAAAGTGCTGGTCACCGGCCCTTTAGCCTTGTACTCCCTGATTACAGCAACGGTTGCAGCCGGGGCTGTAGCAGTAGCTAAAGAAGCCAGCAGCAATGAAGACACCAGAGATTGACCCATAAACAACCTCATTCCCGCCATGACCACCAAAAAGGTTAATACAACCTGAAACAGAGTAATCACTACAATGCTTTTGCCGATCTTTTTAATTTTTGAGTATTTAAGCTCTCCCCCGATAATCAGTGCAATAAGCCCCAGCCCTAATGTTTTTATCGGATCAAAGCTTGTACTTAAACTATCTGAAACAATATGAAAAACAGAAGGACCTACTAAAAAACCAGCAATACAATATCCAGCTACTGCGGGCATTTTAATTCTTTTGGCTATTTGACCACCCATATAACCAATTATAATAACTAATCCTGCCCACAGAAGTACCTCCATTTCATCATACACCCTAATTCACCTTCTACGACGAATTATTTAAAAACCGAATTTTTAAATCTACTAATAAAACATGATAATTTTTCATTCAATAGGGCTTTGAGTACAGTCCTTAATATTATCAGCCAATCCAAAAACGTTATCCACATCTAGAGTAAAAATGATACCGGTGCCCGGTTCCTTGAATTCTCCTACAACCCTTTTGACCAAGTTGATAGCTTCTTGAAGATGACATTCATGTATAATAGAAAAAATAACCTTGTTGGCAGGCCTCTCTCCACTGAAGAGATGACTAAGTCCCCCGAACAAAGGCACGTGATTGGAAAGTATCCTGCCCATTCCTGTAGAGTCAATAACTGTTGCGCCCCGAATGCCAATATCTATAAAACCCTCCAATAATTCATTTAACTCATCAGTTTTATTCAATACTAAAACCAGTAATTTCACTCTTATACTCACCTCACGTTTAATTATTTTCTGTGTAAAACATGTTAATTACATGTTCACATTATTAAAATGCCACTGAATACCTCTTTTTTAAAAATATTACTCATCTTATTATACTACTTTGTATTTTTAATGGCAAAAAAATAAAAACCGCAGTATGCGGTTTTTATGCTGTTGCAGCATTCAACTTCTTGACCAGTTCATCAGGGTCAACACCGTGGGCTCGTGCCGCTTCTGCTACAGATTCCCCTGCTGCAGTGGGACACCCCAGACACTGCATTCCCATCTCAAACAAAACTTTGGCAGTGTTTGGATTTGCCTGTAAAACTTCAGCAATAGTCATATCCTTGGTAATAGCCATATGTAATTAAACCCCCTAAGATTATTTCCTCTATTCTAACTTTTTTACATATAATAGTCAAGGTATACCCCTTAGACGATTTAAGCTTACCCTAATTTTTAAAATTAATCTCATTCTTTTCTTTTGTATTCCCATAATGCATCCCACATAGCCTTAATTTATAATTAACACGATGTCCTCTTTTTTCTGCTTATTTATATAATTTGGCAAACTTTTATATGTATTTTGACGTCTATAAGTAAAGGAGGTGATTCTATATGAAAAAATATCTATGTCTATTGGCTTTTATAATTATTGGTTTGGCTCTCTTGGCAGGATGCGATAATTATGAAAATAACGTAGAAACAGAAAACAACATAACAGAAAATACTTCCAGCCAATCTGCTGATACGACTGAATGGGAACCTACACCATATGAAACTGTAAAAAACTTTGACGGCGTTACTATGACTATAAAGAAAGGAACAGCGTCCTCTACCGGATTGACAGTAACATTTAAGAATAACTCTAACAGTCAGTGCATCTATGGCGATTACTTTTGGTTGGAAAAGAAAATAAATGAAAGATGGTACCAGGTTCCCGTCGCTATAGAAGGCGATTATGGATTTAATGATATTGGCTATGATCTGCGGTCTGAAGACAATGGGGAATGGGCAGTAGATTGGGACTGGCTCTATGGAAGCCTGGACACAGGTGAATACCGCATAGTAAAAAATATAATGGATTTTAAAAGTTCAGGGGATTATGATACTTACTATTTGACTGCAGAGTTTTCAATTTAAAGGGAATGGGAGAGATGAGTGGACAGATTCCTTGTCCCAGTTGACAGCATATCGGGGACAGACAGGGATAAGGGAAAGAAAATGGGACAAGGAACCTGTCCGCCCCTTCTCGGTCCCTACATCATAAAAATATCTTGAAACCGCTCCAGCTGTTCCATAAACTCTGCAAACTCTTCGGGTAGAAGGGACTGGTGGCCGTCGGATAGGGCACAGGAGGGTTCTCCGTGTACCTCTACCATAAGGCCGTCGGCACCGGCTACCAGGGCTGCTTTACCCATAGACGGAACCAAATCCCGGATTCCGGTACCGTGGCTGGGATCTACAAAGACCGGCAGATGGCTGAGCTTTTTAATCAGGGGAATGGCGTTTAAATCCAGGGTGTTCCGGGTCAGGGGCTCAAAGGTTCTAATGCCCCTTTCACATAGAATAACTTTATGGTTTCCGGCACTCATAATATATTCCGCGGCCAGAAGCCATTCTTCAATGGTGGAGGAGATACCCCTTTTCAAAAGAACAGGCTTATCCAGCTTCCCCACCTCCAGCAGCAGCTGAAAATTCTGCATGCTCCGGGAGCCCAGCTGCAGGATATCCACATAGCGGCTCACCAGTTCCACATCCCGGGTATCAATTACCTCCGTTACCGTTAAAAGTCCAGTTTCACTTCCTGTCTCCTGAAGAATTTTCAGTCCATCTATCCCCAGGCCTTGAAAACTATAAGGTGAGGATCGGGGCTTAAAAGCCCCGCCTCTTAAGATTTTAGCTCCGGCCTTCTTTACCTCACCAGCCGTCTCCAAAAGCTGTTCTCTGGATTCCACGGCGCAGGGGCCGGCAATAATCACCTTTTCCTTCCCCCCGATCTCCACCCCTCCCAGGGGGATAATGGTACCCCCAGGGTTAAAATTCCTTGCGGCCAATCTCAGGTCGTTCTTTATCCCCAGGCTTTTTAAACAAATAGCTTCCATATATTTAAACCTCCCTCTATGGACAAACCTGCCAAGGACACAACAGAACCGTCCCCTTGTGCTCCCGGAAACTATCTCCGGGTACCTTCCTTCAAACTGCTAACAAAGTCTCCTACTTCTTTTACCAAATCCTCCGGGTACTTTTCCATCTGTTCCACCATCTTAACAATACCGCTCCCCACGATAACCCCGTCACAAAAGGCAGCAGCCTGCTCTGCCTGCTCTGGAGTGGATATTCCAAACCCCAGAGCCAGGGGTAATGAAGTAAATTTCCGAATCCTGCTTACCATATCCTCTGCTTTTTTTGAAAGGTTTTCCCTTACCCCGGTAACACCGGTTAAAGCAACGCAGTATATGAATCCCCCTGCTCTTTCCACCGTCAGAATGATTCTTTCCTCTGGACTGGTGGGAGTTAATAAATATATCAGGTCAACTCCCTGGGTTTGAGCCAGTTGATGTAATGACCGGCTCTCCTCCAGGGGCAGATCCGGGATAATCATGCCGTCCAGGCCTGCCCGGGCCGCCTCTTTAACAAACTTTTCTTCCCCGAAGCTGAGTACAGGATTATAATAGGTTAAGACTACCAGAGGTATTTTTGTTTTCTGCCTCAGCCGGGATACAATCTCCAGAAATAATGAGGTATTCATGCCCCTCTCCAGGGACCGCTGGGAAGATTGTTGAATCACCGGGCCATCGGCCAGGGGGTCTGAAAAGGGCAGTCCCAGCTCGATGATGTCCGCACCTCTTTTTTCCATCTCCAAAACCAGCTTCTCTGTGGTTTCAATGTCGGGGTCCCCGGCAGTAATAAAGGTAATCAAGGCTTTCTCCCCCCCGCTTTTCAGCTGCTCAAAAGTATCCTTTAACCTCATTTTGACACCTCCACATTTCCCGCGGATTTTTCCAAGGATTCCATGGCCTTGGCCGCTGTATTCACATCTTTATCCCCACGGCCCGACAGGCAGATAATCATAGAGTTATATTTCTTCAAGCTTTCTTTGTTTTTTAAGACATAGGCTATGGCGTGGGCACTCTCCAAAGCCGGAATGATTCCCTCCAACCGGGAAAGCAGCTGGAAGGCCTCCAGGGCTTCCCCGTCGGTGACCGACTCATACTGTGCCCTGCCCTTTGTTTTCAGAAAAGCGTGTTCCGGCCCTACCCCCGGGTAATCCAAACCGGCAGATATGGAATGAACCGGTGAAATCTGTCCATATGAATCCTGCAGCAAATAACTTTTGAAACCGTGGAGCACCCCAGGACGGCCTTTGGTCATGGTGGCGGCGTGCATCTCCGTATCTAACCCCAGTCCTGCGGCCTCCACTCCCACCATTTCCACCCCGGTGTCCTTCATAAAGGGAGAGAAAAGCCCCATGGCATTACTGCCCCCACCAATGCAGGCCACCAGGCATTGGGGTAGTGCCCCTTCGGCCTGCAAGAACTGTTCCCGGGCTTCCTTTCCGATGACCGACTGGAAATCCCTTACCATCCGGGGATAGGGGTCAGGGCCCACTACGGAACCGATAATATAGTAGGTATCCTCCACATGGGTCACCCAACTGCGGATAGCTTCGTTGGTGGCATCTTTTAAGGTCATACTTCCAGAAGTGACGGGAACCACCCTGGCTCCCAAAAGTTTCATGCGAAAAACGTTTAATGACTGTCTCTCCATGTCCTCTTCCCCCATGTATACCTCACAGTCCAACCCGAACATGGCCGCAGCTGTTGCAGTGGCCACCCCGTGCTGCCCGGCTCCTGTCTCAGCTATCACCTTCTTTTTTCCCATGTGCCGGGCCAGCATAGCCTGGCCCAGTGTATTGTTAATCTTATGGGCTCCGGTGTGCAGAAGGTCTTCCCTTTTCAAATATATCTTTGGGCCTCCCACCATTTCCGTCAGAGCTTCTGCAAAGTATAAAGGTGTGGGCCTGCCGGCATAATCCTGGAGGTAATGATTCAGTTCCTTTTTAAAACCTTCCTCCCGGCTCAACTCATCATATTTTGTAGTCAATTCCTCTAAGGCAGGCATCAGGGCCTCGGGGACATACCTGCCTCCAAACTCCTCAAAGTGTCCTAATTTATCCGGATACATATTCCCAACTCCTTACTCTTTGAATAAATTCTTTTATCTTCACCGGGTCTTTCCCCTCATGACCGTGGGTCTCCACTCCGCTGCTGACATCTACCCCGTAAGGCTTCACCTGCTCTAAGGCTTCCACAATATTCTCGGCATTAAGACCCCCGGCCAGTATCACCGATTTTCTGCCCGTCAATTTTTCCGCCAGGGACCAATCAAAGGAAATTCCAGTGCCTCCGGGCATCCCCGGAAGGCAGGTATCCAACAGGAAGGCATCCGCCAACAACCGGTAGGGTTCTACTTCCTGAAGGCTCATCTCATCTTTCAGGGAAAATGCCTTGATTACCTTCTGTTTGAAACCCTGCAGGTGAGAGGGAGGTTCCTGTCCATGAAACTGCAGTACATCCAGACCGCAGCGGTCAGCGATTTCTTTCATGATACCAGGATTTTCATCTACGAATACCCCGATTTTACTGACAAAGGGAGGGATACCCCGACAAATTATTTCCACCTGCCGGGGAGTAACCCGCCGCCGGCTTTCCGCCATCACAAACCCAACAGCATCTGCCCCGGCGTCTACCGCCCACAGTGCTTCTTTCAAGCTTCTGATTCCGCAAATCTTAATTTTTACCATTTGTATCCTCCAAATAACCCAGCAGTTCTCTGACTTTTTCCCCAGGAGTTGGGTGGGCCATCAGGGCTTCTCCGATTAAAACAGCCGTCACACCGCACTGCTCAAGCCGCTCTATGTCCTGGGGGCTTTTGATTCCGCTCTCACTTACCAGCATAACGTTGTCGGGGACCTCTTTAGACAACTCCATGGTAACCCCAATATCAGTTTTGAAAGTCTTTAAATCCCGGTTATTAATCCCCACCACATCAGCGCCGCAGTCCAGGGCTATTTTTAATTCCTCCCGGGTATGAACCTCCACCAGGGAAGACAGATTTAAATTTTTGGCTGTTTCTATAAATTCCTTAAGTTCCTTCTCTTCCAGAATTGAAACTATGAGTAACACCGCATCGGCTCCCACCAGTCGGGATTCATAAATCTGGTATGAATCAATTATAAAGTCTTTCCGCAGCACCGGAATGCTGACAGAATCCTTTACCTCTCTCAAATCCTCCAGGCTCCCCCTGAAATAGTATTCCTCCGTCAAGACCGATACTGCCGCTGCACCACCCTCCTCATAAAGCCGCCCCCTGAATCCCGGATCCTGCTCATCATAAATCATCCCTTTGGAGGGAGAAGCCCGTTTAATCTCTGCAATTACAGCGGGCCTGCCGGTTTTTTCCCCCAGAGCTGCCTTGAAATCAATAGGAAGAGAGGAACATCCGGCAGCTTCCTCCTGCAGTTTCTCCAGGGGTTTACTCCTACGGCTGAACTCTAGAGATATCTTTTTACGGTTTACAATCTTCTCTAAGTGCATTAGATTTTTTCGCAGAATTTCCTCAACTCCTCCAGCTTTTCATAAGCACTGCCGCTGTCTAAAACTTTTTGGGCCAGTTCAATGCTTGAGGGAAAATCTCCCGCCAATCCACCGGACATCAAAACCGCCGCTGCATTTAATACCACCACATCCCTACGGGGCCCCTTTTCTCCCCGCAGTATAGAGAGGGTTATCTCGGCATTTTCCCTTGGAGTCCCCCCCCCCATCTGTGCAAACTCTGCCTTGGGAAAACCCAAATCCACAGGGTCTATAGAATAGGTTGCCACTTTACCCTCTTTTACTTCACTGACCCTGGTTGGCCCGCATATGGAAATTTCATCCAGGCCTTCCAGCCCATGTACCACCAGGGCATGTTCTGCCCCCAGGTTTAACAGCACCCTGGCCAGCATCTCTGTAAGTGCCGGGTCATAAACCCCCATAACCTGTCTTTTGGCCCCCGCCGGATTGGTGAGAGGCCCTAAAAGATTGAACACCGTCCGTATTCCGATCTCTCTGCGGGGCCCGATAGCGTATTTCATGGCCAGATGCAGTTTGGGGGCAAATAAAAATCCTATTCCCACCTGTTCTATGGCCTGAGCCACCTGCTGCGAAGACAGCTCCAGATTAACCCCCAGGGCTTCCAATACATCAGCACTACCGCAGCGGCTGGATACCGAACGGTTCCCGTGCTTGGCTACCGGCAGGCCCGCCCCGGCGGCTACAAAGGCAGCGGTGGTAGATATATTAAAGGTCCCTGCCTGGTCTCCACCGGTACCACAGGTATCCACCAATCCCGGCCGATTCACTTTTACCGGGGTTACCTTTTCCCGCATCACCCGGGCGAATCCCGTTATCTCCTCTATGGTCTCCCCCTTCATGCGCAGGGCTGTCAGAAGGCTGGCAATCTGAGCATCAGTTGCTTCTCCCGACATAATTATGTCCATGGCCTTAACAGACTCATCAATATTCAAACTCCGGCCCCTGACTACTCCGTCGATAACCTGGTTTAACATCAATGGCTGATTAAGCAACCTTTACATCCTCCTTTAAAAAATTTGACAGCAATCTTTTCCCCTGGGCCGTAAGTATGGATTCCGGATGAAATTGAATTCCCTCCAGGGGATAATCTCTGTGCCTGACTCCCATCACCGTACCCTCTTCTGTGCGAGAGGTTATTTCCAGGCAGGAAGGCATACTGTTTTCCTCAATAATCAGGGAATGATACCGGGTAGCCTCAAAGGGACTGGGAATTCCCCGGTAAAGGGTTCCCCCCTGATGATAAATTAAGGAGGTCTTACCATGCATAAGGGTTGCGGCTCCCACCACCTCTCCCCCGAAAGCCGCCCCGATGGCCTGATGCCCCAGGCAAACTCCCAAGATGGGCACCTTTTGATAAAAATCCCTGATGATATCAATGGTCAAGCCTGCCTGTTGGGGTATTCCCGGACCGGGGGAGATGACGATTTTTTCCGGTGACATTACATTTATCTCCTCCAGGGTTATTTTGTCATTCCTAGCCACGGTCAGCTCCGCCCCCATCTCTCCCAGGTATTGGACCAGATTATAAGTGAAGGAATCGTAATTATCGATGACTAAAATCATAATTTCCCTCCTCTGCCATATTGATGGCCCTTAACAGGGCTGCCGCCTTGTGCCGGGTCTCCAGAAATTCCATTTCCGGCTGAGAATCTGCTACAATTCCAGCTCCGGCCTGGACATAAACCTTGTCATCTTTAATCACCATCGTCCTGATGGTAAGGCAGGTGTCCATACTTCCGGAAAATCCAAAATAACCTACAGCACCGGCGTAAGGCCCTCTCCGGCATGATTCCAGCTGACTGATGATTTCCATAGCCCTGATTTTAGGGGCTCCGGAAACTGTCCCGGCAGGGAAACAGGCCATCAGGACATCAAAGGCATCCCGGTTTTCCATCAGCTTTCCTTTAACCTCCGTTACCATGTGCATCACGTGGGAATACTTTTCTACAGAAAAAAGGTTGTTAACCTCTATGCTGCCGTATTCACAGATTTTTCCCAGGTCATTTCGGGCTAAATCAACCAGCATAATGTGTTCCGCCTTTTCCTTGTGATCCCCTTTAAGATCCTCCGCCAATCTTTTATCCTCCTCCACTGTTTTTCCCCGGGGACGGGTGCCGGCAATGGGCCGGGTTTCCACTACCCCATCCTCCAGCCGAACCAGGGGCTCCGGAGAGGACCCTACAACTTTAAAATCTTCATAATTCAAATAGTACATGTAGGGAGAAGGATTAACCGTCCTCAGCACCCGGTAGAGAGTGAAGGGATGCACCGTTAATGGCGCCTCAAAACGCTGGGACAGCACCACTTGAAAAATATCCCCCTTAGTAATATAATCCTTGGCCTGGATTACCTGATCCTGATATTCCTTTCTGGAAACATTTGATTTAAAAAAAATTTCCTCAAAAGAAATATCCTTTTCCATCATGGGGGGAAGGGGTTTTTTAAGTGCCTCCAAAACACAGTTAATATCTTCACAGGCCCTCATGTATTCAATCTCGGGGTTATCCCTGACCCATACATTTTTAACCACCTTCAGTGAATGATGCCAGTGGTCATATATCAGCACCAACCCGGCGAACATGAAGCTGACCAGAGGCAGACCCAGGTCATCCTGGGGCAGGGGGATTTCCTCCAGGTGCTGGACAATATCATAGCCTGCATATCCTACAGCTCCCCCATAAAACCCAGGTAATCCCTTGTCTTTTGCCGGGGTAAATTTTTTCATTACTTCCCTCAGTGCCTCCAGGGGATTCCCAGTAAATGATTCTTTTGACCCCTCAGACAGATTTAACATAGTAAGTCCATCTATGCTTTTAAAATCCATAAAAGGCCTACAACCGATAAAGGAATAACGGCCGAAGTTTTCCCCGACTTCTCCGCTTTCCAAGAGATAAGAGGGGCCGGACTTACATACTTTTTGAAAAATAGTAATGGGTGTTTCCAAATCCGCCATAATTTCTTTATAAACGGGAATCAGGTTTGCAAATCTTGCTTTTTCTAAAAATATTTCCTTCTGAGGATTTATCATAGTTTTTCTTCCTCCTATAAAATTAAAAATAAAAAAACCCTTCGTCATAAAAAGGACGAAAGGTTGTTTCGCGGTGCCACCTTATTTAACTTATGTAATTGCCTTAGGAAAATAGCCAAAACATAAATTATCTCACATCAGGTACGGGATAAATTAAGCCCCTAAAATCAAGCGTTGTATCCGATACCCTGTTCCTTTTAACGGTGGAACTCTCCGGTAAAGCCTACTCACAAAAAACTGTTTTCGGTTTACAGCTAACGGGCCCATTCGATATGCAGCAGTAATGCCGGATTCTCACCTACGCCGGCTCTCTGGAAAAACTCTTACATACTTACTCTTCCCGGTCACAGCTTTTAAAACATATTTTACTTGAAAATAAATGTAACATGAATAAAGATGAGTGTCAAGTATTTTATTGGGGCAATTTCTTATTCTTTTCCCATAAGTTTTTCATTAATCTCCTTTAGAATATTCTCAATCCTTTGATTGCTTTGTTGAATATCTGCTAATGATTTAACCACTTTTACCAGAATGTAAATTGGGACTCCTATAACTGCCAGTAAAATAAAAATATTTATCAATTGGAATAAAAAATTTATATTATACTCTACCATTTTAATTTCCTCCCACTAGAATTTTTACAATATTAGCTGATCTATCTGTATTAACAACAGGTTAATTATAACATTATTGTTTAATCTGATAAACATATAATCATACTCCCATTGAAAGTGTTTAAAAATAGTTCTTAATGTGACGCCTGGAAATCCCCACCTGGCCGAAATTCTACAGAAATCAATTTAAACAAAAAAGGACATCCCTTTTTAAGGAGTGTCCAGTAGAAATAGAAAATATTTTGGAATTAATATATTAAAGGTGTGACTTCATAACCTTTCTCCACCAGCGGCTTCATGATTGCCTCAAGGCGAATCAATTCCGGGTCATAAAACACTACCATATTTTTTTGTTCCGACATGATAAACACCCTTTCCACCCCAGGCAGTTCCAATAATAAAAGGCTTACCTCCTGTTCATTCTCTAAAATCTCCTCTCCCACTTCCAGAATCATTTTGCCTGGAGGAAATTCTCTATCTTCTGACATATGGGGATTCTGAATGTCCATATCTTGACTCCCAAGGTTAGTAATATTCCAGGCCAGCAGATAGGTAAGCATTCCCACTAAGATTATCACCAAAAAACCCAACAGCAGTGTATTACGTTTAAACATAAATGTTTTCCTTCTCTCATTAATTTTGAAAAGTTATTATTCCCCTAAATTTTATTTTTATCATCTAAGCAGGGGCTTTAATCGTTATAACAATCACTTTAGAGAAATATAATTGAATCGCTCAGGTATATCCATAGTAAGACATGATAACTGTTCCAGTGTTCAAATGTCTCACGTCTTTTATCAAGAATATTCGCGTCAAAATTCGCATAATATTAACCAGTAAATTAACTTTACTTTTTTTCTGCAGTGACTTAACTGTATTATTAGGTGGAGGTGAATTTGATGGAATGGAAAACATTTTTAACCACCTTTGGCCTGGTATTCCTGGCAGAATTGGGAGATAAAACACAGCTGGCCACCATGCTGATCGCTACCCAAAGCAAAAGCCTTGCAAGCGTTTTTTTAGGATCTGCCGGGGCTTTAGTTTTATCCGCATTTTTAGGGGTTTTATTTGGTGCAGTCCTGACCAAATATATTTCCCCTCATTTACTGCAGGGGGGAGCAGGCGTAGCCTTTATATTAATTGGATTTTTACTTATATTCGGAAAATTTTAATTATCTACCCGGCGTTCCGGCCGGCCCTTTTAGAAATAATTTCAAAAAGGAAAATCCTCAGAAAAGAGTCTAAAGGATTTTCTACTGATGGTCACCCTGGTTTTCCCCTTGGTGACCACCTTCATGATGATGCTCTCCTTCATGTTCTTGGTGGTGTTCTCCTGCGTTTCCACCGTTTCCACCTTGATGACCTTCGCCCAGTCCCTGTCCGCCTACCATGTGAAAAGCATTATCCGGCAGCCATATTCCCACCAGATAACCCAGGGAACCTCCAAAAATAACACGAACCAGAAGTGCCCCGATATTGTTCAGTAAGTCTGACTGCCACAGGGGAGGAAGCAATCCCGTCGCCGGTGCCAATAGCCCGGGATTAATAAAATACAAAACCACACCAAAGGTTAATCCCCAGTAAAAAACATTTTCCTTATCCTTCAACAGATAAACAAAGACAACACCCAAAACTGCAGATGCCAAAAGATGCATGATTAAACCCACTAACAGTCCAGTCATGGTAACTGACACAGCTTCGGTTAAAAACAACCTGGATAAAACAGCTAAAGGATTTAAATCAAAAACACCTACCAGGTAAAAAAGCATGGAAACAATTCCCATGATAATCCCCGCCGTTACTCCGGCCAAAACTCCCGTCCTAAAACGTTCCAAAAATATCAACCTCCTTTTCTTTTTTTTATTGTGTCCCGTACATAAAAAAATATTAAATAGGTTCAAATTAATTACAAAAAAAAAGAGCCCCCTGCCCCTTTATCTAACCAAAAGTATACTTATTTTTTCTTATTCTTTTTCTTTTTACTCTTTTTCCTCCCCTTTTTTAAAGTTCTACTTCCCTTATCCTTTCGGACATAGTCTCCTTCCTTAACCGAATTATAAAGTCTGCTGTTCACAGAATAATTTTTATTTTTTCCATTGGGCATCTTTACTTCAAGAGTATATTCTTCCTCAATATCTTGAATATCCTCCTCATCCTCTACAACTTTAGTCTTATAACTTCGGCTGACTACTTTACCTTCGAAGAAAATAAAGGGATAAACAATTCCTGCAATAGCCCTTCTTATTACTATATATAAAAAAACAAATATTCCCATTAAACATATCAATAAAAATACTCTATCCATCCAACTTTCAGGTACCATATTTTAACGGCATTTATGACTGCCGGTTTCACCCCCTGGTCTCATTTTTTTTCATAAGCTCTTCTTCTTTTTATTTTTCCTACATCTCTATTCATTTCACACAAATTTGCATTTTTTAACAGAATAAATAATCAAGACTACAGTATAGATAGTAAGCACCAGCACCGCCGGCATAATGGTTCTAAAATCCGCAGCGGAATAAAACAAGTTATAAAAGGCTTCATTTGCCCAGTAATGGGGTGTAAGCCTTCCCAAAACACTCATCCACGGCGGCATATAATACTGGGGCCACCAGCATCCCCCCAGGGGAGCCATTACCAGGGAAATAAGAACACCCCAGGTAAAAGCCTGGGAAACACCCTTTGTTTTAGTGGCAATCAGCAGTGAAAAACCTGAGGCAGCAGCAATAAAAGCAGCGGACACCCAAGCAAGATTCATAAGGGAGGGACCGGGGTATAGATTAAAGAAAACAATTCCCACTCCCCACAAAATAAAAGCCTGCAGCATTCCTTTAAAAAAATTGCTTATAAATTTAGCGCTTATTAAGACTCCCGGATTATTCCCGTCAATCAAAAGCCTTTCCAGGATATGGCTTTCTCTCTCCTTAACAAAATCTACAGCATTTAAAACTACTGCCAAAAAGGAAAACATAGTAAAAAATGCAGGCAGTGCCCAGTTAATACGGTTTACCGGTATCACCGGCCCAACATTATGAAGGGTAATTTCAGCTGGACGAACCACTGCCGGGATTCCCTCCAGGTTATAGTTTTCTCTCAACTGATTGAGCAAGTTTTCTACCGATATATCCCTCTGATATTGAATGGCCTTGACCAAGTTTTGCAGGTAACTAATCTGGTTGGCCAGGCCGCGGCTGAGCCGTAAGGCGGCCAGACGGCCTAAAATATTAGCAGGATTGGTATAAACCTGCATATATGTATCCTTTCCCTCATAAACTCTGCTGCTGAATTCAGAAGGAATCCACAAAAAACCCTGTATCTCCTCTGAATTTAATTTAACAAGAGCTTCTTCATAAGATAAATTTAACAAAGGAGGTTCTTCTAAACCCTCTTCCCAGTAAGAAATAAGCTCCCAGCTAAGGCCCTCTGGATCTTCTGCGGAAACAAGAGCAAAATTAAAATCCCTGGATTCCTCCTCCCCTTGGGGTGGATAGACGTAAACCACCAGCAGGATCAAAATTAGAGGGAATATCAAAGACAAAAAAAGTGCCTTGGGGTCTACCACAAAATATTTAACATCTTTCCATATATAACAAACCATTCTATTCATAATAATCCTCCGCCTAAAGTTTTATACCTTCACCTTGAAAACAGGACTCATAAAGCTCATAATACAATAATCACTATTTTTCAGCCGGGGAAAAAATGCAGAGACTTACTGCCAAAAAAAACACAGTCATAAAAATGAGAACCAATATTTCACCCCAAAGGGAGAAAAACAAACCGTTCCCTGTAGTTAATTGCCTCAAGCCGTCATTAGCGTAATAACTTACGGTTAAATAGTTAATATATCTGACCAGCTCAATATCTGCCCTGGGTAAGGCAAAGGTATTTCCCAGGGCAGAGTTTACCATGCTGAATATGATAGCTGCCCATAAAGCCTGTCCTGGCTTAGGAAAAACACAACCAATTAAAATACTGACGGAACTCACCGCAGCAATAAAAAACAATGAGAACAATAAAATGCCAAAAAAATTATTACCGCAAAACATTTTTGTGAAAATTACCGCGGCCAACATTATTATTAAAAGCTGCAATAAACCTCGAAAAAAAATGCCTAAAAATTTGCCGCAAAGGATTTGTCCCCGGGAAAGTCCTGCAAAAAAATATCTCTCCATAATCTTATTATTCTTTTCCTCCACAAAGTTTTGAGCATAATAGGTGGAAGAAAAAATAATAAACAACGTAATTACTCCGGGAATAAAAAAACCAGTCATATCCTGCTGTTTTCCCAAGGAAACCTCCTCTACTTTTACCGTTGGATTAAGACGGGCAGAGTACAGGAAAGACTCCATAAAAGTTGAAATTACGTCTTCTTCCTGGAAAATACCTTCCCCCTGTTCAGCGGCAATATCCTGCACTAAATGAGTAATCTGCACTTCTCCAGACATTTCAGACAAAACCGTTTTAATTAAAGTCAAGAGCATTTGGCCGGTACTGCCTCCTACTCCCCTCCGGTAAACACTGATTTCTGCCGGTTCCCCTCGGGAAAGGGTATCAGTAAAGCCAGAGGGTATTTCCGTAAACATGAGGACTTCGCTCCTGGTTAACCTCCTTTGAGCCTCCTTCAAATCTGTAATAAGGACTCTTATGCCCCGCTCCTCCTCCAGCCGTTCAATAAATATATCTGCCATTCCCTCCCCGTCATGGTTCACCAGGAGGGCCTCACCGTACAGGGCAGGTTCTCCTGCAAAAAGTGCCGCTATCATTGCCACGATCAGTACCGGTAGAAATATATGCAGTAGTATTTCTTTTTTATTTGCGGTTAGTGACTTAACATCTTTTAAACCTAAGATCAGAACTCTCATTCATATGTCTCCCCTCAATCGGTCAGACGAAGATAAACCTCCTCCAGGGAAATTTCACCCAGAGGTTCTAAAGATTCTTTTAAATTTTTAGGAGTATCCAGGGCTATAATTTTTCCTTTATCCATCACCGCTACCCGGTCGCAAAGGCGATCAGCTTCCTCCATATAGTGAGTCGTATAAATAATAGTCATACCATTTTTTTTAAAACTACGAAGCAGAGTAAATATGGCTGCCCTGGTTCTAGGATCCACTCCCACGGTGGGCTCATCCATAAATAGAACCCGGGGCCTGTGGATAATAGAAACAGCTATATTTAGACGCCTCTTCATTCCGCCTGACAAAAGGGATACTTTCTCTTTTGTTTTCTCCTTCAGGTCCATTTCCTGAATCAGTTCTTCCGCTCTTCTATATGCACTTTTTCTGCTCAAACCTCCCATCATTCCAAAAAACAAAAGGTTATCCTGCACAGTAAGCTCCGGGTACAGGGCAATCTCCTGGGGGCAAACCCCTAACAACCCTTGTATACTCCCTTTTCTATCTGATAAGGGAATCTTATCGACAATTACTTCTCCATGATCTGGTTTAATAAGGGAGGACATAATTCGCAGGGTTGTAGTTTTGCCAGCGCCATTTGGACCTAAAAGTCCAAATATCTCCCCCTGCTTAATAGAAAAAGTTAAATTATCCAGCACCTTCACCCGGTTATATTTCTTTATTATGTTTTTTATTTCAATCATTTTAAACCTCCGGATCCATTCACCTAAAGTATTAATACTTCATATTATTTCTGAACTCATCCTATAAATCCTTTTATTGAACTCAATATAATCGGTTTCCTTTTTTCTCTTTTATCATCCTCTTTAAAGTATGAGAAAAAAAAGCTAGACCTATTATTAGATAAAGTAAAATCCTTTACCAAAAAAGGTCTAACTCTCAAATCGTATGTCACAGCATGGGCAAATGGGCAATATTTTTTTAGCTTACAAAACTAATACTTTTTATTTTTTTATAAACTTGAGTCTCCTACAGGTTCATCCCAATTATACCGCTGATGGCTCCAAAGGCAAACCCCAAAAAAGATTTAGTTACAAAACTGGTTAGTATAGGAAATTCTCCGGCAATAAACAATCCCAATATGAGTATAATTAACACATAAAAAAGTCCGGTAACCCCTCCATTGAGCCAGCCTTTAAAGCTCAATTTTCTGGTTACAAAAAAAGAACCTATGAATATACTGATTATGCTGGTAATAAATGAAAGGTAAGGAATTATATTTTCTGAAACCACAGTAAAACTCAACACCAAACTGGCCAATAAAAACACGGCCGTAGAAAACCCCAAGGCCAGTAAAACTCCCTTGCCGATAATCGGCAGAGAAGAGATACCGGACTTTAAATCGACGGCAGGCATATTCTTCACCATCATCACCTCCATAACATTTCTCCTTTACTATTATGTGCCTTTTCTTTATTTAAGACCAATTTTCAAGTAAAGTTTCAAATATCCTGAAGATAAAGTTTATTATTCCCTTATTCTTTCTACCCCATAACGGGCCATTTTAATAACCACGTTATCGGAAAATGTTACTGTAAGGTCATCTTCCTTTATTTCTTTGATGGTCCCGTACATCCCGCCGATAGTAATAATTTTGTCCCCTTTGTTAAGGCTGGAAAGCATCTCCTGCCTTACTTTTTGCTGTTTCTGCTGAGGTCGAATCAGCATGAAATACATTATTCCAAAAAATACAGCTATGGGAAGCAAACCAATAAGATCAAATTCCATCACTTTTTCCTCCTTTTTATTGTACTTTACAGCACGGTTTATTATTTATTGCTCAAATTGAGCAATAAATTCTTTTATAAAACCAGAAAAACGGTTTTCCATGATAGCCTGGCGGGCGTCCCCCAGAAGACGGGTTAAAAAATGCAGATTATGAATGGTGGTAAGCCTTAACCCCAATATCTCCTTGGTCTTTATCAGGTGACGAATATAAGCTCGAGAATAATTCCGGCAGGCATAACATGAACACCCTTGTTCCAAGGGGATATGGTCCCTGGCAAATTCCGCATTTCTAACCGTCAAGTATCCCTTTCCAGTCATCACTGTCCCATTACGGGCAATTCGGGTGGGAAGGACACAGTCAAACATATCTATACCTCTCTTAATACCCTCCAACAACGCGTCTGCAGAACCCACTCCCATAAGATACCTGGGTTTATGGATGGGCATCAGAGGAACGGTGTGCTCTAATACCTCATACATTAACTCCTTAGGTTCTCCCACACTCAAGCCACCTACAGCATATCCGGGAAAATCCATCTCCACCAGAGACTGGGCGCTTTCCCTGCGCAGGTCTTCATAAACACCACCCTGGATAATTGCAAAAATAGCCTGATTTTGATTATTGTGAGCCTTTTTACAT
Organism: Candidatus Contubernalis alkalaceticus; assembly: GCF_022558445.1. Lineage (NCBI taxonomy): Bacteria > Bacillati > Bacillota > Dethiobacteria > Dethiobacterales > Dethiobacteraceae > Candidatus Contubernalis > Candidatus Contubernalis alkaliaceticus. The sequence goes on from NZ_CP054699.1 coordinate 2,228,151, forward strand.
CTCTTTGCCCAGAGATTATTTCGGCGCAGGGAATTTTTCAGGTAATCATATTCACAAGGGTAAGGGGGACACTCATCCAGCACCATCATAATATCGGAGCCCAGGTCATTCTGAATCTCTGTTACCAACTCAGGGGTCAAAAAATGCTCCGAACCGTCAATATGGGATCGGAAAAGAGCCCCTTGTTCCGTCAGCTTTCTCAAATTCCCCAGGCTGAAAATTTGAAAACCTCCACTATCGGTAAGTATTGGCCGCTGCCAATTCATAAATTTGTGCAGACCCCCGGCTTCCCGGATAAGCTGATGTCCGGGACGAAGATACAAATGATAGGTATTGCTCAAGATTATCTGAGAGCCAATTTCCTCCAGCTCCTCCGGAGTCATGGCCTTTACAGTGGCCTGGGTACCCACCGGCATAAATACCGGAGTATTAATATCTCCATGAGGAGTATGTAAAATCCCAACCCTGGCGGAAGTATCCGGACACTCTTTTATCAGTTCAAATTTTATTGACATAATGTTCCCCTTTATCCAGACCCTGTTATAATATTAACATAGCATCCCCGAAGCTGTAAAATCTATACCGCATTTTTACCGCCTCCCGGTAAGCCTTCATAACCAATTTCTTCCCCCCAAAGGCACTAACCAGCATAATTAGTGTAGACCGGGGAAGATGGAAATTGGTTAAAAGACCGTCAATAGCTTTAAACTTATAGCCGGGGTAAATAAATATATCTGTGCACCCGTTTCCCGGAGAAAAACTATCTTCCCCTTTAATGGTTTCCAGTACACGGCAGGATGTAGTCCCTACAGCTATAATCCTGGCCTTTTCACCCAGGGCCTGATTTAATAATAATGCCGCTTCAGGAGAAACCGAATAATATTCTTCATGCATTTTGTGTTTTTCTACTTCCTCTGTTTTTACCGGTCGAAAAGTACCCAGCCCCACATGCAGGGTAATAAAAACCGTCCTGACTCCCTTGAATTTAAGTGCCTTTAGTTTTTCAGGGGTAAAATGAAGCCCCGCCGTGGGTGCCGCCACTGACCCTTCAAAACGGGAATAAACCGTCTGGTAGCGCTCTGAGTCCTTCAGTTGTTTTTTGATATAAGGAGGTAAGGGTAAAATTCCTAATTTTGCCAAAACCTCTTCGAAAATCCCATCATAGTAAAAAGTAAGGACTCGTCCCCCTCCTTCAGTGCACTTCAAAACCTCTGCCCTCAACTGCCCTTCACCGAAAACCAGCTGGTTCCCCGGGCGGACCCTTTTTCCTGGTTTAACCAGTACATCCCAGGTACATTGACTCTTTTTTTGCTCTATTTTTTTTACCAAAAACACTTCAACTTTCCCACCGGTGCCGCTTCTATGTCCAATTAAACGAGCAGGAATTACCCTTGTGTCGTTCAACACAAGAGTGTCCCCCGGTTTTAAATAATAGTCCAGTTCCCGAAAATACTTGTGTTCAATTTTTTTCCCAGCCCGATCTAAGCAAAGCATCCGAGAATCCCCTCGGCATGGAAGGGGTTGTTGGGCAATTAGCTCAGAAGGAAGGAGATATTCAAACTCTGAAACATCCATTTTTTATCCCTATTAAAAAATTTTCTCTTATATTTTAATCCTTTGTTTGGTGGCATCTGCTGTTGGCTGCCGCACTCAATAGACCCCAAGGATTCCCGCCGGTATTTTCTAAATCATATTATAATTCCTGAGTTTATAAATACCAATTAAATAAGCTTTATTCTACCAAAGTCCTAATCTTCCTGCTCTGAAAAACAAGATAATGAAAAAAATTAAAACCTTCTGAAAAAATTTAAGAGTAGTGTTAAAACAATACTAATAATGATAGTGGTTGCCAGAGGGAAATAAAAAGTAAAATTATCCCTCTGAATAAAAATGTCTCCAGGGAGTCTGCCCAGCCCTGTAAACCTTCCCATCAGTGTTACAACCAGTCCAATCAGAATCAGAAGTCCCCCAATGGATAGAATAATTCTTCCCAAACTCTCCAGATTAAACATTTCTGCCCTGTCCTTTCTCAAATCTTTTTAATACTATTATTAACTAATGGCTTTTAAAAAAACACTATTATCGATGTTAAAAAAAAGAATTTTTATGCTTATAATATCGTTCCTTTTCACTGTAAATGCAACCGCAATAAGATTGACGATAAATGCCCCTTTCCCGGGAAAGAGCAATACTGTCTTTAAACAAAGGCCTTAAGTCCTCATAAATAAAAGTCCGCCCATATTTTTGGGCCGATTCTGACCCAATCTTCATTAATTGTTCGTGATCCTGATAAGGGCTGATCAGCAGTGTAGAGGAGATATAGTTAATACCCTCCTCCTCGGCTTTTCTAGCTGTCGCTAAGAGACGCATACGGTAACAGTATGAACAGCGTGCCTCCTCATGGAAAACCGTCTCCCTTAGAAACAAATCCAGCAGATATCGGTCCTCTACAATAATAGGGATATCTTCTTCCCGGCAGTATTGTTTCAGAGTTTCCAACCTTGTTTTAAACTCTCTATAGGGGTGAATGTTGGGATTATAAAAAAAGCCCTTCACCCTATATCCTAAATCCTTAAATTTTGCAATAGAAGCAGTACTGCAAGGAGCACAGCACATATGCACAAGCATTTTCATATTATTTTGGCCCATATCCTCTATTATCCAGGATACAGCCTCTACCCTCCTGAATTGCTGGTCATATTATTTTGGGCTTTTCGCCCGAAAAAACTATACTACTCTATCAACTATTAATAGTGCCGGGCACATTGGGCATCTGATGACAGTATCCCCAGGCACAAATAAGGATTAATCCAATAGACTTTTTTGGACATAATTTTTACTTTCTATATTAAGGTGCCGGTATACCTGAGGAGTAACTACCCTGCCCCGGGGGGTCCGGCTGATAAATCCTATTTGAATGAGATAAGGCTCATAAACATCTTCTATAGTCTCTGATTCCTCACTGATGGCCGCGGCCAGGGTATCCAGACCCACAGGTCCACCGGAGAACTTTTCAATCATCACCGTAAGCATCTTACGGTCAGTATGATCTAACCCCAGGTGGTCCACTTCTAGAAGGCCTAAAGCACGAACGGCAATTTCTTCATCAATCTCACCGCTGCCTTGAACCTGGGCAAAATCCCGAACCCTTTTCAGCAGTCTGTTAGAAATCCGGGGGGTACCCCTGGAACTCTCTGCTATTTTTAAAGCACCGGCAGCAGATATTGAAATGTTCAAGAAATCAGCAGAATTTAAGATAATTCTCTTCAAGTCTTCCTTTTGATAATACTCTAAACGGTTTACCACCCCAAAACGATCCCTTAAGGGTGAGGATAAAAGACCTGCCCGGGTGGTAGCTCCAATCAATGTGAAGGGGGCCAAGTCCAGTCTCAGGGATCGAGCGCTGGGACCTTTGCCGATAATAAAATCCAGGGCAAAATCCTCCATAGCGGGATAAAGGATTTCCTCCACGCTTCTGTGAAGGCGGTGAATCTCATCAATAAACAAAACATCCCCCTGCCCCAAATTGGTTACAATGGCCGCCAGGTCTCCGGGCCTCTCTATGGCCGGGCCGGAGGTAACCCGAATGTTCACCCCCATCTGCCGGGCAATGATATAGGCCAAAGTAGTTTTCCCCAACCCCGGAGGTCCATATAAAAGAACATGGTCCAGGGATTCTTCTCTTTCCTGGGCTGCCTGGATAAAAACCTTCAGGTTGCTTTTAATCTTTTGCTGCCCTATAAAATTATTAAAATTTACAGGACGCAGGGCCCGGTCTATTTTTTGTTCCTCTTCTCCTGCTCCAGCAGAAACCAACCTTTCTTCCACGGTATCCTCTCCTTATTAACCGGCCAAATATTTAAGTGATAACCTTAGTATTTCCTCCAGGGATTTATCAGCATTTTCCTGTCCCTGAACATATCTAATGGCTTCCAGGGATTCCTTTTGACCATAACCCAGGGAGGATAACGCCTCCAACAGTTCCTGGAAATTATCACTTCCAGCCTGCTCCTGAAGTAATATTCCCGATTCTTTGGTCAGGGCAGTTATTTTCTCTTTTAGTTCTAAGATAAGACGCTTCGATGATTTTTTGCCAACCCCGGGAATCCCAGTCAGAGTATTCACATCTTCATTGATTACTGCCAGATAAAATGCAGCCGCAGACATAGTGCCGGTTACCGCCACCGCCAGTTTAGGCCCAACCCCCGAGACGGTCAAGAGCAGTTGAAAAAGGGCAACATCATCAGGCTGTAAAAAACCGTATAATATAATCTGATCCTCTTTTAAGTAAAGATGTGTATAGATTTTAACCTCATCATTCTTCTGCGGCAGAAGAGAATGTCCTCCGGGAGCAATATGTATTTTGTAACCCAATTTATTATTTTCCACCACAATATAATCAGTTCCGGCCTGGACGAGTTTCCCGCATATATATGACAGCAAGTATTTCCTACCTCCCTAGAGAATACCCTTAATTTTTAAAACCCGGGAATGACAGTGACAGATGGCCAGAGCCAAAGCGTCTGCTGCATCATCGGGTTTTACAGGGGTTTTTATCTTTAACATGATTTTAACCATTTCCTGAATCTGGCTTTTAGCAGCTCGTCCATATCCCACAACACTCTGTTTAACCTGTAAAGGGGTATATTCAAAGGCCTCCACGCCGAAATGGGCCGCTGCTAACAGGGCAACTCCCCTGGCTTCCCCCACCCGAAAGGCGGAGCGTACGTTTTTATTAAAAAAAAGCTCCTCCACTGCAATGGAATCCGGCGAATACTCCTCCATCAATTCTCTTAGATTTTGATAGATTTTAACCAACCGCCGGCAGGTATCTTCATCCTTAGTGGTTCGTATACAACCATAGGTAACTAAAATAAGATTTCCTTTTTGTTCCTTCACAATTCCGTACCCGGTGAGGGCAATCCCGGGGTCTATTCCCATGGACAGCAAAACAGTTCACCTGCCCTTTTTTTAATTTAGTCATCCTCATTATATCATCTGCATTAATAATTGCAAACACTTATTCGCATCTGTTTTCACCAAAAAAGCACCAAAAAGAAAAACATCACCATAAAGTGATGCTGTCAGCTGGTATAACTCTCCAGTATCCTTATTTTTTCTTCCTCATCTTCAAAAGGTATACCCTTTTCCAGGTCGCTTCGGTACACTTCTTTTACCTCATAATCAGTTATTTCCTTTAATGTACCCTCTGGCCTAACACCTCGAAAAATAGCAATTTTATCATTATAAATTCCGACAAAATCTTCCTCCACTCCTTCCCGGTCTTCATTCTCATTGTGCTCCAGGACCGTTTCATTTTGGTTTGGATCATTTTCTTGTGAAGATCCGGTTAAAAAAACGACTAAAAAAACAAAGGACAACAAAAGTATGACTACCAGGACTATCCCATACAGCTTATATGTCTGATTTTTACTATTTTCCATATAACTCCACCCCCGAAAAAGGTTCTTTTTTTATCAATTTACCCTATTCGAAAGGAAATTATACAGGTTACCTCCATGTTTACAAAGAATTCATCAATTCCTCCGGTATCTCAAAATTGGCATATACATTTTGAACATCATCATGGTCCTCCAGGGTTTCCATAAGGCTGATTATTTGAGCTGCCTCATCCTGGTCATTAATTTCAACTACACTCTGTGGAACCATAGTGAGCTCAGATATTTTCATTTCAATCCCTTCACCTGTTAGGATTTCCTTTACCTTTTCCATATTTTCAGGTACTGTTATAACTTCATAAATGTCCTCTTCAACCCTAAAATCCTCTGCCCCCGCCTCCAGAGCCAGCAGCATAATTTCATCCTCATCCATGGAGATTTGGCCCTTTTCTATTGAAATGTACCCCTGCCGTGAAAACATCCAGGCAACACACCCGGTCTCACCTAAATTTCCACCATTTCTGGATAAAATGTTTCTAATTTCCCCGGCGGTGCGATTGCGGTTATCTGTCACTATATCCAGCATTACGGCTACACCGGAGGGTCCATATCCTTCGTAAGTAATTTCCTCCAATTTAATACCTTCATTATCTCCCAGGGCTTTTTTGATAGCACGATTTATATTATCATTGGGGATATTCTCTTCCCGAGCTTTTTGAACCGCTAAGCGTAAACGAAAATTTGTATCAATGTCCCCTCCACCTTCACGGGCAGCCACCATCAACTCCTTGGATAGTTTAGTAAATATTTTACCCTTCTGTTCGTCCACCCTGGCCTTCCTATGTTTAATGTTTGCCCACTTTGAATGACCCGCCATAAGTTCAGCTCCTTTAAAAATAACCAAATATTAATACAATAGTCATTTTAGCATATACTATTATTTTATTCAAAGGTAAAGCGGGGAACCGGGGGAATTTTTCTCTTATGTTGGCTCTTCTTATTCATCTTTTTTACTGTCTCCCGAACCTTTGCTTCACCCTGCCCGGTCAAAAGAAATTTATCCAGCTGTTTATAGGTTACTCCCATCTCAGCCTCGTCAGTCTGTCCCGGCCAAAGCCCACCGGAGGGAGGCTTTTCTAATATTTCTCTGGGTATATCCAGCACATGGGCCATTTCCGTCACCTGACCCTTGGTTAAACCGGCCAGAGGCATGATATCAACCGCTCCATCACCGTGCTTGGTAAAATAACCTACTTCCAGTTCACTGCGATTGCTGCTTCCTACCACCAGATAATTATGTCGGGCCGCATAAAAATACAAACAGGTCATCCGAAGCCGTGGTTTTATATTGGCAACAGACAGATCATTATGCTCCACTTCGCTGTCATTCCCAAACTTTTGCAGCATCAGGTCAAAAACATCATCCAAAAGAATAGTTTTAAACTGCAGACATAAACTGTCCGCCACCAGCAGAGCATGTTCCTCATCCATTGGTTCACTGTAACAAGGCATAATTACTCCCAATGATTGTTTAGGATGCGCCCTCTTACAGATGGCTGCCACCACCGATGAATCCACTCCTCCGCTTAATCCAAAGACAGTTCCCTGAGCGTTAGCCTCTTTTACCTGTTCTTCTATCCAATCTACCAATTTTGCTATATATTTTTCCATCAATTTAAAATGCCAACTCCTCACAAGTTATACCAGGGTTGTCAGAAGAACCGTCCCCCTGACAAGTCCCCCAAATCCTTGTCAATGTAACAAAAAAGATACAACCTGTAAAGCATTGTATCCTTTTTGTTATGAAACATCAATCTATAATTCTTCTTTGTCTGGATCCTCTACCTCCACCTCAATACTTTCCTTTAGTCCGTGGGTTGCTTGTCTGAATTCTCGGATGCCTCTACCCAGGGACCTTCCCAATTCAGGTAATTTGCTGGGGCCAAAAACAACTAGCACAACGCCAAAAATAATTAATAGCTCCGTAGATCCAAGTCTTCCTATCATACTGGTACCCCCTTGAGGCAGTGTGTGTAAAACGAATAATTAATTATTCTATCTATTTTTATAATAAACCTGTAGAAGAAAAAAATCAAATTAATTTTAAACACTTTTTTTTACAGTAGTTTTCAACTGCTCAACAAGGGTCACGTCATCCATTATTTCCTGTTTAATTATTTTAGACACATAATCTATAACTTCATACACCTTGGGGTTTTTTATAGAATAAAGAACCTTCATCCCCTGTTTCCGCGCCGTAACAATGCCCTGCTTCCTCAATACAGCCAAATGCTGCGAAACATTTGACTGCTCCAACCGCAACTCTCTAAGCAGATCACATACACATATTTCTTCACACACACAGTATTCCCCTTTGGTCAACAGTTCTAAAATTCTTAACCGTGTAGGATGTGATAAAGCTTTAAAATATTCTGCTTTTTTTTGGAGAATGTCATTTTGCATTTAATTCCCCTCCACTTAAGAACATACAATTTATTTATTTATATTATATCAAAATATTCACTATATTTTTTAAAATTTTCTTATACTAAAATATTTATTAGTCGGGGTTAAAGTTCTTACGAGATTAAATAAGAGAAGGGGAAACTATAATAATTTCCCCTTCTCCCCGATTACATTTCTTCTTGAATCCACTTTTTAATTTGATCTTTTTTATACACCTTCCCAAAAGCTTTAACTTTTCCATTGATGACCAATCCAGGGGTCATCATTACATCATGGTCCAGTATTTCTTCCATATCAGTAATTTTAGTAATAGATATATCTGTCTGCAGTTCGTCGGCAGCCTCTTTAACCGCTTTCTGCAGGGCCTCACACTTTTTACAGCCTGGACCTAATACTTTAATTTCCATATTACTACCTCCCATATATTACATTTTTCATGCATTTATCGCCCTATGAATAAATATTTAAGGATAGATATTCCCGAAAATCATTCCGGTTATAGTAGCCATAACTACCACTAAAACAACATAAACAGCCGTCTTTTTCGTTCCCATTATATTTCTAATAGCCAGCATATTAGGCAAACTCAAGGCCGGACCGGCCAGAAGTAAAGTTAACGAAGGACCATTACCCATCCCTAAATTCCTCAATGTTTCTAAAATAGGAACTTCCGTTAGAGTTGAGAAATACATCAGTGATCCGAATATGGAAGCCAAAAAATTAGCCTGCAGAGTATTCTGCCCCACATAACCCGAAATCCAATCTGGAGGAATAATTTGTTCCAACATACCGGTCACAAATACTCCCACCAGCAAAATAGGAAAAATTAACTTAACCAGGTTGAATGTTTCCCCGAACCATTCCGTAACTTCCTCCCGGGTATACCACTTTTTAAGGACAAAGACCAGAACCAAAATCAGCACCGATAAAATTAGAACTTTACTCAGGTTAGAAATCCCTGCAGTACCAAAAAGCAGAATGGCCACCAGGAGTCCAAAAAACACCAGCATCTGCCCCCCGGTTTTACCTCCTTCTTCCTGGGGAAGTTCAACAAACTTATCTTTCTTTTCCTTTTCCTCTTTCCCGAACACCAGAGACATAATTACCCCAATAACAACTGCGAATATTATTGCCCCAATGGCTCTGCCGGCTCCCAGTTCAAATCCCAGTACCCGGGCAGTCAGTACAATGGCCAGCAGATTGATGGCCGGCCCCGCATAAAGAAAGGTTATGGCTGGACCCAGTCCCGCCCCCTTGCGGTAAATCCCTGCAAATAGAGGTAAGATGGTGCAGGAGCAGACAGCCAGCACTACACCGGAAACTGAACCTACACTGTAAGATAAATATTTTTTGGTCTGCGGTCCAAAATATTTCAATATTGAAGTACTGGATATAAAAACGGCAATACCTCCGGCTATAAAAAAGGCCGGAATTAAACAAGTAAGCACATGCGCAGAAAGATAATACTGCAGCGCGTAAAGACCACTTAACAATATCTCTATATACATTTTCTCCACCTCCGGTTAAAAACTGGTAATTTAACTATTACATTTTAAATAAATGAATATTGCTGTAAACCCTTAAATACTCCCAAAACTAAAACTACTACCTAGATCCATCCCCTCCTTTTTTTCGTATCTTTCACCTATTCTTCCTTTAGCAATAGTTCTTCCCGGGAGGCAAACAGGTGTTTATATCTTAAACAAATCCTCACCAGCAGCAGCATGATTGGTACTTCTATAAGCACTCCCACTACTGTAGCCAGCGCGGCCCCGGAACCTAAACCAAAGAGCATTACTGCAACAGCTATAGCTACTTCAAAATGGTTGCTGGCTCCGATCATTGATGTAGGAGCCATATCCTCATAAGAAACTTTGGTAAATTTACAAGTGAAAAAGCCAATTCCAAAGATCAAAAAAGTCTGAATGATTAGTGGTATGGCAATCATTAAAATAACCAGCGGGAACATTACAATTACCTCACCCTGCAGGATAAACAGCACAATTAGGGTAACCAAAAGCGCAAAAATCGAAATCCTTCCCATGGATCGCAAGAAAACACTATCATACCATTCTAACCCTCTGCTTTGTATTAACCTGGTTCTGGTAATATAACCGGCCACCAGGGGCAGCCCTACATAGAAAGCAATCGATAAAATAATAGTAAGAAACGGAACAGGGACATCAGCCACACTCAAAAGCAGGCTTCCCAGGGGCGCATATAAAAATAGCATAGTTAATGAGTTTATGGCCACCATAACCAGAGTATGCCCCATGTTACCTTTGGCCAAGTAACTCCATACCAACACCATAGCCGTGCAGGGAGCAATCCCCAAGAGAATCATACCGGCAATGTACATATCTGCAGCATCAGTGGGAATAAAAGGCGCCCATACAATTCGCATAAAAAACCAGGCAATAAAGGCCATGGTAAATGGTTTAATAGCCCAATTTATAATTAGAGTAATAATCACCGGCTTAGGAGCTTTAAACGCCTCTACAACAGTCTGAAAATCAATCTGAACCATAATGGGATAAATCATGAAAAATAATAATATACCAATGGGAATAGAAACATTATATACCTGCAACCGATCTAAGGCCGCTGCAAATCCAGGAAATACAAATCCCAGTAATGTTCCCACCGCCATGCATATCAGTACCCATAGGGTTAAATATTTTTCGAATAATCCCAAGGATTTGGCTTTTTTCGCTTGTTCTTCCAATGCCATCTTATTTTCCTCCAAAATAATTTTATTTTACTTTAAATTATTCAACCTATTATAAAGGTCAACAAATCAATAAATTTTTTCAACTATTCTTCCTTTATTACTATATTAGAATTTACTAATATAGTATCACGTATTTCCTCAACCTTCAACACTTATTCTTATTTTTCCAATAATTTTTTTTCCTATTATCCTTAATTACAACGTTTTTATGTTATTTTCAAACACAAAAAGAGACCCCTTTAACATTAAAAGGGTCTCTTTTTAAAATTAATTCCGGCGAAGACCTACTCTCCCGGGGACTCGCGTCCCAAGTACCATCGGCGCTGGAGGGCTTAACTTCCGTGTTCGAGATGGGAACGGGTGTGGCCCCTCCGCTATCTTCACCAGAAAAGGTTATCTTTGAATGAATCTGTGTTCACACGATTTTGTAATGGAACTGGTTTTACTTTTATAGAGAGCTCGTCAGTGGAATGAATCCGTGTTCACACGATTTTCAATCGAACTGTTCACACAGATTCATTCCACTGACTTGCAGCTTATAAGAATCTGTACTTACTTCTGATTTTTAAATCGAACTGTTCACTTGATTCTTCCGCAGACTTGCAGCTTAAACAATATGACTTTGAAAGTGATGCTCACGTCTTATTTTTAAACTGTTCTCTTAAGATTCTTTCTACAAACGTAAAATTATAGAGAAGGTTTGTTCTCTCAAAACTGTACAGCGGAAACGAATTTTTTGTGGGTCAAGTCCTCGACCTATTAGTACCGGTCCGCTGAAAGCATTACTGCTCTTACACTTCCGGCCTATCAACCAGGTCTTCTTCCTGGGGTCTTATTCCTTTTACGGATGGGAAACCTTATCTTGGAGAAGGCTTCGCGCTTAGATGCTTTCAGCGCTTATCCCTCCCGGACTTGGCTACTCAGCTATGCCCTTGGCAGAACAACTGATACACCAGCGGTCCGTCCATCCCGGTCCTCTCGTACTAGGGACAGACCTCCTCAAGTTTCCTACGCCCACGACAGATAGGGACCGAACTGTCTCACGACGTTCTGAACCCAGCTCACGTACCGCTTTAATGGGCGAACAGCCCAACCCTTGGGACCTACTACAGCCCCAGGATGCGATGAGCCGACATCGAGGTGCCAAACCTCCCCGTCGATGTGGACTCTTGGGGGAGATAAGCCTGTTATCCCCGGGGTAGCTTTTATCCGTTGAGCGATGGCCCTACCACTAAGAACCACCGGATCACTAAGCCCGACTTTCGTCCCTGTTCGACCCGTCGGTCTCACAGTTAAGCTCCCTTATGCCTTTATACTCTACGCGCGATTCCCAACCGCGCTGAGGGAACCTTTGGACGCCTCCGTTACATTTTGGGAGGCGACCGCCCCAGTCAAACTGCCCGCCTGACACTGTCCCTAGACCGGATTCACGGCCAAAGGTTAGAATTCCAATACTGAAAGGGTGGTATCCCAACAGTGGCTCCATGCAGGCTGGCGCCCACATATCGATGCCTCCCACCTATCCTGTACATCCAGTACCAAAATCCAATATCAGGTTGCAGTAAAGCTCCACGGGGTCTTTCCGTCTTGTCGTGGGTAACCTGTATCTTCACAGGTATTACAATTTCACCGGGTCCCTTGTTGAGACAGCGCCCAAGTCGTTACGCCTTTCGTGCGGGTCGGAACTTACCCGACAAGGAATTTCGCTACCTTAGGACCGTTATAGTTACGGCCGCCGTTTACTGGGGCTTGAGTTCAGAGCTTCGCAAGTTCCGAAAAACTCACTAACCCTTCCCCTTAACCTTCCAGCACCGGGCAGGCGTCAGCCCCTATACTTCGTCTTACGACTTAGCAGAGACCTGTGTTTTTGGTAAACAGTCGCTTGGGCCTATTCTCTGCGACCCCTTCAGGCTAAAGGAGCAAGTCCTCTCACCCTAATGGGGCACCCCTTCTCCCTAAGTTACGGGGTTAGTTTGCCGAGTTCCTTAACAAGGGTTCTCCCGCGCGCCTTAGGATCCTCTCCTCGCCTACCTGTGTCGGTTTGCGGTACGGGCACCTTTTATCCTGACTAGAGGCTTTTCTCGGCAGTGTGGGTTCAGCCAGTTCGCTACTTAAATTTCGCTCCCCATCGCGCCTCGGATCAACACAGGGACGGATTTGCCTATCCCTGCTACCTACACGCTTAGACGCACTCAACCAACGGTGCGCTGTACCTACCCTCCTGCGTCACCCCTTCGCTATTAACGGATAAAGGTGGCACTGGAATATCCACCAGTTGTCCATCGCCTACGCCTTTCGGCCTCGGCTTAGGTCCCGGCTTACCCTGAGCGGACGAACCTTCCTCAGGAAACCTTAGGCTTGCGGCGGGCGAGATTCTCACTCGCCTTTTCGTTACTCATACCGGCATTCTCACTTCCATATACTCCACTACTCCTTACGGTATAGCTTCTATGCGTATGGAACGCTCCCCTACCCCTACTGGAGGTTAGAAGTTAGATGTTGGAGGTTAGATCTTTCGCCAGGTTTGTATCAGCTCACTTTAGCTGCTTTCCCAATATATCGTATTCTTGGCGATATTTAATGGGATACTGACGGCTGAACGTCTAATTTGACTGCTCAACTCATACCTCTAATCTTTTTCCAATTTCCAACCTCTAACTTCTAACCTCCAATAAGCCGTAGCTTCGGTATCAGGCTTAGCCCCGTTACATTTTCGGCGCAGAATCACTTGACCAGTGAGCTATTACGCACTCTTTGAATGGTGGCTGCTTCTAAGCCAACATCCTGGTTGTCTGGGCAATTCCACATCCTTTTCCACTTAGCCTGAATTTAGGGACCTTAGCTGACGGTCTGGGCTGTTTCCCTCTTGACTATGAAACTTATCTCACATAGTCTGACTCCCAAGAAACAAATCTGCGGCATTCGGAGTTTGACTGAGATCGGTAACCTTGTAGGGCCCCTAGCCCAATCAGTGCTCTACCTCCGCGATTCTTTTATCTTGAGGCTAGCCCTAAAGCTATTTCGGGGAGAACCAGCTATTTCCGAGTTCGATTAGCATTTCACCACTACCCACAGCTCATCCCCCAATTTTTCAACATTGGTGGGTGCGGGCCTCCACTCGCGTTTAAACGAGCTTCACCCTGGCCATGGGTAGATCACTCGGTTTCGGGTCTACGACCAGCAACTAATAGTCGCCCTATTAAGACTCGCTTTCGCTGCGGCTTCGGCACTTAGTGCCTTAACCTTGCTGCTGATCGTAACTCACCGGCCCGTTCTACAAAAAGTACGCCATCACCCTTGGAGTAAACTCCAATAGGGCTCTGACCGCTTGTAAGCATACGGTTTCAGGTTCTATTTCACTCCCCTTCCGGGGTGCTTTTCACCTTTCCCTCACGGTACTGCTCCGCTATCGGTTGCCAGGTAGTATTTAGCCTTGGGAGGTGGGCCTCCCTGATTCACACGGGGTAACACGTGTCCCGCGCTACTCGGGTAATCGCTTGAGGAGCCTTGGGCTTTTCGTCTACAGGGCTTTCACCTTCTGTGGCTCTACTTTCCAGTAGATTCGACTAAACTCAAGGTTTTTGACTCCTCTGAATGGCTGCCGCCAGTCAAAAAGCAATCCCCACAACCCCTATACCGCAACTCCGGCAGGATTTAACACGGTACAGGTTTGGGCTCTTCCCCCTTCGCTCGCCGCTACTAAGGGAATCACTATTGTTTTCTTTTCCTCCGGGTACTAAGATGTTTCAGTTCC